>JANNPN010000435.1:0-57537 GCA_031400185.1 Polyangiaceae bacterium
AAGGCGCCGCGCGGCGCGCCCGCCGCGTGGATGGTGTCGTTTATGGGCGTCGCCGCGACCTCGGTCGGGCCGACGCACTCGTCGTTCGCGGGCGGCGGATACTCGTTCACGAGGACGTCGATCCCGCTCGTGACCACGCCGACGGAGACGGTCACGGACTCCACGTCGGCAGTAACGTCGGGTGGATCAGTGCCGGCCTCGTTCGCACCGTTCCAGAACTCGGCCGGTCCCGGAACGGCGATCGGCGGGCTGAGCGGCCCGACGGCCGAGCCCCCGACGAAGTTCGGATGGACGCTTTCGATCTCGATCGTGTAGTCGCCCGCCGGCAGGCCGGCGAGCTCGTAGAGCCCACGGAGCGCCGGAGGCGGCGGACCGCCCGCGGGGCCGATGGCATAGCGCGCGCCCGACACCTGGCTGACCGCCGTCTCGAACGGGTCGGTGAGCAACCGCGCAACGACGTTGGCACCCTGGAAAGGCGTCGTGCCGTCGGCCAGGAACACGCTGCCCGTGACCGTGGCGAAACTCGTCGCGAAGGATGGGGCGGGGTAGATCGCCGAGATCGCAACGACATCGTCGAGATGCAGCGTCCCCATCGCGGTGCCGTTCACCAGAATCGGGAACATGGTGGCGAGTGCCGCGTCGTTGCTGGGGTTGCCGTCGAAGGCCTGCGCCAGACCGACCTGCGAGTGGTCGAGGCCGAGGTAGTGACCGAACTCGTGAATCATGACCGCGTCGAACTCGTCAGCGGTGAGCTCTGGGTTCGTGGCATTGTCGACGCCGTCGAGGAAACGCCCGTTCAGCACCGCGAGGCCCTCGGTCACCTCCGGCGGCACGTAGGTGCCACAGTTGATCGCCGCGAACCCGATGATGTGATCCCTGGCGCCTATCCCGTAGACGTCGTCGGTGATCGAGCCGTCGTTGTCGTAGATGACGGGACTCAGGCCGTCCCCGCAGATGCCGAAGTACGTCGGGTAGTTGTTGACGTTCACGTCGACCGGCAGCTGCCCGGCGTTCGACATGACGACCGTCGACGTGGAGACGTCGGTCCAGACCTGCGCGTCGCTCACGAGACGGGCGGTGGCGGTCCCGTTGCTCATGGTGCCGAGCCCCCCGCGGTCGGGGTTGAACGGCGCGACACCGCCCGGCCACGCGACGGGCTGGCCGGCGCCGTTCACGATGTTCGGGCCGCCGGCGTACGCGGGAACCGCGAGCACGGTCGCGAGCACGCCCGCGACGCACGCCAGGAGACGGCGGAACGCGGTCACGGCTGCCGCGCCATCTCGGCTTCGATCGCGCGCAGCAGCGCGTCGAGCTCGGTCGTCGTCGCGGCCGTTTTTGGATCCCGGACGCGCGCGCTTCCGGCCGCCTGCTCGACGCGAAAGACGCCGTCCGCGAGGCCGACCGGGCTCGTGAAGCCGCGCGTGCTCGGCCGGCGGAGCAGCAGCACGACCTCTTCACCCGCGCGGTAGCCCGGCAGGTCGGCGACGTGCAGGAGCGAGCCGGCAACGGGCTCGCCGCTACCGCCGAGCTGCTTGAAGGTGAGACGCTGGCGCGCCGCCCCCTTCAACGTGCGCGCCACGTCGACGGTCACCCACGTCGCGAGTATTCCCGACTCGTCCGGGCTCGTTGCGACGGCGGCGACGACGCCGTGGACGATGTCGCCGGCCTCGTGCACCTGCTCGCCGAGCGTCATCTGGCGCAGCGTCAGGGCGTCGGCGCCACCAGCGGCGGTCACGACGCTCACGACCGCGAAGAACACCGCGGCCAGCCTCGGGCGAACGGATCTCCTGGAGGGGGTCGGCACGCGGCTCGTCTAGCAGAGCGGCCGCGTCCAAGTCATCCGAAATCGGACGCGAGCCTCACGCGATGGTGCGCGCATCGCCGTGGCGCGCCTCGTCGACGCGCCGCATCGGATCACGCCCCCCTCGTGCTCCGCACCCGCACGACCGCGTCCTTCCATCCCGCGTATGCCGCCTCGCGCTCCTCGGACTTCATCTTCGGCTTGAATACCTTGTCGACGGCGCGGACCCGCTCCAGCTCCGCCTGCGTCCAGAAGCTCGTGCCGAGACCGGCGAGAAAGGCCGCGCCGGTCGCGGTCGTCTCGACGACCTTCGGGCGATCGACGGTGGTCCCGAGGACGTCGGCCTGGAACTGCATCAGAAAGTCGTTGGCGGCGGCGCCGCCGTCGACGCGGAGCGCCGCGATCGGCTTGCTCGCGTCGGCGGCCATCGTCTCGACGACGTCACGGGTCTGGAAGGCGAGCGACTCGAGCGCGGCCCGCACCACATGCTCGCGCTCGACGCCGCGCGTGAGCCCGAGGATCGCCCCCCGTGCATCGGGGTCCCAGTACGGGGCGCCGAGCCCGACGAACGCTGGGACGACGTACACGCCGAGGCTCGACTTCACTTTCCGCGCCATGGCTTCGCTCTCCCCGGCGTTCTTGAGGATCTTGAGGCCGTCGCGGAGCCACTGCACGACGGCACCCGCGATGAACACCGAGCCTTCGAGCGCATAGGTCGGCGCGCCGCCGGCGCCGCACGCGATCGTCGTCACGAGCCCGCGCTCCGACGCGACGGCCTCGCTGCCGGTCTGCATCAGCACGAAGCAGCCGGTGCCGTACGTGTTCTTCACCATGCCGGGCGCGAAGCAGCCCTGCCCGAAGAGCGCCGCCTGCTGATCGCCGGCGATGCCCGCGATCAGGACCGGCGCGCCGAGCAGGCGCGGCTCGGTCTCGCCGATGACGCCGCTCGACGGCCGCACCTCGGGCACCATCGCCATCGGCACGTCGAAGAGCCGCAGGAGCTCGGGATCCCAGCCGCGGCCGTGGATGTTGTAGAGCAGCGTCCGCGACGCGTTGGTCGGGTCGGTCACGTGCACCTTGCCGGCCGTGAGCTTCCACACGAGCCAGCTGTCGATGGTGCCGAAGACGAGGTCGCCGGCCGCCGCCCGCGCGCGTGCGCCGCGGACGTTGTCGAGGATCCACGCCACCTTCGTCGCCGAGAAGTAGGGGTCGAGAACGAGCCCGGTCTTGGCGCGCACCTCGGCCTCGGCCCCCTCGTCCTTGAGGCCCGCGCAGACAGATGCGGTCCGCCGGTCCTGCCACACGATCGCGCGATGGATCGGCTGACCGGTGCGGCGATCCCACACGACCGTCGTCTCCCGTTGGTTCGTGATGCCGATCGCCGCGAGCGCGCCGGCCTTGATCCGTGCCTTCCGGATCCCCTGGCGCGCGACCGCGAGCGTCACCCGCCAGATCTCCTCGGCGTCGTGCTCGACCCAGCCGGGCTTCGGATAGTGCTGGCGGAACTCGGAGTAGGCGCGGCCCGCGATGCGACCGCGACGGTCGAACACGAGCACCGTGGACCCCGTCGTTCCCTGGTCGATCGCCATCACGTGTGTCGGCTTCGTCGCCATCCGTTCCTCCCGCGCCGGTGATTGCGCTCGCGAGCGCGCGGCGCTCTTACCAGCTCGCCCACGCGGCGACCACCACGGCGACCGATCTTGCGAGCGACCTTGCGCCCCTCGGGTACGGGCCCTATCATCCGCCAACCATGGCGCGGCGGATCACGCCCGAGCGCATCGTCAGCGAAGCGGGAGCCGAGCTGGCGGCGGCCTTCGGATCGGCGCTGCGCACCGTCGTCGTGTACGGCAGCGCGGGCCACTCCGACTTCCGTCCCGAGCGTTCCGACGTGAACTTCGCCGCCGTCGCCGAGCCGGTGACGTTCGCGCACCTGCAACGCGTCGCTCAATGGTATGCGCGCTGGCGCGGCGAGCGGGTGGCCGCTCCTCTCTTGCTCGCACCATCCGACTTGAGCCGGTCGCTCGACGTCTTCCCGCTCGAGATGCTCGACATCCAGAGCCGCCACCGGACGCTCGCAGGCGACGACCTCTTCACCAGCATCGTCGTCGCGCCGGCCAACGTCCGCCTCGAGTGCGAGCGCGAGGCCAAGGGCAAGCTGGTCCGCCTCCGCGCGCTCTATCTCGAGCTCGCCGGCTCGACGACCGAGGTGCGCGAGCTGATGCTCGACTCCCGGAAGACGTTCCTCCACGTGATGCGCGGGCTGCTGTTTCTCCGCGGGGTTGCGTGGGAGCCGCGCGAGGCCGAAGCGGTCGCGGCCTTCACCCGCACCTTCGGGCGCGCGCTGCCCGTGCTCGAGATCCTCGCCACCCGCCACGATCCGGGTGCGATCGAGAACCGCTTCGCCGAGTACCTGGACGAGATCGAGGGGCTGGCACTCCTCGCCGACGGGACCGCGAGCGAATGAACACCGTCCGGCGGCTGCGGCTCGCGTGCGTACTCGTGGCGCTTGCGGGGGCGTCGGCTGCGGCGGCGCCCGCGCCGTTGCCTTCACCGCTCGGCTTCGTCTCCGACTTTGCCGGAATGATCGACCCGGCGACCGAAAAGCGCCTCACCGACCGGATCCGCGAGCTGAAGCAGAAGACCGGCTCCGAGATCGCCGTCGTGACGGTCCCGACGACGCAGCCCGACCCGGTGCCGGAGCGCGCCGTCCGCCTGGCGGAAGCCTGGAAGCCCGGCGACCCCTCCAAGGACAACGGCGTGCTCTTTCTGATCGCGGTCGAGGACCGCGAGCTATTCATCGCGACCGGCTACGGCATCGAGGGCGCGCTCCCCGACGGGCTCGTCGGCGAGATCCGCGACCGCACCATCGTTCCCAAGTTCCGCGAGGGGAACCTCGCGGCCGGCATCGAGGCCGGCGTCGACCGCATGGCGGCGATCATCGCGCGCGAGTACAACGTCGAGCTCACCGGCTCGCCGTCGCCCGACGGACCCGCGCCCCGCCGTTTCACGACCGGCGACGTCATCATCCTCGCCATCATCCTGTTGATCATCCTCGGACCGTATTTCTTCTCGTCGAACGGCCCGCCGGGCGCTTCCAGGACGCGGCGGCGCCGTTCGTGGGACGTCGGCCCGCCGATGTGGGGTGGCACGTTCGGCGGCGGCGGGTTCGGGGGGAGCGGCGGCGGTGGGTTCGGCGGATTCGGTGGCGGCAGCTTCGGCGGCGGCGGCGCCGGCGGCAAGTGGTAACTCACTTCAAGGAGGAGACATCATGACGCGTGCACGCACGATGCTCACGACGACGGTCACCCTGACGCTGGTTGCCCTGTCGCTTTCGGGCTGCAGCTACAATCGACTGGTCAGTCTGCGCGAGGCGATCGACGGTGCCTGGGCGCAGGTCGAGAACCAGTTGCAGCGCCGGAACGACCTGATCCCGAACCTGATCGAGGTGACCAAAGGCTACGCGGCGCACGAGAAGGGCATCTTCGAAGCCGTTGCGAACGCCCGTGCCCGCATGCTCGCGGCCGGCGGCTCGCGGGACGAAAAGATCGCCGCGTCGGGCGAGCTGTCATCGGCGCTTTCGCGCCTGCTCGCGCTCGCCGAGAACTACCCCAACTTGAAGGCCGACACGCAGTTCAACCGACTCTCGGACGAGCTCGCAGGCACCGAGAACCGGATCGCGACCGAACGGCGGCGCTACAACGAGGTCGTCCAGGAGTACAACACCCTCACCAAGAGCTTCCCCGCGGTGATCACCGCGAAGGCCCTCGGCTTCACCGAGCAGAAGTACTTCGAGGCACCGGAGTCGGCGAAGCAGGTGCCGCAGGTGAAGTTCTGATTCCGTGCGCATCCTGATCGCCGGCACGGGCGGCGTCGGCGGCTTTTTCGGCGCCGGACTCGCCCGGGCCGGGTACGACGTCGTCTTCCTCGCACGCGGTGCGAACCTCGCAGCGCTCCAGTCGGCCGGGCTCACCGTCGAGAGCGTCGACGGCGATTTCCACCTTTCGCGCATCACCGCAGTCGACCGCGTCGACGGGCTCGAGCCGTTCGGGCTCGTGCTCGTCACCGTCAAGTCGTACGACACCGCAGCGGTCGCGCGGCAGATCGCGCCGGTCGTGCGCGAGGACGCCGTCGTGCTGTCGCTGCAGAACGGGGTCGAGAACGAGTCGCTGCTCGCGGCGGAGCTCGACCTCCCGCCGCTCATGGGCGCCATGACCGAGATCGGGGCCGAGCTCACGGCGCCCGGCGCCGTCCGCCACGTCGCCGAGGGGACGATCTTCTTCGGCGAGATGACGGGTCACGAGAGCCCGCGTGGGCGGAACCTCGCGACGCTCCTGACCGGGGCCGGCATCCGGCACCGCATGACCCGCGACATTCAGGCCGCGCTCTGGGGGAAGCTCATGTGGAACGCCGCGCACAACGCGGTGACGGCCATCACCCACACGACCGCCGGCCAGGCCGCCAACCTCGACGCGACGGCCGACGTGCTGCGCGCCGCCATGCACGAGGTGGTCGCGGTCGCCCGAGCGCAAGGCATCCTCGTCGACCCGGCGCGAGTCGAGACGACCCTCGCGTTCTCGCGTGAGCATCTCGGGACGCTCCGCACCTCGATGCTGCAGGATCTCGAGCGCGGTCGTCGCCTCGAGCACGACGCGATCAACGGCGCCGTCATCCGGTTCGGCGAGGCCGTCGGGGTCCCGACCCCGGTCAACCGCACTCTCTACGGCCTCCTCGCGGCGCTCGACCCCGGGCGCGGCCCTGCCACGAGGTAGCCCGACGATGGATCTCCGATTCTTTCTGACCGTCTTCACGACGGTCTTCCTCGCCGAGCTCGGCGACAAGACCCAGCTCGCGACGTTCCTCTACGCGGCCGACGCCGAGCACTCGAAGGTCACGGTCTTCCTCGGCGCCGCGGCGGCGCTCGTCGTGACGTCGGCGATCGGGGTCGCGCTCGGCGGCGTCGTCGCGCAATACGTGAGCCCGCGCGTGCTGTCGTGGCTCGCGGGCGCCGGCTTCATCGCGATCGGGCTCTGGACGATCGCGCGCGCGTGAGGCGGTACCGCGTGACTACAGCGAGAGGAATCCCATGCGCGCGAGCTGCATCCAGATCGCGGGAAAGACACCGACGATCACCGTCATCACGGCGGAGAGCACGATCGACGTGATCAGGTACGGCTGGCGCGCGACGCGGCCCGGATCCTCGGCGCCCGGCGTCAGATACATCGCGATCAGCACCCGGACGTAGTACGCGGCGGAGATCGCGCTGTTGAGGACACCGATTACGGCGAGCACGTAGTACCCCTCGCGGATCGCGGCGGTGAAGATGTAGAGCTTGCCGGCGAAGCCCGCGAGCGGCGGGATGCCGGTCAGCGACAGCATGAAGATCGTCATGGTGACGCCGAGGAGCGGACGGCGGAAGCCGAGGCCAGCATAGTCGTCGAGGGTCTCGTTGGGATCGCCGACCGAGCCGAGCGCCGCAACGACGCCGAACGCGCCGAGCGTCATGAACGAGTAGACGAGCAGATAGAAGAGCGCCGCGATGCCGCCGGCGGCGCCCGACGCGACCAGCGCTACCAGAATGTAACCGGCGTGCGCGATGCTCGAGTACGCCAGCATCCGCTTCACGCTCGTCTGTGCGAGGGCCAGCACGTTGCCGACGGTCATCGTGAGCGCCGCGATCACCCAGAGCAGCACCGACCAGTCGGCGTGGAGACCGCCGAGGCCGTGCAGGAAGATGCGGACGAACGCGGCGAAGCCGGCGGCCTTCACCGCGACCGCCATGAGGGCGGTGACCGTCGTCGGCGCGCCCTCGTAGACGTCCGGCGTCCACATGTGGAAGGGCACCGCGGCGACCTTGAAGCCGAACGCGACGATCAGCATCGCGACGCCGGTGAGCAGCATCGTGCGGTTCTGCGTATCCGCCACGGCCGCCGCGATCTGATCCAGGCGAAAGGAGCCCGTCGCTCCGTAGATGAGCGCGATCCCGTACAGCAGGAACCCGGTCGCGAACGCGCCGAGCAGGAAATACTTCATTGCCGCTTCGTTCGAGCGGCGCTGCGTCCGCCATGCGCCCGCGAGCACGTAGACGCTGATCGACATCACCTCGAGCCCGAGGAAGATGACGATGAGGTCCGTCCCCGACGCCATCACGATCATGCCGACGATCGCGAAGCTCACGAGGCCGTAGTAGTCGCCGGCCGGGATGCCGGTGCCTTCGAGGTAGGTCATCGACATCAACACGACGACGATCCCAGCCACGATGAAGAGCACGTCGAAGAAGATCGCGTAGCCGTCGAGCGCGAAGGTGCCGTTGAAGGTGGTGGCCTTCTCGCCGGCGGCGAGGCACGCGGTGGCGATCGCGCTGATCACGAGCCCAACGAGCGCCACCCAGCCGAGCGACTCGTCGTCGTCGACGTAGAGGCCGAGAGCGAGGAGCACGAGCCCGAGCAACGTCACCAGGCCGACGGGCACGACGGCGAACCAGTTGATGGGCGGCAGCGTCAACACTTCCATCAGCCGCCCCCTCCCCGCTTCGTCGGCTGCGCGTGCGCGTGGTGGTCCTCGACGGCGACTGGACTCGGCTGATGCTTCGCTATGCGCGCGAGGAGCGCCTTCACCGAGGGCTCCATCGTCCGCAGGAACGGCGCGGGATAGATCCCCATCACGACGATCATCGCGACGACCGGCGCCAACACTGCGATCTCACGCGGGCGCAGGTCCTCGAGCTTTAGGTTCTCCTCGTGCCGCACGGGACCGAAGACGACGCGCTGGAACATCCACAGCATGTAGACGGCGCCGAGGATGAGGCCACTCGACGCGAGGACGGTCGCGGTGCGGCTCTGACCGAACGCCCCGAGCAGGATCAGGAACTCGCCGACGAAGCCGTTCAGACCTGGCAGCCCGACCGACGAGAACGTCACGATCAGGAAGACGGCCGCCCAGCGCGGGATTGGCTTCCAGAGCCCGCCGAACTCGGCGATCTGCCGGGTGTGGCGACGCTCGTAGATCATGCCGACCATGAGAAACAGCGCACCGGTGGAGAGCCCGTGGTTCAGCATTTGATAGATGGCGCCCTCGACGCCCATCTGGTTCACCGAGAAGAGGCCGAGCATGACGAAACCGAGGTGCGAGACCGACGAGTACGCGACGAGCTTCTTCAGGTCCGGCTGCACCATCGCGACCATCGCGCCGTAAATGATGCCGACCACGGCGAGGCCGAGCATGAAGGGCGTCGCTGCCGCCGTTGCCACGGGGAAGAGCGGCATTGCGAAGCGGAGGAAACCGTAGGTCCCGAGCTTCAGCATGACGCCGGCGAGGATCACCGAGCCACCGGTCGGCGCCTCGACGTGCGCGTCGGGGAGCCAGGTGTGGAGGGGGAACATCGGCACCTTGACCGCGAACGCCAGCGCGAACGCGGCGAAGAGCCAGCCCTGCTCGATCGGCGTGAGCGCGACGTCGTAGAGCAGACGGACGTCGAAGGTCGTCGGCGCGCCGGCCCGCACGTGGGCGCCGACGAGGTAGAGAATAGCGAGCAGCATGAGCAGGCTCGCCGTGAGCGTGTAGAGCAGGAACTTGATCGACGCGTAGACGCGGCGCTGCCCGCCCCAGATGCCGATGATGAAATACATCGGCACGAGCATCAGCTCCCAGAAGACGTAGAAGAGGAAGAGGTCGAGCGCGACGAACGCGCCGATCATCCCGGTCTCGAGCATCAGCATGAAGAAGAAGTATTCCTTCACATGCTTCTGCACGTCGCCGAACGAGAACAGGATCACGATCGGCGTGAGAAACGTGGTGAGGAGCACCAGGAACAGGCTCACCCCGTCGACGCCGATCAGGTACTGGATGCCCCAGTCGGGGATCCACGGCTTCTGCTCGAGGTACTGGAAGTCCGCGTACTCCGGAAGAAACCCGGCCCACAGCGCCAACGACAGGAAGAACGTCACCAGCGAGAACGCGAACGCGGCGCGCTTGGCGCCGTCGACCTGCTCGCGCGGCAGCAGCAACACGAGGAAGGCGCCGATCATCGGCGTCCACACGATGAGGCTCAGCAGCACGTTGCCACTCGGCGGGGCGCCCTCGAGGCCGCTCATCGCATCACGTAGTAGGCGAGCACGAGCACGACGCCGCCGAGGAAGGCGAGCGCGTAGTGCTGCACGTTGCCGGTCTGGGCCTGCCGCCAGAGGCGGCCGTTGGCCCCGACGGCGCCCGCGAGCCCGTTCACGAAACCGTCGATCAGCTCCTGATCGACGATCTTCCAGAGGAACGTCGACAGCCGGACGTACGGCGCGACGATGATCGCGTTGTAGAGCTCGTCGATCCGATACTTGTCGAGCAGCAGCTCGTAGACGCGGCGAAGCCGCCAGCTCAGCACCATCGGGAGGCCGGGCATGCGGATGTAGAAGACGTACGCGACGGTGGCGCCGGCGATGGCGAGTACCGTTGCGATCAGCATGAGCGCGCCCTCACCGAGGACGCCGTGCTCGGCCGCGTGGGGGTGTCCCGTGACCGGCGCCAGGAACTCGCCGAGCGGGTTGCCCCAGAGCCAGTGATGGGGAAGGCCGACCCAGCCCCCGACCATGGAAAGCAGCGCGAGGACCCCGAGCGGGATCGTCATCACCGGAGGCGACTCGTGGACGTGGTGGGCGACGTCGTGATCGGCGCGGATCTCGCCGAAGAAGGTCAGGAAGAGCAGCCGGAACATGTAGAAGGCGGTGAGGGTCGCGGTGATCGTCGCGATCAGCCACAGCACCGTGTGGCCGCTCGACCACGTGTGCCAAAGGATCTCGTCCTTGCTGAAGAACCCGGCGAGCCCGGGCGCGCCGGCGATCGCGAGCGTCCCGATCAGGAACGTCCAGAACGTGATCGGCATCTTGGTGCGGAGCCCGCCCATCTTCTGAACGTCCTGCTCGCCGCTCATGCCGTGGATCACGCTGCCCGCGCCGAGGAAGAGAAGCGCCTTGAAGAACGCGTGGGTCATGACGTGGAAGATCGCCGTCGCGAACGCACCGACGCCGAGCGCCAGCACCATGAAGCCGAGCTGGCTCACGGTCGAGTACGCGAGCACCTTCTTGATGTCGGTCTGCACGAGCGCGATGGTCGCGGCGAAGAGCGCGGTCAGCGCGCCGAGCACCGCCACGACCTGCATGGCCGTCGGGCTCAACGCGAAGACGACGTTCAGGCGGGCGATCATGTAGATGCCCGCGGTCACCATCGTCGCGGCGTGGATCAGCGCCGAAACCGGGGTCGGACCGGCCATGGCGTCGGGAAGCCAGACGTACAACGGCAGCTGCGCCGACTTGCCGGCTGCGCCGACGAGCAACAGCAGCGCGATCGCGGTGGCGGTCGCCGGGGCGAGGCTCGCGGCGTGCGCCTGGATGTGAGCGAAGTCGAGACTCAGGGTTCCGCCCGCCGCGGGCGCCAGGCTCCACGTCAGCAAGAACAATCCGAGCACGAAGCCCATGTCGCCGACGCGGTTCACGATGAACGCCTTTTTGCCGGCGGCGGCGTTGGCGTCCTCCGCGTACCAGAAGCCGATGAGCAGGTACGAGCAGAGCCCGACGCCCTCCCAGCCGACGAACAACACCAGCAGGTTGTCGCCGAGCACGAGCAGCAGCATCGCGAACATGAAGAGGTTCAGGTACGCGAAGAAGCGCGAGCAGCTCTCGTCGTGCCCCATGTAGCCGACCGAATAGACGTGGATGAGAAATCCGACGCCGGTCACGATCAGCACCATGACCGCCGAGAGCGCGTCGATGCGGAATGCGATGTCGGCGTGAAAGGGTCCGGCGGCCATCCACGTATAGAGGGTCTGCGCGAGCCGCGCGCCCTCGGGTGCGCCGGCGACGGTCACGACCGACGCGAGCGCTACGAGGAACGACGCCAGCACCGCGAGCGGCGACGTGATCTTCACGATATTCGGCGCATTCACCGCGGCGACCGCGATCAGGAACCCGAGGAGCGGGAAGAACGGGATCAGCCACAGCACCTGGGAGTGGATGATGACGGCCTCGGCGGCGGCGTGGGCTTCGGGCATCAGATCACCCGCGCAGCAACGCCAGCTCGTCGGCGTTGACCGTCGTCCGGTTGCGGAAGGACGCGATGATGATCGCGAGGCCGACGGCGGCCTCGGCGGCGGCGACTGTCATCACGAAGAACACGACCACCTGCCCGTCCACCGCGCCGCGGCTCCGCGCGAGCGCGACGAAGCTCAGGTTCACCGCGTTCAGCATGAGCTCGATCGCCATGAAAATGACGATCACGTTCCGGCGCACCAGCACGCCGACGACGCCGATCGCGAAGAGCACCGCCGACAACATCAACACCCATTCCGTCGGGACGATCATGAGATGGTCGGCCGCCTTTGCTTTTGCGCGAGCACCACGGCACCCACCACCGCGACGAGCAGCAAGATCGAGGTGAGCTCGAACGGCAGCAGGAAGTCGGTGAAGAGGCTCTGGGCGACGCTCTGCGCCGTCCCGTAGCCCTCCGGCGCCGCACCCGGCCTGCCGACCGGCGCTCCGCGCGTCAGCAGCGCGAGCTCGACGGCGAGCAGTACGCCGCCCGCCCACGCGAGCCCCCGCAGCACGAACCGGCGTCGGCCGCGCTCCGGGTCCTCCGACTGGAGATTGAGCAACATGATGACGAACAGGAAGAGCACCATGATCGCGCCCGCGTAGACGATGATCTGGAGTGCCGCGATCATGTGGGCCTCGAGCAGGACGAACACGACCGCGAGGAGGAAGAGCGTGACGATGAGCGCGAGCGCGCTCTTCACCGGGTTCGGGTGCAACACGACGCCGAGCGCCGACACGACGGTCAGCACGGCGAGCACGAGGAAGAGAGCCGCCCCCATGCCCATCAGCCCAGCATCACGATGACGATGCCGGTCACCAACATGTTGGCGAGCGCGAGCGGCAGCAGGTACTTCCAGCCGAGGTCCATCACCTGGTCGTAGCGGTAGCGCGGGAGCGTCCAGCGCACGAGAATCTGGAAGACGCAGAGCAGGAAGACCTTGATCGTGAAGCTCGCGATCTGCATTGCCACAACCGCGAGATGCGGCAGCGCGACGATGACGCCGCCCGGGAAGTGAAAGCCGTCCCGAAACAGGAACGGCACCTGCCAGGCGCCGAAGAAGAGCGTGGTCGCGAGTCCCGCGACGACGACGCTCTCGGCGAAGTCGCTCAGCATGAACGCCGCCTGCTTCATGCCGGAGTACTCGGTGAAGTAGCCGCTGATGAGCTCGGACTCGCCTTCCGGCAAGTCGAACGGCACGCGCTTGCTCTCGGCGATACCGGCGATCAAGAAGATCAGGAAGCCGAGCGGCTGATAGATGATGCCCCACGCGGGGATGACGCCGTAGAAGTGGTGGCCCTGCGCCCGCGCGATCGCCTGCATGTCCAGCGTGCCGAACGTCATGACCGCCCCGATCAGCGCCAGACCCATCGCGATCTCGTACGAGATCATCTGCGCCGCGCCGCGGATGCCGCCGAGGAGCGCCCAGCGGCTGTTCGACGCCCACCCGGCGAGCACCACGCCGTACACAGCGAGCGACGACATCGCGAGCACGTAGAGGATGCCGATGTCGAGATCGGCGACTTGCAGGTTGATGGTGTAGTCGCCGATCACGAGCTGATCCCCGAAGGGCACCGCGGCGAACGTCACCATCACGGGAAACACCGCGAGGAAGGGCGCCAGGAAGTGGAGGAGCTTATCGGCGCCGGCGGGGACGACGTCCTCCTTGGTAATGAGCTTCAGCGGATCTGCGATCAGCGTATTGAGGAGGCCGAAGTTGAACGGCATCACGCCGAAGATGTTGGCGCGATTGGCCCCGATGCGGTCCTGGATGAGCGCGCTGCCCTTGCGCTCGACCCAGAGCAGGATGGCGCTCATGTGGAGCACCAGCATCAAGACGGCGAAGGCTTTGGCCGCCGCGATCCCGACTTCGATCAATCCCACGCGAGCGCCCCGCGTTTCCAGACATAGGCGAGACCAAACCCGAGGATGGCGACGAAGGTGAGCATCTCGACCAGGCCCGGCACGCCGAGCTGCCGGAACACGATCGCCCACGGGTACATGAACACCACCTCGACGTCGAAGATGATGAAGAGGATGGCGACCAAATAGAAGTGGACGGAGAAGCGCCCGCGGGCGGGACCGGAGGACGGGTTACCGCACTCGAAGACCTCGTCCTTGGCGGCGCGACGCGACTTGCTGCGAACGCCAAAAATCATGCTGGCGGAGACCATCCCGAGGACGATCACGGCGCCGAGCGCGAACGTGAATACGACGCCGATGTATTGGTCCAGCACTGCGAGCCCCCGCGAAAACCCGTGACCCCGCGCAGCTAGGTCCGCGCGGCGCCCCCCGTTATGCCGATGGTCTGTCGCATGTCAAGGTTGCACCCTGCGCCGACGCACGTCATTGGTGACGCACGACGACGATGAACGACGAGCTCACACCGGCCATTGCGAGCCTCGTACGCGAACGGTGGCCGGGTGCGCATCTCGCCGACGTCGTGCACCTCGCGGGAGACTTCTCGGCGCGGCGGTATCTGCGCGCGACGCTCGCGGGCGGCGGCGCGCCGACGACCATGGTCGTGATGGTCCTTGCCGGCAGCGGCCTGCCGCTCAGCTCCGAGGAGCTCGGGGTGTTTCCGGAGCCGCTCGTCGAGCTGCCGTTCCTCGACGTGCACCGTCTGCTCGCCGCGATCGGCGCACCGGTTCCTGAGATGTACGTCGCCGCGGTCGACCGCGGTCTCCTGCTGATGGAGGACGCCGGCGACGTCGTGCTCTGGGATGCCGTCGCCGCGGAACCGGGTCGCGCCGAGGAGCTCTACCGACGCGCGATCGACACCGTGCTCGTCCTCCACGAACGCGGTACCCGGTACGAACCGCGGTCGAGCATCGCCTTCAAGCAGCGTCTCGACGAGCGGCTGCTCATCTGGGAGCTCGAGCACTATCTCGAATGGGGCGTCGAGCGCCGGCTCGGGCAGACGCTGTCGGCGGCCACGCGACGCGGGTACCAGGAGAGCTTCGATGCGATCGCGCGCGAGCTCGCGGCGGCCGAGACGGTGCTGAGCCACCGCGACTACCACAGCTGGAACATCCTCTGGAGCGACGACGCGCCGGTGATCATCGACTTCCAGGATGCGTTCCTGGCGCCGCCCGAGTACGACGTAGCGTCGCTCCTCACCGACCGAATGACTCCGCGGCTCGTCGGCCCCGCGATGGAAGCGCGCTTGCTCGCCCACTACTGGAGCGCGCGCGGCCGCCCAGGCGGCGTCGACCGTCGTCGCTATACGCTGATCGCATTGCATCGCGCGCTCAAGGTCGTCGGCCGCCTTCACTACATTGCGCTCGTCAAAGGGAAGACGGGGCCGCTCGCGTTCCTGCCGGACGTGCTCGCGACCTGCCGGCGCTTCTTCGCCGAGGTGACGGTGCCGGGCGCGCTCGCCCCCGCGTTCGCGACGCTCTGGCCCGAGCAACCGTCATGAAGGCCATGGTGCTCGCGGCGGGGCTCGGCACGCGGCTCCGCCCGCTCACCGACGACCGCCCGAAGGCGCTGGTGGAGGTCGGCGGCCGGCCGCTGATCACCTACAACCTGGCGCTGCTCCGCCACTTCGGCATCACCGACGTCGTCGTGAACCTGCACTGGCACGGCGACGCGCTCCGGCGCGCGCTCGGGGACGGCAGCGCGCACGGTCTCCACATCGCGTACTCGCCGGAGGATCCGCTGCTCGATACCGGCGGCGGCATCAGGCACGCGGAGCGGCTGCTCGCGGGCGACGATGTCCTCGTGCTCAACAGCGACACGATCCTCGACCTGGCGCTCGACCGGGTCATTGCGGCGCATCGCGGGAAGCGCGCGGCCGCGACGCTCGTCCTTCGGCAGGATCCGGCGCAGGCACGCTACGGCGAGATCGCGATCGACGGCGAGCATCGCATTCGCCGTTTTCTCGGCGTGCCCGCCGACGCCCCTGCGTCGCTCGCCGCGTACATGTTCGCAGGCGTCCACGTGCTGTCGCCGGAGGTGTTCCGCTTCATGCCGGCGGGGGGCGCCTTCAGCATCACCCACGACACCTACCCGGCGATGCTCGCCGCGGGTGCCGCGCTCTACGGATTTCCGTTCGCGGGGTTCTGGCGCGTCATCGACACCCCCGAGGATCGGGAGCACGCCGCGCGCGAGGTCGCGGCGGCGCCGCTCGCGTTCCTCCAGTGGCAGAGCGACACACCGTAGCGTTTGCGCCTGCAGCGATGCCGGACTTCCGACGGGTCAGGCGGAGGCGCACGGTTCGTGCCGCGCGTGTTCCCTTGACGCGCTTTCGCGATCTGCTTTACAGATTCGTAAAAGCCTTGCTGGAGCCGGCAAGACACGTCGATGTCGGAGCCTCGACGCGACCATGGCACAACGCTTGCTGCGTGAGGCAGACGGCAACTCCTCACGCGGCCTACGCGCGAATCATATGGAAGGGTGACATGGGCATAACGATCGTCCAGAAGAGCGATCTCACGGTCCGCAAGCGCAATCCGCGCATCGCCCTCGTGCTCGCCGGCGGCGCCATCAGCGGCGGCGGCTTCAAGCTCGGCGGTCTCAAAGCCTTCGACGACTTCCTGGTGAACCGCAAGACGACCGACTTCGACATCTACGTCGGCCTGTCCGCCGGTGCCTTTCTGGCGGCGCCGCTCGCGAGCGGCGTGACGCCGCCGGAGATGTTGCGAAGCCTCGAGGGCAGCTCCGAGGAGTTCACGCAGTTCGGCGCCTTCGATTTCTATCAACCGAACTACCCGGAATTCGTCGAGCGTCCGATCAGGTATCTGCTCGACCTCGCCGCCTTCATTCCCGGGTCGATTCTCGATCTCGTGGCGAAGAGTCCCGCGCTCGCCGAGAGCATCGCCGAGCCGTTGCGCCAATTCGTGCGCTCGCCCTCGCTCGGCAACGCCGTCGAGGTGGCGCGGCCGCTTGGGCAGGCCCTCCTCTCGGGTCGTCCGTTCCCGTTCCCGCTCGACTATCTGCCGTCGGGTCTCTTCGACAACGCGACCATCGAGCACTACCTGCGCGACAACCTCGAGCGTCGTCACATGCCGAACAGCTTCAAGGCGCTGTTCCAAGCGCGGAAGAAGGAGCTCTACATCGTCGCGATGAACCTCGACTCGGCCGAGCGCGTCGTGTTCGGTCACGACGAGGACAGCTCACTGTCGATCTCCGAGTCGGTGCAGGCGTCGACGGCGCTGCCGGGGTTCTACCGGCCCGCGCGCATCCGCGGCATCGACTACGTCGACGGCGGTGTCCGCCGGACCGCCAACATCGACGTCGCGATCGACCACGGCGCCGACCTCGTCATCTGTTACAACCCGTTCCGGCCGTTCTCGAACCGGGTCGTCCGGAAGTACGATCCGCAGAAAGACGACTACGTCGCCGAAGGCGTCCAGCTCGCCGATCGCGGCATGCTGACGATCCTGAATCAGGTGCTGCGCACGCTGCTGCACTCGCGCCTGCAGCTCGGGCTCCGCCAGTATCAGGACGATTCCAACTTCAAAGGCGACATCATCCTGATCGAGCCGACCGAGAAGGATCTCGACTTCTTCCAGATGACGCCGCTGGCGTTTTGGGAGCGTCGCCGCGCAGCGCAGCACGGTTACGAGTCGGTGACGCAGTCGATCGAGATCCACTACGACATGATCCGCCGGATCATGGAGAGCTACGGCATCTTGATGACGCGGAAGACCGTCAGCGAGGGCATGCAGCGCATGCGTACCGGCGAAACGCCGGAAGAGGCGAGCGACTTTCTCACCCGCGAGGTGCCGTCGCGGGCGATCTCGGTTGCGAAGGCTTGAAGCGCTAGCGGAGACGCCGCCGCGCGTCGTTCACGTCCGGCACGACCTTGCCGAGCACGAGCGGGCGCGCGGCAGAGCCAGCAGCCGGTCGTGGCGGCCGGCCGGTCGGCAACTTGCCGGAATGCTTCGAGCTTGGCGCTGAGCCCGCTGCCGCGACGGCCGCCGCGCACGAGCGCAGCACCCGCGCCGTCGGCAGGGGTTCCGGACCTCAAACCTGCGATCCGCATGGCGTTCTACATTGCTCCGGGTGGGAGGCGAAGGTATAGAACCCGACGATGCTGCGGTATGCGCCCACCGACGAGGACCTTCCGGAGTTGGCGCTCCGCTTCGAGCAGGCAGAACCGGGCGATATCCTCCGCTGGGCAGTCGATCGGTTCGCTCCGGACGCTGGGCTCACCTGCTCGTTCCAGCACGAGGGCGTCGTGCTCATGCACATGCTGCAATCGATCGCCCCCGCGACGCCGATCGTCTTCATCAACACCGGGTACCATTTCCCGGAGACGCTCGCGTACCGGGATCTGCTGGTCGACAAGTACAAGTTCAACCTCGTCGAGGTCGGCCCCGCGATCAGCAAGGAAGAGGTCGAGAAGACCCACGGACCTGAGCTCTTCCGCCACGACCCCGATCGCTGCTGCGAGATCAACAAGGTCGAGCCGCTGCGCCGCGCGCTCAAGGATGTGCGCGCGTGGATCAACGGCCGCCGGCGCGATCAGGCGTCGACCCGGAACGCCCTCCCCATCCTCGAGGAGCTCAAGAACGGAATCATCAAGATCAACCCGCTGGTACGCTGGCGGGCGCGCGACACCTACGAGTACATGCAGCGCCACCGCGTGCCGCTGAATCCCCTCTTCGAGCAAGGGTACGCCAGCATCGGCTGCGCGCCGTGCACGCGACCTGTGCTCGCCGGCGAGGATGAGCGCGCCGGACGGTGGGCGGGCCGCGACAAGGTCGAATGTGGCATCCACACCGCGTTCAACGATCCCGGCCGCGACATCTAGCCCCGCCTCATCCGCACGATCTCAGCCGCCAGAAACGACCAAGGGGAGCCCCCGACGGTTCCGTCGGTTGGCTCCCCCCGGGAAATCGTGAAGTCTCGCGTAGCGCTCAGCTCATAGGGAAGAGCTGCTGCATCTTCATCGCGAGGCCCATGTCGCCCGCGATCTTCAGCTTACCGCTCATGAACGCCATCTGCGGGTTCAGCTTGCCGTTCACCATGTCGAGGTAGTCATTGGCCGACATGGTGATGGTGATGTTCGGGGACGCGTGAGTGCCGTCGCCGACGGTGAGCTGGCCGTCGTCGATCGCGAGGCTGTACTTGCCGCCGTTGTCGCCAGTCAGATCGAACTGGTACACGGCCTTCAGACCTTTCGCCGCGCCCGCGTTAAAACGGGTCGGCATCGCGGCGAACACTTCCTTCACATTCGTAGCCGGTGGATTTGCCATTGCAGCCTCCTTAACGCAGCTTGAGTGGTGTGGGTAGAACGGGGAGGCTGATATCTAATCTGTTTCATAGAGTAAAGTGGGGTCGGGGCTCATTCCTCGCCCTCTTCTTCGTCGATCCACGCGAGGAGATCAGCCCCGATCGCACGCACGAGCCAGCGATGCACGCGATCCGCGAAACGCTCCGCACCGGGGCCAAGCATCAGGAAATGCCCAGTGCTTTCGTGAAGATCGAACGACCAATCGAGTCGACGCGCGAGCCGCTCGGCGCTCGCCGCCGGCGCGACCGGGTCGTCGGCTGACGCGATCACGAGCCCGGCCGGCATCGGTCGCTCGGCGATCCGCTGCCGGCCCGCCACGAGCGCACGTACGATCTTCCCCGAGTCGGGCCGCAAGCGCCCGACGTCGTCCGATGCGAGCCCACGAAAGGCATCGGCTCCGAGGCGACCGCGTGGCGGCGGAACGCGTCGTTGGAAGAATGCGCTCCATAGCTGCGGCCGCGTGAGCGCGCCCGACAGATCCAAGAGAGGTGCCAGCGAGACCATCGCTGGCACCGGGATCTCGCGGGCGAGTGCGGCGGCGATGCCGACGCCGGCGTCATGTGCGATCAGCACCGGCGGGGCCGGCAGCGTCCCGCAGAGTTCGACGAGCAACCCGATACGCGTGCCCGCGTCTGGAGCCACACCCTCGTCGAGAAACGACGGGGCCCACGCATCCCAGCCGCGATGAGCGAGATGGGAGGCGAGCTGTCGCCATATCCACGCGCCCGTCCACAAACCGTGGATCAACAACAGCGGGTGATTGAAACGGGACGATTCGGCGCGGACGGCGTCGACGATCATAGGGATGAAAAAAGCCCTTCGACGGGAGCCGAAGGGCCTTTTTCCATAGAGCCCTGGGGGCTCTACAACCTCGCCTGAGTCCGACTGAAACTACACGCTACGAAAACTTCTCGCTGCGAACAGCAGAAACTCGGCTGGAACTACTTCTTCTTTTTGGCAGCGCCCTTCTTGGCCGGCGCTTTCTTCTTGGCCTTGGACGCTTTCTTCTTGGCTGCCATAGACACCTCCTCACAAACGTTAGCTGCGTTTGACCCAGGTTCGCTCAGGCGAGCGCTCCCCCAATCCACAGCCACCCCACCCCTCAACGCAAGGCATCATAGGAAATTGCCATGGCGAATGTCAAGAGAAAAATTGCATTTTGGAACAGATTTCCGGAGGAGAATCAGGACGATGCCGGGGAGGGGAGCTGGGGTTAGAATGGTGTTCACTCTGACTTCTACTGAAGAGTAACAGAGCGTTTTAAACCGCGCTGGGCGCGGCTTTGCGGCATGTTCGCCCCACCTCAAATACGGTGAACCAAAGGCGAAAGTGCTAGCGGCGCGCCCGGGCCCGGGTGGATGTTCGGAACGTGAACGCCTTCGCGCCCGGGTACGAGGCGCGCCGACCGAGCGCTTCCTCGATGCGCAGCAGCTGGTTGTACTTGGCGGTGCGCTCGCCGCGACACGGGCTCCCCGTCTTGATCTGACCCGCATTCACGGCGACGGCGAGATCGGCGATCGTCGCATCCTCGGTCTCGCCCGAGCGATGCGAGATGACGGTCGTATATCCGGCGTCGCGCGCGACCCGGATCGCCTCCAACGTCTCCGTGAGCGTGCCGATCTGGTTCACTTTCACGAGGATCGAGTTGGCGGCGCCAGCCGCGATCCCTCGCCGCAAACGCTCCGGGTTCGTGACGAAGAGGTCGTCCCCGACGAGCTGCACCTTGCGACCGAGGCGTTTGGTGAGGAGCGCCCATCCGTCCCAATCGTTCTCGGCCATGCCGTCCTCGATCGAGACGATCGGATAGCGCTCGACCCAGTCGGCGTACATGTCGACCATGGCCTCTTGTGAGCGGTCCGCCGCACCGGATTTCCGGAACACGTAGCGGCCGTCGTTCCAGAGCTCACTCGCGGCGGCATCGATCGCGATTCGCACCTGGGAGCCCGCGCGATAGCCCGCCGCTGTGATCGCCTCCATGATCACGGCGAGCGCCTCCTCGTCGGACGCCAGGTTCGGGGCGAACCCGCCTTCGTCGCCGACTCCGGTCGAGAGCTTCCGGCCGCGCAGCACCGCGCGCAGCGCATGGAAGATCTCCGCGCCCATCCGAAGCGCGTCGCCGAACCTCTTCGCCCCGACGGGCATCACCATGAACTCCTGGAGGTCGACGGTATTGTCGGCGTGCGCTCCCCCGTTCAGGATGTTGAACATTGGGACCGGCAGCACCCGCGCGGCCGTGCCGCCGAGGTAAGCGTACAGCGCCTTCCCACTGCGCGCAGCCGTCGCCTGCGCGACCGCGAGCGAGACCCCGAGGATCGCGTTTGCGCCAAGCCGGGCCTTGTTGGGCGTGCCGTCGAGGTCGATCATCAGCCGATCGATCTCGGCTTGCTTCCGCGGATCCTTTCCGACGAGCTTCCGGGCGATCGCCGTGTTGACGTTCTCGACGGCGCGCGTGACGCCTTTGCCGAGGTAGCGCTTCTTCTGACCGTCCCGGAGCTCGACCGCCTCGTACTCGCCGGTCGACGCCCCTGACGGCACCGCGGCGCGCCCACACGTGCCGTCGTTCAAGAGGACGTCGACCTCGACCGGGGGGTTGCCGCGCGAATCGATGATCTCGCGCGCATGGACTTTCGCGATCTTCATGGCGGTCTCCTTCAGTGGCTCGACTTGTGGCTGGGCGCGGCGCTCGTGTACGATGCGCGCCGCATGTGGGCGGGGCCGGCGGCGAACGGGGTGCGCCAACGCGTGGCGCTGGTGATCGCCGCCGCTGTGACGGCGGTGTTGATCGCGGTCGTCATCTTCGGGAGCCGCGGCCTCTTGCACCTCCGAGCGCTCTCGAAAGAGCAAGCGGATCTCGGTAAACGCATCGCGCTCTTGCTGCACGAGAACGAGCATCTCCGCGAGCGCATCCATCGTCTCCGTACGGACGACCGCACCCTCGAACGACTGGCGCGCGAGCAGCTCGGGTTCACGCGACCGGGCGAAGTCATCTATCGCTTCGGGAATCGTCCGAATCCCGCGGCGGACGCTGCTCCCTGACGCCGACGGACGGCTCGGTACGCCGCCCGTCGCGTGGCGACCCGTCCCGCTTGGGGGCACCGGCGCCCGCCGTGTTGAGCTCGGCGAGCTCCTTCGCGTGCAGCTTGAAACCCTTCTTCACGCCGCGCAGCAGCACCTGCCGGCCGCGCGGCGGCCCAACGGCCATCACCAGGACGCCCCCCTCGATCAGCTGATCGACGAGCGGCGGCGGGACACGGGGTCCGAACGAGCTGACGAGGATCGCGTCGTAGGGCCCGTACTCGCGCCATCCCTCCCCGCCTTCCCCGAGCTTCACGTGCACGTTTTGCCGGCCCGAGCGCGCGAGCCGCAGACGCGCGGTCGACGCCGTCTCCGGGATCGGGCCGACCGAGAATACCTCGGCCGCCACCTCGGACAGGATCGCTGCCGGGTATCCGGTCCCGGTACCCACCTCGAGCACGCGCGCCCCGGGCTTCAGTTGCAGCGCCTCGACCATGCGCGCGAGGAGATAGGGCTGCGAAATGACCTGGGTGAACGTCGACGGCAGCGGCTTGTCGTCGAAGGCGCGCTCGGGCGCGTCCGCCGGCACGAAGACGTCGCGCGACACGTTCGCGAACGCCGCGAGCACGCGCTGATCGCGGATGCCGCGCGCCTGGAGCTGCGCATCCAGGGTCGGTGGATCGACCGCGCTGGCCGTGTCGACGACGCTCCCGATACAAGCAACCGAGGCGGCGATGAACAAGAAACCGGGACGGGAGAACGCAAGCAGAGACGAGAGCGAGAGATTGGCGAGCCCGGGCCGAAGCCCGACGATCACGCCTCTTCCTCGCCGGAGATCAGCTCGTCGTACTCGTCGGCATCGAGGAGGGTTTCGAGCTCGGCGCTGTCGTTCAGCTCGACCTCGATCAACCAACCCTCGTGATACGGGTCCTCGTTGACGATCGTGGGATGATCATCCAGCTCGGTGTTGATCGCCACGACCTGGCCCGAGATGGGAGCGATCAGCTCGTTCACCGTCTTCACCGACTCGAGCTCGCCGAACGACTCACCCTTCTCGACCTCGTCGCCGACGTCGGGCAGCTCGACGGCGATGATCTCGCCGAGCTCACCTTGCGCATGCTCGGAGATGCCGAGGTGCGCACGCGATCCGTCGATGCGAAGCCACAGGTGATCGTTCGTGAATTTCAGCGTGTCGGCCATGCGCAGCCCCTCGTCTTCATGCCGCCCTTATAGGGGGCCGCTTTTCGCTGTCAAGGGAGCGACGCGCCTTCGTACGCCATCGGAAACGCAAATGAAGAGAGCCGGCACGTGCACGCACGTGCCGGCTCTCTCTCCCCCGGCCACCACGACCACAACGAGGCTCCGGGAATGTCATCCCATCCTCAATTCCCCACCTACTCCCGGTCCCCCTCCTCAGCCGTGACGTTCCGGAAACGTCACGGCGCTGGACCCACGGTCACGTCTCACGAGCATCCGCTCGTCGAGCCGCAGTTGAGACACTTGTAGCAGCTGCCGTTGCGCACCATGATCGCGCCGCAGTCAGAACAGCTCGGCGCGTCGGCTTGCGGACTGAAGGTCATCGCGCTCGCGCGCGGCACCGCCTCGAACTCTTCGCGGGGAAGCGCGCGCGCCTCGGCCGTCACCTCGACGAGCCCCACCTCGTGCCGCTGCTCGGCGGAGAGATGCCGCGAGCCGAGGAATCGGAAGATGTAGTCCGTCAGGGACTTCGCCATGGGGATCTCGGGATTCTTGGTGAAGCCCGACGGCTCGAAGCGGACGTGCGCGAACTTGTTGACGAGGACTTCGAGCGGGACGCCGTACTGGAGCGCCATCGAGGTGAGGGTCGCGATCGTGTCCATGAGACCCGAGATCGTGCTCCCCTCCTTCGCCATCTTGATGAAGATCTCGCCCGGCGTACCGTCCTCGTAGAAGCCGACGTGAATGTAACCCTCATGGCCGGCGATCTCGAACTTGTGGCGCTCGGACTTGCAGTCGTTTTGCAGCCGGCGCCGGGTCGGACGCGCCTCGACCGTGGGCTTGGCGACCTCCGTGCTCTTGCCGGTGTTGAGCGGCTGGCTCTGCTTGCAGCCGTCGCGATAGATCGCGATCGCCTTCAAGCCGTTTCGCCACGCCTCGAGATACGCCTCGGTGACGTCGTCGACGGTCGCGTCCGCCGGCATGTTGACGGTCTTCGAGATTGCGCCGGAGATGAAAGGTTGCGCTGCGCCCATCATGCGGATGTGGCCGAGGTAGTGGATCGAGCGAGCGCCGCGTTGCGGCTTGAACGCGCAGTCGAAGACCGCGAGGTCCTCGTCTTTCAGATGGGGGGCACCCTCGATCGTCTCCTGCTCCTCGACGTATTCGACGATGTCCTGGACCTGCTTGCTCTCGTAGCCGAGACGCGTGAGAGCCCGCCGGATCGTCATGTTGACGATCTTCAGCATCCCGCCGCCGACGAGCTTCTTGTACTTCACGAGCGCAATGTCGGGCTCGATGCCGGTCGTGTCGCAATCCATCATGAACGCGATCGTGCCGGTCGGAGCCAAGACCGTCGCCTGCGAGTTGCGGAAGCCCTGGCGCTCGCCGAGCGCGAACGCATCGTCCCACACGCGGCGCGCCTCGCTCAGGAGGTCGAGCGGCACGAGCGACGGATCGATCTTGTGCGCCGCGGCGCGATGCTTGCCGATCACCCGCTGCATCGGATCGCGATTCGGCGCGTAGCCGGAGAACGACCCCATCTCGCCGGCGATGCGCGCCGACTGGAGATACGCCTCCCCGCACATGAGCGCCGTGACCGCCGCCGCGTACTGCCGGCCCGCCTCGGAATCGTACGGAAGCCCGAGCGACATGAGCAGAGCACCGAGGTTCGCATAGCCGAGCCCGAGCTCGCGGAACGCGTGCGCGTTCTTGTCGATCTCCGGCGTCGGGTAGCTCGAGTTGTCGACGATGATGTCCTGTGCGGTGATCATGACGTCGACCGCGTGCTTGAACGCCTCGACGTTGAAGTCGCCGGAGGCGCCCACGAACTTCATCAGGTTCAGCGACGAGAGGTTACACGCGGAGTTGTCGAGGTGCATGTACTCGCTGCAGGGGTTCGACGCGTTGATGCGGCCGCTTGCCGGGCACGTGTGCCAGTCGTTGATGGTCGTATCGAACTGCAGACCGGGGTCGCCGCAGGCGTGCGCGTTCTCCGAGATGCTCCGCATGAGGTCGCGAGCGCGGAACGTCTCCGACACCTCACCCGTGCGGACGAATCGCGTCTGCCAGTCACCGTCCGAGACGACCGCATGCATGAACGCTTCGGTGACGCGCACCGAATTGTTGGCGTTCTGGAACGCGACCGAGCCATACGCGGCACCGTCGAGCGAGCTGTCGTAGCCGGCGGCGATGAGCGCACGCGCCTTCCGCTCCTCCTCGGTCTTGCAGCTGATGAACTCCATGATGTCGGGGTGGTCGACGTTCAGCACGACCATCTTCGCGGCGCGGCGAGTCTTGCCGCCCGACTTGATGACGCCGGCCGACGCGTCGGCCGCCTTCATGAACGACACCGGGCCCGACGCCGTGCCACCGCCGACCAGCCGCTCCTTCGACGAGCGCAGCTTCGAGAGGTTCACCCCCGAGCCCGAGCCGCCCTTGAAGATGACGCCTTCGCGCCGGTACCAGTCGAGGATCGAGTCCATGGTGTCGTCGACCGAAAGGATGAAGCAGGCGCTGCACTGCGGCTTCGACTCGACGCCGACGTTGAACCAGACCGGGCTGTTGAAGCAGGCCTTCTGGTACAGCAGCAGATGGGTGAGCTCGTCGGCGAAGACGGCCGCGTCGTTCGGGGTCGCGAAATACCCCTGGGCGACGCCCCACGAGCGGATGGTGCCGACGACCCGCCCGATCAGCTGGCGGACGCTGGTCTCGCGCTGGGGCGTGCCGAGCGGACCTCGGAAATACTTGGAGACGACCACGTTGGTCGCGAGCTGGGTCCACGGCTTCGGCATCTCGACGTCGTGCTGCTCGAACACGACTTCGCCCTTCTCGCCGTAGATCACGGCGCTCCGGCGCTCCCATTCGGCGTTCGCGAACGGGTCGAGCCCCGCCTGGGTGAAGTACCGCTTGATGGTGAGCCCCCGCCGGTCGTCCGACCCAGCGGCATCGCCCCCCGGGACCCCCGCCACGAGCTCCGCCTCCCCACCACCGCCCATGCCAGCCACCGCCACCCCGTTTTCCATCGCACCACCCTCGTTTTCTGGGGCCCCGAGCGCGTCGGAGCGTGACTTGAAAGGACCCTGGCTTCGACCGCGAACCATCAAGATGTTGTAGAGCAGGGCGGGTCAGTACACAAGGAATGGACACCGTGTCAAGAAAAAAATCACCGCGACCCGCAAGGCTTTCTCCATGGCGCCGCCCACGCTAAGGACCGGCGGGTGAGCCCGCGCCGTGAGCCCGCGCGCATCGAAGGCGTCGTCGACACCTGCCTCGATCGCGTGCTCGGAACGCCCGGCGCGTCCGTCATCTGGAAGGTCTGGGATGACGCGGTCGGCGCCGCGATCGCACGCCGCGCGGAGCCGATGCGCCTGCGCGGCCGGACTCTCGTCGTCGCCGTCTCGAGCGCGCCGTGGATGCAGGAGCTCACGCTCTTGAAACGCAACATCGTGGCCGCGTTGAACGAGCGCCTGCCGCGTCCGCTCATCGAGGATTTGTTCCTCGTGCTGACCGAAGGGCGCGCGGCCGAGGTCGCGCGCCCGCCAAGCCGCCGCCGCGCGCCCTGCCCTCCGCCGCCCGCTCGCGCCGACCTGGACGCCCTTCCGCCCGAGCTCCGCGCGAGCTTCGCCGGTATGCTCGACGCGTGGCGCCGACGCGCCCGCGCAGGCGGCGACGACTGACGCAGCTCCGACCGACGAGGACCCGATGCCGACCGCCAAAGACGCGACCGTCACGATCGACGACCTCACCTTCCACTATCTCGACTGGGGCACGATCGGGCGGCCATCGCTGCTCTGCCTGCACGGCATCACGCAGACCGCGCACAGCTGGGACGAGGTGGCGCCCGCGCTGGCGCGCGATCACCACGTCCGCGCACTCGATCAGCGCGGACACGGGGACACGGCGTGGTCTCCCGATGGCGACTACCGCATCGCGACGCAGAACATCGACGTCGAGCGCGTGCTCGGCGCGCTCGGCGCCGCTCCCGCGGTGCTGGTAGCGCTTTCGATGGGCGGCCTCGTTGCGCTCACGCTCGCGGCGCGCCGCCCCGATCTCGTCCGCGCGCTCGTCGTCGTCGACATCGCGCCCGAGGTGCAGCGCGGCGGCGTCGAGAGCATCCGGAGCTTCGTCGCCGCGACCGACGAGCTCGACACGTTCGAGGACTTCGCGCAGCGCGCGCACGCGTTCAACCCGCGGCGCTCGCTCGACAACATCCGCGACCGGCTGCGACACAACCTGAAGCAGCTGCCGAACGGACGCTGGACGTGGAAGTACGATCCGCAGCTTCGCAATCCGGCGCGTGTCGGTGAGGGCATGAGCGACCTCTGGGAGCGCGTGAAGGCCATCCGTTGTCCGGTGCTGATCGTGCGCGGCGGCGAGAGTGACATCCTCGCCCCCGAGGTCGCGGCGAAGTTCGGCAGCATCGTCGGCGCGGACGTCCGCACGGTCGCCGGCGCCGGCCACTCGGTCATGGGCGACAATCCCGCCGGGTTCCTCGCGGCCGTCGAGCCGTTCCTCGCGGAGCTGCCGCCGCTCTAGCACGATGGACGAGGACTCGATCTCCCGCGCGGTTCGCGCGGGCCGAGCGCGAGCGAGCCGGGGGATGAGCCGACGCGGCTCTGCCGCGGCAACGCAGGGGGAGAGATCCCCCGTTTTTGCGAGATGCTCCGCCTGATCGAGCTCGCCAAACGGTTCGGCGACACAGTCGTCGTCGACCGCTTGTCGCTCACGATCGCACGCGGCGAGCGGATGGTGCTCCTCGGCGGCTCGGGCTCGGGCAAGACCACGACTCTCAAGATGGTGAACCGCCTGATCGAGCCCGACGCCGGCCGCGTCGAGATCGACGGCATCGACGCAGCGTCGCTTGCCCCGCACGAGCTCCGGCGCCGGATCGGCTACTGCTTCCAGCAGGTCGGCCTCTTCCCGCACCTGACCGTCGGCGAGAACGTCGCGATCACGCCGCGCCTGCTCGGCTGGCCGGCCGGTCGCCTGACCGCGCGCGTCGACGAGCTGTTGCGGCTCGTCGAGCTCGACCCGAGCGCGTTACGCGACCGCGCGCCGGCCTCGCTCTCGGGTGGCCAGCAGCAACGCGTCGGCGTCGCGCGCGCGCTCGCGGCGGAGCCCCAGGTGATGCTCCTCGACGAGCCGTTCGGCGCGCTCGACCCGATGACCCGCGAGCGTCTCCAGCAGTCGTTCCTCGCGATCGCGCGCCGCCTCGACCTGACAGCGATCTTCGTGACCCACGACATGGTGGAGGCGCTCCTCGTCGGCGACCGCATTGCGGTCTTGAAAGACGGGCGCCTCGAGCAGGTCGGCACGCCCGCGGAGCTCGCCGCGCGGCCGGCGACCGACTACGTCCGGACGCTGCTCGCGACCCCGCTCCGCCAGCTGGAGCAGGTGCGCGCGACGATCGGGCGCGCGACGACGTGAGCGACCAGCTCGCGCTCCTCCCGGAGTATCTCGCGGCGCATCTCCAGCTGACGCTGGTGGCGCTCCTCGTCGGCACGGCGGTGAGCCTGCCACTCGGCATCTGGGCGACGCGCCGTCCGCGCGTCGAGGCGCTCGTGCTCGGCATCGCCGGCGTCATCCAGACCATCCCGAGCTTGGCGCTCCTCGCGGTCATGGTGCCCATCCTCGCCGCACTCGGCGCGCTGGCGACGCGCGTCGCCGGCGTCGGCGTTCCGAGCATCGGCTATCTGCCGGCCATCATCGGTCTCACCCTCTACAGCCTGCTGCCGATCCTCCGGAACACCGTGACCGGCATCCGCGGCGTCGACCCGGCGATCGTCGAGGCCGCGCGCGGCGTCGGCATGACGCCGCACGAGCAGCTCCGGCTCGTCGAGCTGCCGCTCGCCTGGCCCGTCATCATCGCGGGCATCCGCACGGCTACGGTCTGGGTGGTCGGGATCGCGACGCTCTCGACCCCGGTCGGGGCACCGAGCCTCGGGAACTACATCTTCAGCGGGCTCCAGACCCGGAACGCGACCGCGGTGCTGATCGGCTGCGCCGCCGCCGCCGCCGCGCTGGCGCTCCTTCTCGACGGCATCGTGCACCTCCTCGAGGTCGGCGTGCAGCGCCGGCACCGCGGCATGATCGCCGGTGCGCTCGCGCTGCTCGCGCTCCTGACGATCGGCACCGCGGCGGCCGCCGTCCGCACGCGGCTCGGGGCCGCGGCGCGTCCGATCGCGATCGGCGCCAAGACGTTCACGGAGCAATACGTGCTGAGCGAGATCTTGGCGGGCGAGATCACGCGCGCACTCGCGCGTCCGACCCGTATCGTGGCGTCGCTCGGGTCGACGGTCGCGTTCGACGCGCTCGCGACCGGCGCGCTCGACGTCTACGTCGACTACACGGGAACCATCTGGGCGACGATCATGAAGCGCACCGACGTGCCGCCGGACCCCGCGGTCGTCCTGGCGGAGGTGAGCCGGTATCTCACCGACACGCACGGCATCACGCTCGTCGCGGCACTCGGCTTCGAGAACGCGTATGCGCTCGCCATGCGCGACGAGACCGCGGGCCGGCTCGGCGTCACGACGATCAGCGAGCTCGCCGCGCGCGCGCCCGAGCTCGTCATCGCGGGCGACTACGAGTTCTTCAGCCGGCCGGAGTGGGCGGCGCTCGCGCGCATCTACGGGCTCGCCTTCCGCGACCGCCGCAGCATGGACTCGTCGCTCATGTACACGGCGGTCGCGAGCGCCCAGGTCGACGTCATCAGCGCGTTCTCGACCGACGGTCGCATCGCCGCACTCGGGCTCACGGTGCTCACCGACGACCGCCACGTGATCCCGCCCTACGACGCGGTCGTGCTGGCGAGCGCACGGCTCACGCGCGAGGCACCCGAGGTGCTCGCCGCGCTCCGCCCGCTCGCCGGCGCGATCGGCGCCGAGCGCATGCAACGCCTGAATGCCGCCGTCGATCAAGATGGTGCCACGCCGGCCGCGGTTGCGCGCGGATTCCTCGCCGAGCGCGCGGCGCCGGCCGTTAGCCCGGGATCCTGAGCGGCGCCACCGTCGCCTCGCTCGCGCGCTTCGCGGCGAGCGCCGGCGGGAAGACGAACCGCTCGCGCGTCGCCCCGGCGACGCCGCGCTGGACCAGGCCGGCGACGTCGAAGAGGCGTTCCGCCGCCTCGACCTCGGCGAGCGTCGCGCGCGTCGTCGGGTGCGGAGGGGTGAAGAGCGTGCAGCAATCCTGGTCCGGCAGGATCGACGTCGCGAACGTGCCGATGCGCGTCGCCTGCTGGATGATCTCGTTCTTGTCCATGCCGACGAGCGGACGCAGCACGAGCGTCGGGGTCGCGGCGGCGATCGTCTGCATGTTCTCGAGCGTCTGCGACGACACCTGCCCGAGGCTCTCGCCGGTCACCAGCACCCGCGCCCCGCCCTGCCCGAGTGCCTCGGCGATCCGCAGCATCATGCGGCGGTAGAGCACGACGCGGTGGCTCCGCGGCACGCGCGCGACGATCTCGCTCTGGATCTCGCCGAACGGCACGATCCAGAGGTCGGAGCGCAATTGCCACCGCGTCAGATGCTCGACGAGGTCCTGCGCTTTGTCGACGCTCGCGCGCGTCGTGTAGGGCGCGCCGCTGAAGTGGACGAAGTCGACGCGGCAGCCGCGCTGCATCAGGCGGTACGCTGCGACCGGCGAGTCGATGCCACCCGACATGAGACACGTGACACGGCCGCTGATCGTGACCGGCAGCCCACCGGGCCCCCGCCGCTTGGCTCCCGACACGTACGCCGTGCGCGGCAGGATCTCGACGGTGATCGCGAGGTCCGGGGTCCCGAGGTCGACACGGCCGCCGACGTGCTCGATCACCGTCGCCCCGAGGGTCGCCCCCAGCTCCGGCGACGTCAGCGGGAACGACTTGTCGGCGCGCCGGGTCCGGATCGCGAACGTCGTGAACGGCTCGGCGCGCGCGCACGCGAGCACCGCCTCGCGGATGCGATCGAGATCGACCGGCAGCTCGACTCCGGCCGAGTAGTTGGCGACCCCGAACGTGTGCGCGACCCGGTCGCAGACCGCGTCGACCATGGCCGCGTCGTCGAGCCGGAGCACGATCCGGCCTTGCAGGCTCTCGGCGTTTCGCACTCCGAGCCCGGTCGTCGCGTCGCGAAGGTTCGCGATCAGCCGTTGCACGAAGCGCTGGCGGTTCCCGCCCTTGAGCGCGATCTCGTGATAGCGCACGACGACGCAAGCCATCACCGGGGCATAGCACGGGCTTCCGAGCGGGCGAACCGCCGTGCTATCCGGCGTGATGGCTCCGGACGTGCTCGCGTCGCTGCGGAACGCGCTCGCGGCGCCGCGACCCGTGCCGACGCTCGAGCCTGGCGTCGCGGCCGCCGTCCTCGTCCCGCTCTTCGAGCGCGATGGCGCGTTGCACCTCCTCTACACGACGCGGAGCGCGGCGCTGCCGACGCATCCGGGCCAGGTCGCGTTTCCCGGCGGCCGCCACGCGCCCAACCGCGACGCCTCGCTGCTCGTGACGGCGCTCCGCGAGACCGAGGAGGAGGTCGGCGTCCGCGCGGCGGACGTCGACGTGCTCGGAGCGCTCGACCCGATCCATACGTTCAGCTCGAACTTCCACATCACGCCGTTCGTCGGGACGATCCCGCACCCGTACCACTTCCGGACCGATCCGCGCGAGGTGGCCGACGTGTTCTCGGTGCCGCTCGCGGCGTTCGACGACCCTACGACCGTCGTCGCGGAGACGTGGACGATGGAGGGTCGCGCGGTGCCCGTCACGTCGTATCGCCACGACGGCCGCACGATCTGGGGTGCGACCCAGCGCATCACCGCGAGCCTCCTCGATCTGCTCACCGCGATTCGCGTCGAGCAAGATTGACACCCTTATCAGCGGCTCGTAAGGTCGCAGCGGGTCGATGGCACGGCAAGCGCGACAACGTAGTCAGCGCGAGGGTGGTGGTGGTCGGCGGGTGCTCCTCGGACTCGCGTTCTGTCTGATCGCCCTCGGCGCATTCGTCGGATGGATCAAGCTCGAGGGGCGCCGTCCGACGGCGGAGCTCGTGCGCCCGATCACCGCGCTCGGCCGCAACAGCACCATCGACGTGCGCTTCGCCGACGTCGGCACCGGGCTCGCATGGACGCGCGTCGAGGTCGAGAGCAACGGCACCACCGCCGTGCTCGCGAACGAGAGCTATCCGGCGGAGTCGTGGCGCGGCAGCGGTCTCCTCGACACGACGGTCTCGAAGCCGCTCGCGCCAGCCGACAACAAGCTCGGCGAAGGACCCGCGACGCTTCGCGTGTTCGCCGGCGACTACTCGTGGCGGCGCTGGATCCGCTCCGAGCACCCGATCTTCGAGACGCCCTTCTCGATCGATCTCACCGCGCCGACCGTCGAAGTGCTCTCGCAGCAGCACTATCTCAAGCTCGGCGGCCTCGACTTCATGCTCTACAAGGCGTCGCCCGACGCCACGACGAGCGGGGTCGCGGTCGGCCACTATTTCTTTCCGGGCAGTGCCGGGCTCTTCGACGATCCGGCGATCCGGGGTGCCTTCTTCGCGATCCCGCAGGACCTCGACGCCAAGGCGACGCCGAAGGCGGTCGCGGAGGACGCCGCGGGCAACCGCCGCGAGGTGAGCTTCCACACGGTCATCAAGCCGCGCACGTTCCCCGACAAGACGCTCGACGTCGACGACGCCTTCCTCGAGCGCAAGGTCCCGGAGATCCTGACCGCGAGCAACCTGCCAGCCCAGCCGGACCTCGTGCAGGGCTACCTCTTCGTGAACCGCATCGTGCGAAAGAAGAGCGAGGAGCGCATCCGCGAGGTCACGCAGATGTCGGTGCCGACGCCGCACTGGGACGGGGCGTTCCTCCGTCAGCCCAACAGCGCGCCGCTCGCCGGGTTCGGTGACCGCCGCTCGTACCGGCACGAAGGGACCATCATCGATACCGCGACCCACCTCGGCTACGACCTCGCGTCGCTCCGCCAGGCGCCGGTCGTCGCCGCGAGCAGTGGCACCGTCGTCTTCGCCGAATACCTCGGCATCTACGGCGACGCCGTCATCATCGACCACGGCCTCGGCATCTTCTCGCTCTACGGCCATCTCAGTGCGATCACCGTGAAGGCCGGGCAAGAGGTGGCGCGCGGCGACACCGTCGGCCGCACCGGCGAGACGGGTCTCGCCGGCGGCGACCACCTGCACTTCAGCATCATGCTCTACGGCGTACACGTCGACCCGGTCGAGTGGTGGGACGGGAAGTGGATCCGCGATCACGTGACGGCGAAGCTCGAGCAGTACCCGCGGGCCACCGTAACCGCGCACCGTGACGGCTGACGGCCGGAACAGCCCGTCCGAGGACGTCGGCAACGCCGCGCTGCGCGCCGCGGGGATCGCCGATGACGAGCACGCACCGGCAGCCCTGGTCGCCGTCGCCGGCCGAAGCGTCGAGCTCGACCGCGCGATCGTCACGCGGCTCGCCGCCGTCGCCGACGATGCGCATGCGGCGGCTCTCCGCGACCTCGCCGACGCGGCCGAGCAGCGCGGCTGGAAGGCAGCCGCCAAGGACGCGCGGCGTGCGCTCTATCGCCTGAGTCAGCGCGGCGTCGTCGCACCCGAGCGACCGGCGGCGCCAGCAGCGTCCCCGCGCTGGGCGACGACGCCGCTCGAAGGCTGGCTCTCGGGCATCGACGGCCGCGGCGACCGTCTCGTATGGATCGCACGCCCGCAGCCGGGCGGCGGCTTGCTCGTCATGACCGCCATCCTGAACGAGCCCGCCGGCCTTCGGGACGTCAACCTCGCCGACTTGCCGCGGAAGTCGCTCCGCCGCATGCACGACGACCTCCGCACCCGGCATCACGTGCGCATGGTCGAGGCCGACGGCGCGTATTGCGACGCGCTCGCCGCGCAGGGATTCGAGCGCGCCCGCGCCGGCGGGATCGCCGAGGCCGTCGGGCAATACCCGACGCTCCGCGCCCGCATGACCACCCACGCGCCTGCACCGCTCACGCCGCCGCTGATCGCGCGGGTCGCCCCGACCCTCGGCGACAACCCTGCGGCACTCGCGCGCGGCGCAACGCTCCTCGACGAGATCGAGCTCGCGACGTGGCTGCTGCCCCGCGACGTGCTGGCGCCGCACCTCGACGCGATCGCGGCCGCACGCGAGAGCCCGCTCGTGCTGAGTCGTCCGCAACAGGACGAGCGCGTCCAGGCTGCACTCGCCGAGGCGCGCCGCACGCTCTTCGGCGGTCCGCACGCCGACGTGTACCGCCGCCGGCTCGAGGAGACGGCGTACGTGCTCTGGACCGACGGCCGGCGCGAGCTCGCGGCCGCCGCCGCGGCGACGGCACGCGCACTCGCAGCCGGAGACGACGCGACCCCGTTCGTGACCGAGCTCCTGCGGCGGTCGGTCGGTCCGATCGTCGCCGAGGACGACGCGCAGGCACGCGCCGACGCCGCCGGCTCCGTGCTGGTACGGCCCGGCGGCACTCCGGCGAGCGGGGCGCCTCCGCTGCCGCCGCGCCCGCGGCCGCGCTAGAGCGTCAGCAGCGGATCTTGAGATTCTCGGTCGCGCACTCGACGCCGAGCTCGTCGCAGTGCGCGCGCATCTCGCGCCCGAGATGGATCAGCACGAGGCGCTTGCACCCGAGCTGCGGCACGAGCGGTCCGAGCGTCGTCCACTGGATGTGGCGACCCATCGGCTCCTCGTACGCCGTGCACTCGCAGAGGAAGAGGTCGACGCCGCGCGCGAGCTCGAGGAAGCGATCGTCCCACGGCGAATCGCCGCTGTAGAGGAGCTGCTTCCCCCCGGCCGTGAACTTGACCGCGAGCGACACGTCCTCGTCCTGGTGCGGGACGCGCACCGGGTGCAGCTCGAGGTCGGCGATCGCATGCTTCCGTTCGGGCACGAGCTCGACGAAGTCGAGCGGGAAGCCGAGCGTGTCGGGCAGCACGTCGGGATAGAGCGCGCGCATCAGCGTCCACACCCGGTCGCGGATGCCGGGCGGGCCGAGGATCTGGAACGGCCGCGACCGCGGGCGCTCGTAGATGTACTCGAGCAGCAGAAACGGGATCCCGCCGAAATGATCGCCGTGCATGTGGCTGATCACGAGGAAGTCGATGCTCGCCGTGTCGACGTTCCGTTGCTTCAAGGCGAGCAACACCGTCGGTCCGCAGTCGACGAGAAACGTCGCGCGCGCAGTCTCGACGAGATAGGTCGCGTGCGGGTGGCCGCCACTGCAGAAGGCGTCCGACGAGCCGAGGATCGTGACGTCGAGCTTCACTGCATCGTTGGAGGACGACATCGGCGGTGGGTGCTCTTTATCGCCAAGCGAAGCCGCAAGGCAACGGACATGCGAAGTGACGGATGCGCGCGTACTCCGCGTACGTAGCAGCGTCACCCCGATGACACTCGCCACGACGCCGCTGCGCATGAGCGTGACCAATGACGCCTCTGCAAACGCAAAACGCGTGGAAATCGCTGGCACCCGCTTTGCTCCCCTGCCCCTGACCCACGCTCGGGTCGTGGAGGCGTTTGCATGTCGTATCGGTCCATTCTCGTCACCCTGCGCTTCGCGGCCGCCGTCGCCGGGGTGCTGATGCTCATGTCGGCGCCCGCACGCGCCACAACGATGGTGCGCATGAGCGACGAGGCGCTGACACTCGGCGCCGACGCGATCGTGACCGGCACGGTGCGCGACATCCAAACCGAGCGCGTGGGAACCGCCATTGCGACCCTCGTCACCCTCGGCATCGAGAGTGTGCTCAAGGGATACGTGCCGACCGCGACCGTCACCGTGCGCGACCTCGGCGGCCGGCTCGGCGACGACGAGCTGCACCTTTTCGGTGCGCCGCGCTACGAGCTCGGCGAGAGCGTGATTGCCTTCCTCGGCCAGGACGGCGACGGCTGGCTCCGCACGAGCCACATGGCGCTCGGCAAGTTCTCCGTGACCACCGATGCGGCGAGCGGTGCTCGCGTCGCCACCCGCGGGGTCGAGGACGAAGTGCTCATGCTGGGCGCCGCCGCGCCGCAGAGCTACGGTGCCGACGACGCACGCCCCGCCGATTCGTTCGTCGCGCGCCTGAAAGACATCGTGCGCTCGCAACCCGTGCCGCGCATGCTGCGCCCGCTCGCCTCGCCGCTGAACGCGCGCGCCCGCGCCGAGGTGATGAACCCCGCGGTCGAGGGTTACAAGCTCTTCAACAACGTGCGCTGGTTCCTGCCGGACGCGGGTCTTCCGGTGCGCTACTTCATCGACCAAGCGGGCGACGCCAAGCTCGGCTTCAACGCCAGCCAGAACGCGGTGAACGCGGCATTCGCCGCGTGGACCAACGTCCCGACGTCGAGCCTCGTGATGCAGTCGGCGGGCACGGCGGTCGCGACCGCCGGCGGCTTCTGCGACGGCACGAGCAAAATCGTCTTCAACGATCCCTTCAACGAGGTCACCGATCCGTCGGGTTGCGGCGGCATCCTCGCGATCGGCGGGTACTGCGCGAGCGGCGCCTCGAAGCAGTTCAAGGGCACCGCGTTCCGCGAAGCCGTCGAGGGCGACATCATCTTCAACAACGGCTGGAGCGGCTGCTCCTTCTGGAAAGAGGTCAACGTTGCCGAGGTGGCGACCCACGAGGTCGGCCACACGATCGGCCTCGCGCACTCGACCGACTCGAGCGCGACCATGTACTCGTTCGCCCACTTCGACGGCCGCGGTGCGAGCCTCACCGACGACGACCGCGCCGGCGTGACCTATCTCTACCCGGGCGACGGCCCCGAGCCCCCTCCCGTCCCGACGCCGACCACGTCGCCGACGCCAGCACCGCCGGACACCGACGACGACGGCGTCATCGACGGGAACGACAACTGCCCGGCGATCGAGAACGCGACGCAGGCGGACGTCGACGGCGACGGCCTCGGCGACGTCTGCGACAACTGCGCGGCGGTCGCCAACCCGAACCAACTGGCAGAAGACTCCTGCGGCCTCCTCGTCATCAACTCGATGCGCATCGCGATCGGCAAGGTCGCGCGGGAGGACTCGATCACGGTGAAGGGCCGCTTCGACGGCACGATGGCCGCCGCGATGGCCGACGTCGCCGGGCACGCGCTCACGATGACGCTCTCGAAGGTCGACGGCGACCAGCTCATGCAGGTGGTCGTGCCGGCCAGGAACTGGAAGATCAACCGCAGCGGCACCAACCTGACCTTCGTCGACAAGACCGGCCTCACGCTCGGAGGCGTGACGAAGGTCATGCTGCACTCGCGCGACGGCGCGCGCTACACGCTCGCGTTGTCGGCCGCGCACCTCGACCTCGACCGCAGCCGCGAGCGCGAGCTCGTGCTGTCCATCGCGGTCGCCGGCGAGCGCTACGTGAGCGCGAGCGGCTGCGAAACGAATCGGCGCGCGAACCGCGTCGTCTGTAAACAGAAGAAGCGCTGAGAGGCGGCCCGGCGCGCCCGCGACATCAGGTGGCGCCCGCCTGCGCCGACGCATCATGGCGGCAGACTTCCGAGGCGACGACATGGCGGTCGATCCCGGCTGGCTCGGTCGTGCGGGGGTTGCTAAAGACCGCCGCCATGCACGCCGAGCTCACCGTGCGCAGGGCGCGTCGCGACGACTTCGCGCGCGTGCGGTCGCTGCTCGGAGCACCCGAGACGCCGAGCCGCGCGGCCCGGAAGCGTTTCCGCAATCTGGTGTCGACGTTGCGTGAGGACCTCTACATCGCCGAGCCCGCCGCGGATGCGCCGCTCGCCGGCCTCGCGGTGATCGCGTACGTGCGCGGCCTCGAGGCGTCGACGGCGATCGTGCGCGAGCTCCGCGGCTCGGCCGAGGCCACGAGCCTGCTCCTCGCCTGCGCGCGCAAGCGCGCCGCGGCGCGCGGCTGTGCTTGGCTCGAGGTGCACGACGACCACGGCATCCAGCGCCGCCCGGTGATCCCGTGACCGCCCCTGCAGCGCAACCGGCCGATCGGATCGCGAGCATCGTGGCCCTGATCCGCGCGCGCCACACCGGTTCCACCGGCGACGCGATCGCGACCCTGGCGACGGCCCTCTTCACGAAGGACGGCGAGGTGTGGGCCGAGGAGATCGGGGACGAAGCGGCCGCCGATCTCGCCCACCATGGCTTCGAGTTCCTCGCCGCCGAGGGTCCCGTGCCGCGCGTCCGTACGTTCGGCACGAGCGGGCCGTACGGCGACGCGACCGTCCTCGAAACCGTTCTCACCGACCGGCCGTTCATCGTCGACACCGTCCGCGAGTGTCTCCGCACCGACGGGATCGAGATCCGGCACGTCCTCCATCCGCTGGTGACGACACTCCGCGAGCCGGCGGCGGCCGCTGGGATGCTCGGACGCCTACGCGGCCTCGACGCGGCGGACGACACGGGTCGATGCGAGTCGTTCGTCCACGTCGTCCTCGAGCCGCTCGCAGCCGAGCGCCGGGCCGCGCTCGAGGCGACCGTCGCGGCGCGCCTTGCCGATCTCGTGCTCGTGACCGACGATTACCCGGCGCTCGTCGCGGCGACCGAAGGCATCGTCGCTCACGTCGACGCCTACAAGGGCGGCAGCGTGGCGTGGGACGAGGAAGTCCAGGAGGTGCAGGATCTCTTGCGCTGGCTGATGGCCGGGGGCTTCGTCTTCCTCGGCTATCGCAGCGTCTCGCTCGAAGACCGCGCCGGCGTGCCGACGCTCGCGCTCGACGAGGGGTCGGGGCTCGGACTGCTGCGTCGCGCCGCCAGCTCGCACTACGCCGAGCCGACCCCGGTCGCGGAGATTCCCGAGCCGGTGCGGAGCCGCGTCGTCGGCGGTCCGTTGCTCGTTTTCGCCCGCACGACCGCCGTGTCGCCCGTGCACCGCCGGGTGCGGATGGAGTACATCGGCGTCAAGAAGCTCGACACATCCGGGAGGGTACGCGGCGAGCTCCGCCTCCTGGGTCTCTTCACGTGGAAGGCGCACGGCGACGAGGCGTCCGAGATCCCGGTGCTCCGCCGCCGCCTGCAGCAGGTACTGCAAGCCGAGCGGGTCGTTCCCGACTCGCACGAGCATCGTGAGATCCTCGGCGTCTTCGACAGCTTGCCGAAGGCGGAGCTCTTCGCCATGTCCGCGGACGCGATCCGCGCAGAGATTCGCATGATCCTCTCGGCCGAGCGCTCCGACGAGGTGACCGTCGGGTTTCGCCCCGACGGGCTCGAGCACGGGGTCGCGGTGACGGTCGTCCTGCCACGCGACGCGTTCTCCGAGGCCATTCGCACGCGTATCCGCGACGTGCTGACCGCGCGTTTCGACGGCGAGGTCGTCGACGATCACCTCGTGCTCGGCGACGGCACACACGCGCGCGTGCACTTCTTCCTCGCGGCGCCGCGGGCCCGCGTGCTCGCCCTCCGGCGCGACGAGCTGCAGCGCGAGATCGCCGAGCTGACCCGCGGCTGGAACGACCGCGTCCGCGACCATCTGATCGCCGAGCACGGCGACAGCGGGGGCGCAGCGCTCGGCGAGCGCTACGCGCGGATCTTTCCCGACGAGTACCAGGCCGCGACCGCGCCGGCGACGGCCGCGGCGGACGTGGCGCACCTGGAGGCCCTCGCCGCCGGTGCCGAGAGCCGCATCGCGATCGTCAACCCGACGGGCCGCGACGAGGCCTACACCGCCTTGAAGCTCTACCTGCGCGCGCCGCTCGTCCTCTCCGACGTCATGCCGGTCCTCGAGCACTGCGGCCTCCGCGTGTTCGCCGAGAATGCCGTCACGCTGCCGGCGCTCGGCGACGCGCCCGCCTACCTCGAGACCTTCCTCGTCCAGACCGAGACCGGCGCACGCCTCGACGTGGGCCGCGACGCCGAGCGCTTGGTCGCGACCGTGCTCGCCGTCCGGCGCGGCGCCGTCGAAAGCGATGGCCTGAACCGCCTCGTGCTGACCGCAGGGCTCACCTGGCAAGAGGTGCAGGTGCTGCGCGCGTATGCCGCGTACGGGTTCCAGATCGGCGCCGCGCCGAGCCGGCGGGCGCCGGTCGAAGCGCTCACCCGCCATCCGGCGCAGGCGGGCCTCCTGCTCCGCTGGTTCGCGGCGCGCCTCGATCCCGCCGCGGATCGCACCCGCGCGGCGGCAGCCTACGAGACGTTCCTCACGAGTCTCGGCGAGGTCCCGAGCATGGCCGACGACCGCATGCTGCGCGCGTTCGGCAACATGATCGCAGCGACCGTCCGCACCAACTACTTCGGCGGCCTTGCCCTCGGCCGGAGCGAGTCGGCGTCGTTCAAGATCGACTGCGCCCGCATCGAGCAGATGCCGAAGCCGCGGCCGCTGTACGAGATCTTCGTGCACGGGCCGCGGATGGAAGGCGTCCACCTGCGCGCCGGCCGGATCGCGCGCGGCGGCCTCCGGTGGAGCGACCGCCCCGACGACTTCCGCACCGAGGTGCTCGGGCTCATGAAGACGCAGACGGTGAAGAACGCCGTCATCGTACCGGTCGGCGCGAAGGGGGGCTTCATCGTGAAAGGCGCGGAAAACCGCGTCGAAAAACCCGCCGCCAGCCGCGACGCCGTCGTCGATGCGTACCGCACGTTCATCCGCGGCCTCCTCGACGTGACCGACAACATCGCCGGCGACCGCGTCGTGCGGCCGGCGATCGTCTGCCATGACGAGCCCGATCCCTACCTGGTCGTCGCCGCCGACAAGGGCACCGCCACGTTCTCCGACGTCGCGAACGCGGTCGCTGCCGAGTACGACTTCTGGCTCGGCGACGCCTTCGCCTCGGGCGGCTCGCAAGGCTACGACCACAAGCAGATGGGCATCACGGCGCGCGGCGCCTGGGAATGCGTCGTGCTCCACTTCCGCGAGCTCGACGGCCGCGACGTGGCCCGCGACGCGTTCACGGTGACGGGCATCGGCGACATGAGCGGCAACGTCTTCGGCAACGGCTTGCTACGCTCACGCGCGGTGCGCCTGCGCGCGGCGTTCGACCATCGCCACGTCTTCCTCGATCCGGATCCCGACCCCGAGGCGTCGTACGCCGAGCGCGAGCGCCTGTTCGCGCTGCCGCGCTCGAGCTGGGCCGACTACGCCGTCGACCGTTTGAGCACGGGCGGCATGATCGTCGCGCGCGGGACCAAGACGGTTCGCCTCTCGCCCGAGGCCCGCGCGATGCTCGGCATCGCCGCCGAGACCGTCGACAGCGACCAGTTGATCCAGGCCGTGCTGCGTATGCCGACCGATCTACTGTTCAACGGCGGGATCGGCACCTACGTGAAGGCGCAGAGCGAAACCAACGCCGAGGTCGGCGATACGGTGAACGCGGCGGTCCGCGTGAACGCGAACGACCTCCGCGCCCGCGTCGTCGGCGAAGGCGGCAACCTCGGGGTGACGCAACGCGGCCGGATCGAGCTCGCGCTGACGGGCGGCCGCATCAACACCGACGCGATCGACAACTCGGCGGGCGTCGACACGTCCGACCACGAGGTGAATCTCAAGATCGCGCTCCAGCCGCTGGTCGCGAGCGGCGCGCTCACCGTGCCCGACCGGAACGCGCTCCTCGACGAGCTCACCGACGACGTCGCAGCGCTCGTCCTCGAGGACAACCGGAGCCAGCACCGCTCCATCTCGCGGGATCAGAAGCGCAGCGAGACCCACCTCGCGGAGTTCCGCGAAATGATGAGCGACTTCGAGACATCGGGTCTGCTGGACCGCGCGCTCGAAGCCCTCCCCGACCGCGAGACGTTGCGTGCGCGCCGCGCGACGTTCCTCGGCCTCACACGTCCCGAGCTCGCGGTCCTCCTGGCGTACGCCAAGATGCACGCGACCCGCCTCCTCGGCACCGACACCGTCTGCGAGGATCCGTATCTCGAGCGCGTGCTCTTCTCCTACTTCCCGGCGCGCCTGGTGGACCGCTGCGGCGACGTGCTGCGCGTCCATCGTCTCCGCCGCGCGCTCATCGCCACGACACTCAGCAACCGGATCGTCGACCTCATGGGCTCGACGTTCTTCACCCGTACGATGCGCGAGAGCGGCGCCACCCTCCCGGAGATCGCGCGCGCGTTCGTCGTCGTCGACACGGTGACCGGCGGCACGGCGCTTGCGGACCGTGCGAGCGAGGCGGGGCCGGCCGGCGAGGCGCGCGTCCTCGCACTGCTCGTCGGCGCGCTCGAACGGGCGGTGCACTGGCTCCTTGCGACGTATCCCAGCATTGGACCGCTCGAGACGATGATCGAGCGCTTCCGCGACGGGCTCGTCCTCGCCGAGCGCTCGCTACCGGCGGCCGAGCGCGAGCGCCGGAGCACGCGGATCGCAATGCTGCTGCCCCCGGACGTCCCGGGCCCACTCGCCGAAGCCTGCGTCCGGCTCGAGGGGCTCCGCGCCGGGTTCGACGTCGTGCACGTCGCGGCGACGGCGAGCGTCGCGCTCTCGGACGCCAGCACGGCCTACTGGGGCGCGGGCGACCTCGTCGACTTCACGTGGCTCCGGCAGGCGCTCGACGGCATCGCCAGCGAGGACCGCTGGGAGCGGCGCGCGGTCGAGAGCCTCGGCGCCGAGGTGGACGAGCTCCGGCGCAATCTCACGCATCAGCTGCTCGACGGCACCGGCGAGATCCCGGCGCGCGTCGCGACCTTCCGGCTCCGCCGCGCCGGCCTTCTCGAACGGATCGGCTCCCTCCAGGACGACCTCCGGAGCGCCCGCAGCGTCACGCTCGCCGCAATCATGGTATTGGTGCGCGAGCTCGGACGATTGGAGGAGGCGCCATGATCCTGAAGGTGCTCGTGGGATTCTTGTTGGGTTTCATCCTCGGCGTGGCCGGCGCGGTGTTCATGGTCACGTCGGGCGCCGGCAACTACATCATCGCGGCGAACCCGCGGGTGCAGGAGCTCGAGGGCAAGATCCGCGAGCTCGAGGACCAGCGAAGCTTCATGGCGCGGCGCCTCGAGGACGTCGCGGGGCGGAGCGAGCAGATGGCCAAGCGGTTCGAGGAGCTCGTCGTGCGGTTCGAGACCGTGACGCGCTCGCACGCCGCGGCGGCCAATGGCGCGCCTGTGGGCGCGAACGACGCGCCCGTGGCGGAGCCCACACCGGCCGAGTAGGGTCGACGCCGCTGTCGCACCACTGCACTGACGAGCCGGGGACCATCGTCCTCGACGTGACGACGCTTGCCCACGGCCCCGACGCGGTCGGTCGTCACGAGGGACGCGTGACCTTCGTGCCCGGCGCCGCGCCCGGCGACCGCGTGCGCGCCCGGATCGTCGAGCAGCACGGGAACTACGCGCGCGCCGTGCTGCTGCACCGCTGCGCACCGGGACCGGCGTTTCGGGCGCCGCCGTGTCCGTGGATCGACGCGTGCGGCGGCTGCCCGTGGCAGCACGTCGACTACGCGACCCAGCTCGCGTCGAAGCAGTCGAACGTGCGCGAGGCGTTGGCCCGCATCGCGGGCGTGACGGACGCGCAGCTCCTGCCGATCATCGCCGCACCGAACGAGTGGGCGTATCGCCACCGCATCCGCCTGCACGCCGCTCCCGGCGGCCTGCTCGGATATCGCCGCGCCCGCTCGCACGACCTGGTCGCGGTCGATCACTGCCTGACCGCCGAGCCGGCGTTGTCGGCGGCGCTCGGTCCGGTCCGCGCGCTGCTCGCGACCCTCGCGACCGCGCTCGACGACGTCGAGATCGCGAGCAACGGACGCGGAACGGTAGTCGTCGACGCGACCGCGCACGGCCCCTTTCGCGACGAGGATGCCGCACGCATCGGCGACTGGCTGCGCACCACGCCGCAGATCGTGGGCGTCGCCGTCCGCGGGCGCACCCTCGGATCGATACGAACGTTCGGAGCCACGGACTTCACGATTCGCACCGGCGACGACGCGCCGCCGATCACGCAGCGCAGTGGGAGCTTCACCCAGGTGAACCCGCAAGCGAATCGCGCGCTCGTTCGCACCGTCGTCGACTTCGTGGGCGGCGGCCGCGCGGTGCTCGACCTCTTCTGCGGCGCCGGCAACCTGAGCTTGCCGATCGCGCGCATCGCGACCTCGGTCGTCGGCGTCGACGCCGATGCCGTCGGCGTCGCCGATGCCGCGGGGAGCGCCGCCGCGGCCGGTATCGTGTACGTGCGCTTCGAGGCCGGCGCCGCCGCTCGGTTCCGTCGCCGGCGCGGGCTCGCCGGCGCCGACGTCGTCGTGCTCGACCCGCCGCGGACGGGCGCCATCGCCGTCGCACAGCTCCTTGCGCGCCTCACCCCCGCGCGCATCGTCTACGTCTCCTGCGAGCCGAGCACGCTCGCTCGCGACGTCCGCACGCTCGTCGGCGCCGGCTACCGCGTGCATCGTGTGCAACCGATCGACATGTTTCCGCAGACCGAGCACGTGGAGACCGTGCTCGAAGCCGTATTGACTGCCCGATAGTCGCCCGATACGGTCGTCATAGACGATTTCTGTACGGCTGACTGATGGCCCAAGACGAAAAAACCGCCCGCGCCAAGGTCACGATCATCTCCGGCAAGGGGGTGTCCCAAACCATCAACTATCTGCTCGAGGACCGTGACGAGCTCGAGTGGGTGGTAGCCGTCGGACGCAACAAGAGCGGCGAGATCTTCTTCTACGACACGGGCGGCGATATCGTCGAAGACCTCGGCACCCTCGAGTACTTGAAGCAGCGGATCATCCGCGCCCACTTCGGCGACGAGCCGGAGTAACCCGCCGGCGATCGGATCTCGCCGTAGCCTCGGGCGCTCAGCGCTGCTCGGGCACGCTGGCAGTCAACTGATCGGGGATGGTCGCGATCAGGTGGTCGCCTTCGATTCGGAGTGGAACGCGGATCAGGAAGCGGCCGCAGGGCGGACCGGACACGCACTCTCCCGTCGCCGGCTCGTAGAGTGCGCCGTGGGTCGCGCAGACGATCCAGCAGCCGGTGTCGTCGAGGAAGCGGCCCTCGACCCAGTCCATCGTGATCTCGACGTGGCGGCAGCGGTTGACCCACGCATGCACCTCGCCGCGCACGTTCACGAGAAAGGCCTCGGTCGGCTCGCCCGCGGTCGGCAGCAAGAACTTCCGCGTCGTGCCGGGCACGAGATCGCCGACGGTGCCGACGACGACGTCGCGTGGCGATTGCTCCATCCGGACGACTTGCCTACCATGCCGTCGCGTCCCCACCAATGGAGACACCGCTTCCGAAGCTCCGCAGCATCGAGACGTTCCCCGTCGACGTCGACAGCAAGCCGCTCGTCTTCCTCCGCGATCCGCTGCGTTACGCGGCTGATCCCCTGCTCGTCCCCTACCCTGCATACTTCATCGTGACCCTGCTCGACGGCCGCCGCTCCGCGGAGGACGTGCGGCGCGCGTTCACGCGGCAGTACGGCACGCCGCTCGACGCGCGCGAGCTCGACGCGTTCGTCGCGACGCTCGATGAGCACCACTACCTCGACTCGACGCGCTTCGACGCGCGGCGGAGCACGATCGACGGCGAGTTCCGTGCCGCCGCGACGCGCGCACCGGCGCACGCGGGCACGAGCTATCCCGAAGAGCCCGCGGCGCTTCGCGCGCGGGTCGACGGCTTCTACACGGATCTCGCGCGTCCAGTGAGCGCCACACCGCTTGCCGGGCTGGTCGCGCCGCACATCGACCTCCGCCTCGGCGGCCGCGCCTACGGTTGCGCGTACGCCGCCGTCGCCGCGGCGCCCGCCGCCCGCTATGTCATCCTCGGAACCTCGCACGCCGCCGGGACGCGGCGTTTCGCGGTCACGCGGAAGGACTTCACGACGCCGCTCGGCACCGTCCCGACCGACCGGGCGTTCGTGGACCGACTCGCGGCAACGATGTCCACCGACCTCTTCGCGGACGAGATCCTGCATCGCACCGAGCACGCGATCGAGTTCCAGGTCGTCATGCTGCAGCACGCGCTCGGCGCCCGGCCGTTCACGATCGTGCCGATCCTGGTCACGTCGATCCACGATTTGATCGCGCGCGCGAGAGCGCCGGGCGCCGACCACGCGATCGCCGAGCTCGTCGCAGCGCTCCGCGCGGCGCTCGTCTCCGACGACGTGCCGACCGTCATCATCGCGGGTGTCGACTTCGCGCACGTCGGCCGCAAGTTCGGCGATCCGGCGGGCCTCACGCCGGAGCTCCTCGCCGCGACCGAAGCGAAGGATCGGCGCTTGCTCGCCGCGCTCGCCGCCGGCGATCCGGACGGTTTCTTCGCCGCGCTCGCCGCGGACGCCGATCGCACCCGCGTCTGCGGCGCGGCTCCTCTCTGCGTCTTCCTCGAGCTCATGCGCGGCGTTCCCGGTCGGCTGCTCTCGTACGACGGCACCCGCGACGACGGGACCCGCTCGCTCGTGACGTTCGCGAGCCTCGCCTTCGATCACCCCGCATGAGCGCGCCCGATGTCGCCGAGATCCGGCGGGCGCTCGGCGCGCACGTACCCGCGGTCATCACGCCAACCGCCAAGCACGCCGCGGTCGCTGCGATCCTCCACCAGTCGCCGCGCGGCGCCGAGCTGCTCTTCATCGAGCGTGCGCGGCACCCACAGGATCCGTGGTCGGGCCACATGGCCTTTCCCGGCGGCCGCGTGGATCCCGGCGACGCGACCACGCAGCACGCGGCCGAGCGCGAGACGCTCGAGGAGGTCCGCATCCATCTCGGCAGCGCCGAGCTCCTCGGCCGCCTCGACGACGTCGAGGGCGCGCCGCCGGGCTTCGACTCGCTCGTGGTCTCCGCATTCGTCTACGGTCTCGATGGCCCGGTGCCGGCGACACCGAACTACGAGGTGCGCGACGTCCTCTGGGTCCCCCTCGCACACCTGCTCGACCCCGGCCGGCGCGTACCGTTCTACTGGCCGCGCGAGCAGCGGACCGCGCACTATCCCGGCATCCTCGTGGGTGAACCGGATCGCCACGTCGTCTGGGGCCTCACCTACCGCTTCCTCGAGCTCTTCTTCGTGGCGATCGGTCGACAGTTGTAGCAGTTGCCGGCGTCACAGCGCCGCGACCGCCGCGATCGCCCGCTCGAGCTCCGCGAGCGTACCGCACGCGACCACCGCGTCGACGTGACGCGCATAGGTTGCGATCACGCTGTCGCCGGTGTTCCAGCGCTCCTGCGGGTCGGGGTTCAGCCAGAGCAGGCGGCGCACACGGGCGCGCGCCGCCGCCAGCAGATCGGCGCGCGGCGGCCGGCGGTTGTTGCGTGCGTCGCCGAGCACGACGAGCACGGTGTCGGCGCCGAGGACGGCGGCTTCCTCGTCGGCGAGGTCGCGCAAGACGCGACCGAAGTCGGAGCGTGCCATCAGATCGATCGGCGCCGCCGGCCGCACCTGCCCCGCCTCGAACTCGATCTCGACGAGACGGTCGACGTAGCCGAAGAGCCGGACGCGGCGGAAGTACGTGCCCGCGGGCGCAAGCAGCGAGAGGAAGAACGCGGTCGCCGTCGCTGCCGACGCCGAGAGATCGACGAGCGCCACGAGATCGGGTGTACCCCGCCGGCGACGGCGATAGCGGCGCTCGAACGCCACCCCGCCGCGCGGTACGGCGGCGCGGATCGTCCGGCGGAAGTCGAGGCGGCCCGTCGCGCGCGGTTGGAGCCGGCGGCGCACGCGCGCTGCCACTCGAACCGTGATCGCACGCGCGAGCGCGGCGCACTCGGCGACGTCAGCCGCCGTCATGGCACGGAACGGCAGCCGGGAGAGGCGCCGCTCGCGGCCGAGCCGCGCGAGCGCTTTCCCGGCGTCCGTGTCCCCCTGCGCGTCGCCTTCGCCGCGAGCACGCTGATGGTCCGCTGCGTCGCGGTCCGCGGACGGCGACCGCGGGTCGATTCCGGACGATGGATCCCGCGCTGCCGCGCTCCGCGCCGGACGCATCTCCGCGTGCGACGATCCGGTACCGGCGGCGCTCGCACCGTCGCCGAGTCCGCTCCCAGCACCCTCGCCTTCGCCCTCCGCCGCCGCTCGACGCCGCGTGCGTGTGCGCCGCTGGTCCGCTCGCACCTCGTGCGGCCGCGCGGGGAACGTCGCGTCGAACGCCGCGAGGAAGACCGGCCGCTCGCACTCGTCCTTCACGAGCGTCGCGGCGAGCGCGTCGCGGAGCGCATGGCGCTCGATCCCCAGCAACGCCACCGCCTGCGCCGCATCCATGGCCTCTGCGACACTGACTGCCACCTCCGCGCGACGCAGCCGGCCGACCAGCTCGGCGAGCCGCTCCTTCATACCGTGCGAGCCCGCGAGCGCCCCCCGGCGATCGTGCAGGGATGCGGCAGGCAGGACCCGCGCTTTCCCTGAGATTTCACGGGGTCAGGTGGCATCGGCGTTGCTCCTCCGGGCGCATGCACGGCCGCTGGCAGCTCGCCATTCTGGTTGCCTTGAACCTGGCGCTGCAGCTCTTCGACGGCGTCGCGACGTACGTCGGCTGGGAGCGCCACGGCGAGATGAACCCGATCCTCTCGGCCGGCTTCGAGCAGATCGGCGCGGGACCGACGCTGCTGATCGCCAAGTCGTTCGCGATCGCGCTGGTGATCGTGATCGCGATGACCCCGCGCCGCTCACTCGCCACGCTCGGTCTTGCGCTGACGTTCACGGCCTACACCGCATTCTCGTTCGTGCCGTGGTCCCAGCGTCTGTTCGGCTGATCCTCAACGCCTGAGCGCGGCGATCTTCGGCTCCGCCTTGCGGAAGTCGTCCTCGTGCTTCAGCAGGACGGCGAGCGTTCGGCGGACCGGCTCGGGCTCGAGCTCGCGGATGCCGAGCGCGACCAGCGCACGCGCCCAGTCGAGTGTCTCCGCGATGCTCGGCGACTTCTTGAGCCCGAGCTTCCGGAGCTGCGCGACGAACTCGGCGACGCGGGCGCGGAGCTGCTCGTCGAGCGCCGGAACCTTGAGCGCGATGATCTCGCGCTCCTTCTCGACGCCGGGACAGTCGAGATAGAGGTGCAGACACCGGCGCTTGAGCGCCTCGGAAAGCTCGCGGCGCTGGTTGGAGGTGAGGATCACGACCGGCCGCTCGCGTGCCGTGAGCGTCCCCAGCTCCGGGACGGTCACTTGATACTCGGCGAGCACCTCGAGCAGGAAGGCCTCGAGCTCCTCGTCGGCTTTGTCGACCTCATCGACCAAGAGCACCGCGCGCCGCGGCGCGCTGATCGCACGAAGCAACGGGCGCTCGAGGAGGTACTCGCGGGAGAAAATGTGGCCCTTGAGCTCGTCCCACGCGGTGCCGTCACGATCGGCCTGCAAGCGCATCAGCTGCTTCTGGTAGTTCCACTCGTAGAGCGCGTGCGAGGCGTCGAGGCCCTCGTAGCATTGGAGACGGATCACCTCGGTCTCGAGCATCGCGGCGACGACCTTCGCGAGCTCCGTCTTCCCGGCGCCGGCCGGCCCCTCGACGAGAAGCGGCTTCTCGAGGACGAGCGCCAGGTAGACGACGGTCTCGACGCGCGGGGTCGTGACGTAGCGCGCCGCCGCCATGCCCGCGCGCACCGCCTCCGCCGTGATCTCCATGAGTGGGTTCTTCAGTCGGAGAGGCAGTAGAAGACGAGCCCCGTCAGGAGCTTCGGGAAGAAGTACGTCGACTTCTCCGGCATCGTGAGGCCCGCGAGCCCGACCGCGCGGAGATCGCCGACGCCCGTCGCGGGCAGGAAGAACGCTGCGGCCGCTTCCCCACGCTCCACGAGCCCGAGCGCCTTGGTCGCGTCCTGCGTGTACGTGAGACCGGGCGCTCCGCCGCGGTCGCCGATCGGCAGGCGGAGCATGCCGGCGAGCACGATCTGATGCAGGACGGTCACGTCGAGGACGCGGAGCTCGGGCGGGACGGTCGGCGCGAAGGGCAACGTGGTCGACGGCGCAGTGCAGAGCCAGAGGCTCTTGGCACCCGCGACGGCGACGCCAAGGTGCGCCGTGTCGCTCGTGCGGTCATGGGCGGCAGCTGCGAGACGCGTCTCGAGCGCGGCGAGCCCATCCGCCGACCACGGCAGGTCCTCGATCGCGAAATGCTCGGCGAGCGCGCCGCGGAGCCCTGCGGGCACGAGCGCCAGCGTCGCGAGCACCCGATGGGTCGGGAAGATGACGAGGCCGGCATCCTCCATCGTCGTGAGGTAGCAGAGCACGTAGTCGTAGGACGCGTCCCCGAGCGGGGGGGCGGCAGCACCGGCCGCGGCGCGCCGCTCGTCGCGGTAGCGCAGTGCCGTCTCGTAACGATGGTGCCCGTCGGCGATGAAGACCTCGTGTGGCGCCACGGCCGCCGTGATCGTGGCGATCACGCCCGGATCGTCGATCCGCCACATGCGGTCGTGCGATCCATCCTTGGCGCGCACGTCCACGTCGGGCGGACGCGTCGTCGGCACGAGCGCCGTCAAATCGATCTCGGGCGCCGCCACGAGCCCGAAGATCGGCGACAGCGATACCTGGCACGCCTGCAGGAGCGCGTAGCGGTCGTCCTTCGCCTTCTGCAGCGTCCGCTCGTGCGGCCGCACTTTGCCCGACTCGAAGCTCTCGACGCGAAGCGCGCCGATCACACCGACGCGCTCGCGCATCGACCCGTCGGGCAGCGGAAAGCGCTGCGCGTAGAGATAGAGTGACGGCTTCGGATCGGCGGCGACGGCGCCTTCGGCGCGCCACTCTGCGAGGGTCCCCGCCGCGCTCGCATAGGGATCGGCCTCGCGGCTGAGATCGACGCGGACGACGTTGTAGGGACTCTGCGCGTACAGCCGGTCGCGCTTGGCGGGATCGATCACGTCGTACGGCGGCGCGGTCACGGCCGCGGGGTCGCCGACGATGCTGGCGTCGTAGCGCAGTCCGGGGAACGGTCGAAAGATGGCCACGCGGTCTTCCTTCAGGGCTCGGAGTGGAGTGGTGTCGACCCGAGGACGCGGCGAAGCTCGTCGTCCGGGATCGCGCCGCGACGGATGACCCGTGCCGCGTCGTCGGCGACGAGTAGCACGGTCGACCCGAGGCCGCCAGCGAGCGTGCCGCCGTCGACGTACGTCACGTGCGCACCAAAGTAGCTGCGCGCCGTCGCCGTATCGAGCGCGGGCGGCGCGCCGCCGGGGTTCGCGCTCGTCGCGGTGATCGGCTCGCCGAGCGCCGTCGTGAGAGCGTGCGCGACCGGATGGCTCGAGACGCGAACGCCCACGGAGCGGCTGCCGCCGGTGATCTCGGGTGCCAGGTCCGCGCGCGCCGCCAGCACGAGCGTGAGCGGTCCCGGCCAGAAGCGTGCGATCAACCGCTCGGCGGCCTCCGGCACGCGCGCGACGACCCGCGCCAGCATCGCCACGTCCGCGACGACGAGCGCGATCGGCTTCCCGGCGTCGCGGCCCTTGAGCGCCGCCACCGCCGCGACCGCCTCGCGATCGAGCGCCCGCGCGCCGATCCCGTAGAAGGTCTCCGTCGGGTAGACGACCGCGCGTCCGCGCCGGAGCGCCGCGAGGGCCGCGTCGAGGTCGGCATCGCCGGCCATCCGCCCCTCAGTCCGTGGGGGCCGTCGGCGCCGGAAAGAGCCGCCGTCGCACGGACGGCACGGCAAGCGGGATCACGATCGCCGCCAAGAGGCCGACGGTCAGCAGCACCGAGCTCGGCGAGCCCCAGTCACCGAGCTTCGAGCCGAAGGTCGCGAGCGCGGCCGCGCGCGCGTAGCTCGCCGGGACGATGAGCAGCACGAACGTCGACGCGGCGATCGTCGAGCAGCCCGCCGCCCAGTGCGCCGCGTGCAGGGGGCCGACCGGGTGCAGAGTCGCGAGCCCGATGAACGCCGCGACTGCGGTCGGCCCGCGCGCCGAGAGACGGTGCAGGCGCGCCCGCCATTCGCCCGGAATCATCACGTCGCCGACCCGGCGCGCGAACGCGAAGTTGACGATGCCGGAGACGATGATCCCCGTACCGCCGAGCATCGTGCCGAGCACGCCGCCGAAGATGATGCCGCCGGCCGTGAGCAGCAGCACTGCCGGCAACAACACGAACTGGCGCACGACGACGAGCCCGAGAAACGCAGCCGGCGCCCGCCAGCCGAGCCCGTCGGCCCAGGCACGCACGGCGTCGACCGACGGATGGAGGCCGAGGTGCGCCCGCAGCCACTGCGCGGCGATCAGCACCGCGGCAACGACCACGACGACGCGCACCTTCACCGAGACCGTCACGCCGCCTCCGCGCCGTTCCGGTCGAGCACGATCCGCCGCGCTCCGATGCGCTCGCCGACCGTCGTCGGCCGCGCGCGCCGCGCCGCGCACCCGAGGTACCCCGTGTCGGCGATCGCGACGACATAGGGCAGCTCGGCGAAGGTGATGGCGGTGAGATCCACGCGGAAACCACGCAAATGTAGGGCATGCGATAGCCCGCGTCCATCGCATGGCGGCATCGGCGGTGCGACGGCGACCGTCGACACGGGCGCCGGGGCGAGATCGGACCGGGCACTCCCTACCTCCTCGCGCGGTCGACCACGGGCGCGGCGCTCTCGAACCGAGACACTACCGACCTGCCCCCTCCACCCGGCGGGCGAGTCGCCTTTGTGGGCCGCACCGAATCACGATAGAGCGGCCCGATTACCATGGCCGCGCTGGCTCCTTCGCACGACGGCTCCACTGCGCACACCGCGCGACACGGCTCGAGCCTAGGGGTCCTCGCGTTGGCGGCGCTGGGCGTCGTCTACGGCGACATCGGCACCTCCCCGCTCTACGCGATCAAGGAGTGCTTCGGGCGCGAGTACGGGCTCGTCCCGAACCACGAGAACGTGCTCGGCATCCTGTCGCTCGTGTTCTGGTCGCTCTTCCTGATCGTCATCGTGAAGTACCTGACGTTCATGATGCGCGCGGACAACCGCGGCGAGGGCGGCACGTTCGCGCTGCTCGCACTCCTCCGTGCGTCCGATCGTCCGCGTTCGTACCTCGTCGCCCTCGGACTTTTCGGCGCGGCGCTCCTGTACGGCGACGGCATGATCACGCCGGCCATCTCCGTGTTGAGCGCCGTCGAGGGCCTCGAGCTCGCGGCCCCGCAGCTGACTCCCTGGGTCGGGGCCATCACCGTGGTGATCCTCGCCGCAGTCTTCCTCGTGCAACGCCGCGGCACCGCCGGCCTCGGCGCCGTGTTCGGCCCGATCACCCTGGTGTGGTTCATCAGCATCGCCGCCGCGGGGCTGCCGTGGCTCTTCCGGAAGCCGTCCGTCCTCGAAGCATTCGATCCGTCGCACGCGGTGCGGTTCTTCCTCGACCACGGGACCCACGGGTTCTTCGTGCTCGGCTCGGTCGTCCTGTGCGTGACGGGCGGCGAAGCGCTCTACGCCGACATGGGACACTTCGGCCGACGGCCCATTCGCCTCGCGTGGTACACGGTCGTCCTCCCCGCGTTGCTCTTGAACTACCTCGGGCAAGGCGCGCTCCTCCTCGACAGCTGCGACGGGCCGGGGGGCGTCGCGGCCGAGGCGTGCACGATGGCGGTCGCGCGGCCCTTTTTCATGCTGGTGCCGGAGATGCTGCTGTACCCGATGGTGCTGATCGCAACGCTCGCGACCGTCATCGCGTCGCAAGCGATGATCTCCGGCGCCTTCTCGCTCACCCAACAGGGCGTCCAGCTCGGGTTCCTGCCGCGCGTGCAGATCATCCACACCTCGGCGACCGCCGAGGGGCAGATCTTCGTGCCGGTGGTGAACGGCGGGCTCATGGTCGCGTGCATCGCGCTCGTGCTGTTCGCCGGGACGTCGAGCAACCTGGCCGCGGCGTACGGCATCGCGGTGACGGGAACGTTCACCGTGACGTCCGTGCTGTTCTACGCCGTGGCTCGCCATCACTGGGGCTGGTCCCGCCTGCGCGCCGGCAGTCTCGTGCTGCTCTTTCTCGTGGTCGATCTCGCCTTCTTCGGCGCGAACCTCGCGAAGCTCTTCCACGGCGGGTGGATCCCGATGGTCGCGGCGCTCGGCGTCTTCAGCATGATGACGACGTGGCGCATGGGCGCGCGCTGGCGCGCCCGCGAGCTCTCGAAGGTCCGCATCAAGTTCGAGGACTTCTTTACGAGCTTGAAGCTGCAGCCGCCCGCCCGCGTGAAGGGCACGGCGGTGTTCATGACACAGGATTCCGAAGGGACGCCCATGGCGCTCCTGCACCAGCTGAAACACAACCAGGTCCTGCACGAGCAAGTCGTCCTGCTCACGATCATGACCTTGAACGATCCGACCGTGCCGGAGGAGGCACGCGTACGTGTGACCCAGCTGCACGCGGGCTTCTGGCGCGTCATCGGACGCTACGGCTTCATGGAGACTCCGAACGTTCCCGACATCATGAAGCGCGCGGCGTCGCAGGGTCTCGCGACCTACCGCGGTCGCACCAGCTACTTCCTCGGCCGCGAGACCTTCATCGCGACCGGCCGCTCGAGCATGCCGCGCTGGCGGCGCGTGCTGTTCGCGTTCCTCGCCAAGAACGCCCGCTCGCCGACGGAGTTCTTCGGCATCCCCGCCAACGAAGTCGTCGAGCTGGGCGCGCAGATCGAGATCTGATCCTCGCGTTTGCGAGGACTAGTTGCGTCCTGCTCTCGCATCTGCGAGATGCGTGTCGTCATGGCACGTACACCGACCTTTCGCATGGGGGAAGTCGCCGCCCTTCTCGGGGCGAGCGCCGACACCGTCCGCCGGCTCGCCGACGCGGGGAAGCTGAAGACGCGTCGCACCGACGCCGGGCACCGCGTCGTCGACGGCGCCGAGCTCGCGCGCTTTCTGGTGGCCAACCTCGCGTCGCCCGAGGAGGACGTCGTCGTCGGGCAGTCGGCGCGGAACCGTTTCCCGGGCGTCGTCACGCGGGTCGTGAAGGACAAGGTCGTGGCGCAGGTCGAGATCCACGCCGGTCCGCATCGCATCGTCTCGCTCATGACCCGCGAGGCTGCCGACGAGCTCGCGCTCGCCCCCGGGACGCGCGCCATCGCCGCCGTCAAAGCCACCAACGTCGTGATCGAGGTCCCCGGACCGAAGCGAAAGGCCTGACCGATGACCGTCCGCGCTCCGGTGTCCTCACCCGCGTCCCACTGGACTTCTGACGTGCGATTCGTCCTCGGCGCGTTCGCCACCGCGCTCGTCGCGCTCGCGCTCGTCCTCCGCTCCGCCTCGCCCGTCGCGGCCGCCGGCGGCGCGACGGTGAACGTGTTCGCGGCGGCGTCGCTCACCGCGTCGTTCAAGGCCATCGCCGCGGCCTACGAGGTGGCGCACCCGGGCACCAAAGTCGCGTTCAACTTTGCCGGCTCGCCGACGCTCGTGCAGCAGATCCGCGAGGGCGCCCCGGCCGACGTCTTCGCGTCGGCCGACGAGGCCAACATGCAGAAGCTCGTCGAGGCGAAGGCGGTCGCGGCCGACGCGGCGAAGGTCTTCGCGCAGAACGTGCTGCAGATCGCGGTCGGCAAGGGCAACCCGATGCACATCGCCGGGCTCGCGGACCTGGCACGCCCGGGACTGATCGTGGTGCTCTGCGGCGCGACCGTGCCCTGCGGCCGCTACGCGCTCGAGGCGTTCGCCAAGGCGAAGGTGACGCCGCCTCCGGGCAGCCGCGAGCCCGACGTGAAGGCGGTCGTGACCAAGGTCGCGCTCGGCGAGGCCGACGCCGGCATCGTGTATGTGACCGACGTCCGCGCCGCCAGCGACAAGGTCGAGGGCGTGGGCTTGCCGACCGAGCACACCGTCAGCGCGCGGTACCCGATCGCCGTGGTTCGTGACGCACCGCATGCCGAGACTGCGGCGAGCTTCGTCGCGTTCGTGCTATCCGATCCCGGGACGAAGATCCTGGGAGAGTACGGATTCCGCAGGCCCTGACATCGCGTCGCCACGAGCGACCCCATTTTTTCGTCATCTTGCTGGCGCTCGTCGGTGTCGCGTTCTTCGCTCTCCCACTCGCCGGCCTCCTCTGGCGCGCGCCGCTCGCGACCTTCTGGATCGAGCTCACCGCCCCCGAGGTCGTGACGGCGCTCCGCCTGTCGATCGTCTGCTCGCTCGTCGCAACCGTGCTCTCGGTCGTCTTCGGGTTGCCGCTTGCCTGGGTCCAGGCGCGTACGAGCTTCCCGGGCCAACGCGTGCTTCGCGCCCTCACGACGCTCCCGATCGTGCTGCCGCCGGTCGTCGCCGGCGTGGCGCTGCTCGTCGTGTTCGGGCGCCGCGGCTTGCTCGGCACCTGGCTCGACGCCTGGTTCGGCATCCGCCTGCCGTTCACGGTCACGGGCGCGGTGCTCGCCGAGACGTTCGTCGCGATGCCGTTCTTCGTGCTCACCATGGAAGGCGCGTTCCGCTCGGTCGACCGCCGCCTGGAAGAGGTCGCGCGCACGCTCGGCGCGTCGCGCTGGACGGTCTTTCGCCGCGTGACGCTGCCGCTGGTCCTTCCCTCGCTGCAGGCCGGCGCGGTCCTCGCGTGGGCACGTGCGCTCGGCGAGTTCGGCGCGACGATCACGTTCGCGGGAAACGTCGCCGGCCTGACGCAGACGCTGCCGCTCGCCGTCTTCCTGGCACTCGAGACCAACCCCGAATCCGCGTTCGTGCTGAGCCTCGTGCTGCTCGCGGTGTCGCTCGCGGTGCTGATCGGCCTCCGCCGTCAGTGGCTCCCGGCATCCCCATGAGCCTCGACGCCGACATCGCCGTCCGCTTCGACCGTCTCACGCTCGACGTGAAGCTCAGCGTCGCGAACGGCGTGGTCGTGGCGCTCGTCGGTCCGAGCGGCGCCGGCAAAACGACCGTGCTCCGTGCGATCGCGGGCCTCTGCCCGCTCGGGAAGGGGCGTATCGTGCTCGACGGCGCCGTGTTCGAAGACACCGCGACCGGCGAGTACGTGCCCCCCGAGCGCCGGAACCTCGGGGTCGTCTTCCAGGACGCGCGGCTCTTCCCGCACCTCTCCGTGCTCGACAACGTCGGGGCCGGACTCTGCTTCACCGGCGCCTCGCGTACGATCGCGCGGCGGCGCGCGCACGAATGGCTCGAGCGCATCGGCATCCGCGAGCTCGCGACCGCGATGCCGGCGGCGCTCTCCGGCGGGCAAGCCCAGCGTGTCGGCCTCGCGCGCGCGCTCGCGACCAACCCACGCGTGCTGCTCCTCGACGAGCCGCTCTCCGCGCTCGACGTCACGACCCGCGCCGAGGTGCGCCGCGAGCTCCGCCGCCATCTCGCCGGGTTCGTCGGCATCCGCCTGCTCGTGACCCACGACCCGATCGACGCGCTCGCGCTCGCCGACCGCCTGGTCGTCCTCGAGCACGGCCACGTCGTGCAATCCGGGTCGTCGCTGGAGGTGACCGCGCAGCCGCGCTCACGCTACGTCGCCGACTTCATCGGGGTGAACTGGCTCCGCGGCGAGGCGGCCGGCGACGCCGTCCG
>JANNPN010000445.1:0-4079 GCA_031400185.1 Polyangiaceae bacterium
CGACGATGGGAGTCTGGACGCCACGGGTGAGATCCTCGAGCGCATGCGCGCGGCGGCACCTGCGGCGGTGACCACGCTGCGGCATTCACCGCGCCGCGGCAAGGCCGAGGCCGTGCGTGCCGGCATCCGCGCCGGGCTCGCGCAGCGCGCCGCGCTCGTCGGGTTCTTCGACGCCGACCTTTCGACGCCGCTCCGGGCGATCGACGACTTCCTGGCCGTGCTCCGCGACCGTCCGGCCGTCGAGTTCGTCCTCGGCTCGCGGGTGATGTTGATGGGCCGCGACATCAAGCGGAAGGCCACGCGCCACTACCTCGGCCGGGTGTTCGCCACCGCGGCGTCGCACGCCCTCGACCTCCCGGTGTACGACACCCAGTGTGGCGCGAAGATCCTGCGCGTGAACGCGGCCACCGCCACGCTGTTCGCCGTTCCGTTCCGCAGCCCGTGGATCTTCGACGTCGAGCTGATCGCGCGGTACCTGCGGCTGCCGGTCGCGCCCGGCGACCCGGCCCGTCGCGATCGCCTGTACGAGTTGGTCCTGCCCGCGTGGCACGACCGGCCCGGGTCGAAGCTGAGGTGGCAGGATTTCCCGCGCGCGGTGGTCGAGCAGGGGTGGGAGCCGCAGTACGTCATGGCGCCGCTCATCCTCTTTTTCGTCGCCGGCGCGATGGCCATCAACGCGCTCGAGGCGACGGTGACGGTGGTGGTCGCGAGCATCGCCCCGCTCGCGCTCACTCTCATGCACGGGCACGAGGCGCACCGGCTTCCGGCGAATCCATTGGTTCTGCTCGCGTCGGCGGCCATCGGCGGCACCGTCGTCAGTTGGTTCCGCAGCCGTTCGCAGGCCTTGTTGCGACAGGAAATCGTTCGCCGGGAGGACGTCGAGGCCGACCTCCGCGGCGCGCGGGCGCATCTCGAGTCGATCCTGAATGCAACCTCCGACGGCATCCTCGACGTGCAATTCACCGGCAACGGCCCGCGGATCAGCTTCGCGAACCGCCGGTTCGGCGAGATCTTCGGCCTCGCGCCCTCCGCGGTCGTCGGCCAGCTCGACTGCGATGTGCGGGGGGAAGCGGCGCGGTCTTTTCGCCGTCCCGACGAGTTCGAGCGGAACGTCGCGTGGCTCTACGCCAACCCGGACGCCGTCCAGGTCGACGAGCTCGAGATCGTGCACCCGGCGCAGGGCCTGCTCGAGCGCTGGAGCGGGCCCGTCCGGGACGTCGATGGAACGGTCGTCGGTCGGGTGTGGGCTTTTCGCGACGTCACCGTCGAGCGGACGACCCGGCGCGAGCTCGACGAGCATGCCGCGCGGCTCGAGACGACCAACGCGGAGCTCGCCCGCGCCTCGCACGCGAAGGACCTCTTCCTCGCGAACCTGTCACACGAGCTCCGGACCCCGCTCTCGGTGATCATCGGGTACCTGAACCTGGTGCTCGAGGACGGCCTCAGCCCGGACGAATGCCGCGACTTCCTGACCCGAAGCAACCAGAGCGCCATCCATCTCCTGCAGTTGATCTCCGACATGCTGGATCTCACCCGTCTCGAGTCCGGAACGGCCGTGCTGACCGTCGAGCCGATGGAAGTCGCGCCGGTGGTCGAGGAGGTGCGGTCGCTGACCGAGGTGCTCGCGACCGCCAAGGGGCTGGCGCTCACCGTCGCGACCGATCCGGCGCTCGCCGTGCTCGCCGACCGGCAGCGCCTGAAACAGGTCCTCCTCAACCTGGTGGGCAACGCGCTCAAGTTCACCGCAACCGGTAGCGTGACGGTGGCTACGGAAGCCGGGGCGGGGGACGTCGCGTTCGTCGTCCGGGACACCGGCTGCGGGATCCCGCCGGATCAGCAAGAGCTCCTGTTCGGGAAGTTCATGCGGCTCGACAGCCGAGCGACGGCGCCCGCAGACGGCGTCGGTCTCGGCCTCAGCATCTGTCGCGAGCTCGTGACCCTCATGGGAGGACGCATCACCTTGGCCAGCGCGGGGCTGGCACGAGGAACCGAGGTACGTTTCACGCTGCCCAGAGCGCCGCTCGAGGTCGAGCGTAGAGCCGCGAATCCTTGACAACTTCGAGGCGGAGTCAGTAGGTAGGCGCGGCTTCAAGGCGCGGTTGGGTGGCTGGGAGAAGGGGTCGGGGTCGATGCCTGACAAGATAGACGAGGCGGATTACACCCGCCGCGGGACGCTCAGGGTTCAGCAACCCGTCGAGCTTCCCAAAGTGCTCGATGTGTTCGTTGCCGGTGGCGGGCCCGCGGGCACGGCTGCGGCGGTACGTTGCAAGGAGCTCGGCCTGTCGTGCTTGGTCGTCGACTACGACGACCTCATGAAGCGCATCCGCGACTACCCGAAGGAGAAGCAGATCCTTCCGAGCTACGGCGGCGGTGACAAGCTGCAGTTCCCCGCCGGCGGCACGATGCTCGCGGCGCTCGCCTTCGACGACATCGACAAGGACGATCTCGTGAAGGTGTGGAAGGCCAAGTACAAGGAGTACGGGCTGACCGCGAAGATCGGCCACGAGTTCACCGGGCTCGATCGCCTGGACGACGGCACGTGGAGCGTGCGGACCTGGAACCACCGCACCGGCGAGGAGGAGCGCTACGTCGCGAAGAACGTGCTCCTCGCGATCGGCGCCGGCGTGCCGCGCCGCTTCGACATCCCCGGCAACACGGACGGCATCGCGTTTCGTCTCGACGATGCGAAGAGCTACGTCGGCAACCCGGCGCTCGTGATCGGCGGCGGGACGTCGGCGGCCGAGGCCGTGATCGCGATCTCGGCGGCGAAGACGGCGGCCGAGGATCCGAGCGCGGTCTACTGGTCGTACCGCGGCGGCAGCATGCCGAAGGTCTCGAAAGCGCTCTCCGACGTCTTCTTCACGGCCTACGTCGGCAACGGCAACGTCCGCTACCTCGCTTTCTCGGAGCCGGTCGCGGTCGTGACCGCCGACGACAAGGTGGACTACCTATCGGTGCGCACCGACCGCAAAGCCGCCCCCGGCCGACCCGCCGAGACGGTCCACCTCGAGTTCTCGAAGAGCCAGGTCGTCGCGTGCATCGGCGAGGATCTGCCCGTGAAGCTGCTGCAGGGATGCGGCATCAAGATCCCGCTCATGAACAATCGGCCGCTCATGCTGGTGAACCACGACGGCGAGGTGTCGCTGTCCGGCGTGTTTCTGGCCGGGGACGCCCGCGGACCGAAGTACCTCCGCTGCACGGACTACAACGACTCGACCTCGTACGAGCAGGTGGTCGAGAAGCGCAACATCAAGGCCGCGATGGTCGACGCCGTGAAGGCGATCGAGGTGATCGCGGCGCGTGGCGGGTTGGTGGTGCAGAAGGCCGAGACGGCGCCGGTCGCCGCGGCAGCCGCAGCGCAGCCGACGCCCGCGAAGCCCGTCGTCGTGCCGCCGACGCCGTCGCAGCCGGCCGACGCCAAGCGGCCCGCGAGCGAGGTGCAGCTCGTGAGCCTGCACCCGGACGACTCCGCGGAAGAGACCTTCCCGCTCATCAAGGATCAGGTCGCGATCGGCAAGAAGGCGCCCGACATCGCGTGTGGCGACGACGTCTACATGGCCGACACGCACGCCGTCCTGGTCCGTCACGGCGGCGGCTACGCGCTCGAAGACAAGAGCGGCGGCTCCGGCGTGTGGCTCCGCGCCAAGGGCGTCGCCGGCCGGCCGCTCGCCGAGAACGACCTCGTGTGGATCGGCGCGCAGATCCTGATGGTCGCGAAGCAGGGCAGCGGCTTCGCGGTCGTCCACTACAACGCCGAGGGCGTGCAGCAGCAGACGTATCCGATCCCCGAGAAGGGGCTCATCATCGGCCGCACCGAGACGGTGTCGCTCGACCGCGGCGATCTGAGCCTGTCGCGCCGGCATGCGCAGTTCCGTTTCGAGAACGGCAAGGTCGGCATCTTCGACCTCGGCAGCAAGAACGGCACGTACGTGAAGATGCTGGCGCCGACCCCGCTCGTGAACGGCGACGAGTTCCGGGCCGCGAGCAAGCGGTTCCGCTTCGAGCAGTTCGCGCCGATCTCGAAGCTGTCGGCGAGCGACGTCGTCGTCGAGGCGCCCGCGCCGGCGGCAGCGGCCGCG
>JANNPN010000455.1:0-28861 GCA_031400185.1 Polyangiaceae bacterium
CCGCGACTGCAACCGCGGCGCTCACCGCGACGCCCACGGTCACAGCAACCGCAGCGCTGACCGCGACACCGACCGTAACTGCAACCGCAGCGCTGACCGCGACACCGACCGTAACTGCAACCGCGGCGCTCACCGCGACGCCCACGGTCACGGCAACCGCCGCGCTGACCGCCACACCGACCGCGACTGCAACCGCGGCGCTCACCGCGACGCCCACGGTCACGGCAACCGCCGCGCTGACCACCACACCGACCGGGACCGCGACCGTGGCGCTGACCGCGACGCCGACGGTCACTGCGACCGCAGCGCTCACTTCCACACCGACCGCGACCGTGACGCCGACGGTGACTGCGACTGCCACGCCGACGGCAACTGCAACCACCACCGCGACCGTGTCCGACGTGCCGACACCCACGGTCTCCGCGACGCCCGAAGCGACGAGCACGGCCACGAGCACGCCGACCGCGACTCCGAGCACCACTAGCTCCGTCACTCCGACCGTTGCCGTGACCGTCACACCGACGCTCACGGCCGCTGCCACGACCCCGAGCGCGCAGCCGACCAACGGTCCGTGCGGTGTAGCGGGCGACGCGGACGGCGATCAGATCTGCAACGACGTCGACAACTGCCCGGACACCTTCAACCCGAGCCAGTCGGATCTCGACGGCGACGGGGACGGCGACGCATGCGACAGCGTGGACGCCGAGCTCGAGCTGAAGCGCGGACGCGTCCGGGCCGGAACCGGCAAGGGCGAGATCCTCGCGAAGGGCGAGCTCCTCAACGGCAGCGGGGCCCCCTTCGACCCGGCGAGCGGCGTCGAGGTGCAGATCCTCGATGGCCTCGCGCTCGATCGCACCTTCGTGTTCACCGCCGCCGACTGCAAGACGTTCAAGAGCGGCCGGGTGACCTGCAAGAGCCCCGACGGCCGCTGGACCGGGCGCTTCGATCCGCTGAAGGCCAAGCCGAACCGCTACCGGTTCTCGGTACGATTCCAGTCGCTGACGCTCACCGAGCCGTTCGGACCGCCGCTCCTGGTGCGGATCACGACCGACCCGGCGACCGCGGTCGACGGCATCGACCGCGTCGGCACGATCGACCCCTGCAGAGTGACTGCCAAGGCGATGCTCTGCGTCGCCAAGAAGCAATAGCGCGTTCTTCCATGCAGGGAACGCTCGACCACGTCGTTCTCTGGAGCGATGATCCGCTCCGGGCGGTCGAGTTCTACGTGGACGTCGTCGGCCTCACGCCGGTCCGCGTCGACGAGTTCCGTGCCGGCAGCGCACCGTTCCCGAGTGTCCGCATCTCGCCGACCGCCATCCTGGATCTCATGGCGCGAGTCGCGGCTCCGATGGTCGACGCAATGGCGGGTGCAGACGCGAGCGCCGGGAACCGCGTGAACCACGTATGCTTCGCGCTCTCAGCCGAAGACTTCCAGACGCTCCGCGGCCGTCTCGAGGCGAACGGCGTCGCGATCTCGACCGTGATGCAGCAATCGTTCGGCGCCCAGGGCCTCGCCCCGGAAGCATTCTACTTCCGCGACCTGGACGGCAACGTCCTAGAAGCCCGCTACTACTTGGGGTGACCTCCGCCCGGTCCTACGGGCAGGGCTTCCATTGGAGGGCGACGACGAACCCGATCTTGCCTTCGATGCTGTCGTTGCTGATCTGGCCGGGCTCCGTGCCGCCCTTCAGGGAGAGCTGGCTCGTGATGGTCAGCGGCCGGGCCTTGTCGCAGGACGACCACACGACCGTGCTGAACGGGATCGTGTCGCGGATCAGGTACTCCTTCGTCACCGGGCCCGCGAAGGTCGTGTCGGCGGAGGCAAGCTCGCCGTCGCCTTCGAAGTAGTACGTCGCTTCCTGAGTCGCCTTCATCTTCTTCGGCAGGCTCATGAAGCCGCGGTAGTCGATGGTAGCGATGCTGTACTGCCAGCCCTTCGGGACCTTGAGGTCGAGGTTCACTTGGCAGGTCTTGGTGCTGTTCTCGATCGGGATGCCCGGACCCTTCGACGCGACGAGCTGATCGAAGATCATGGTGAACGACGTCTGGTCGGTGGACAACGACTGCCCGACGGTTCCCTGCGGACACCCGGTGCCCTGGTAAGTAATTGACCGGATGTGGACCTTGGTCGGATCCGGACCCGGCGGTGGCAGGCCGCGGTTCTCGGCGATGCTCGGTGCGCCGGGTGACAAATCGTCCTGACGGACGACGATCGCGAGCCCCGGCACCTCGAACCCGGGCGCCGCCGACTTCGCGTCGTACCCCGCCGCACTGTTCTTCTTCACCGCCGAGGGCTCGAGAAAGTACATCTCGAAGCACTGCCCGGTCTGCTCGTTCACGATCTGCGCCATCACCTTGTCGGGGAATGGCAGCGCCGGTTCCGCGAGGGCGTTACCCTGCCCGCGCGCGTTGATCTTGGTCTTCGGCTTGGCGCTCGCCTTGAGGGTGAGCGCCGTGATGCCGTCGCGGGCGCCGCTCTTGTCCTTGTAGGTGAAGCCCGTCGTCGTCTCGGCCCAGCACGGCTTCCCGGCGCAGGTGCCTCCCGGACCGACCTCGGCCTGCATCAGGAGCCCATCGGGTCCGAAGATGCAGGCGTGGTACGTGTCGGTGGTCGTCGGATCGCCGAGATCGGCGGGGCTGATCCCCGGCGCGTTCTGCATCTGCAGCAGGAGCTTGTCCTTGGCATCGTCGGCGTCGTTCGTGATGACGAGCTTGCCCTTCGGCGCCGCGAGGCAGGAATCGAGCGGCGTGCCGTCGTGGACGCAACTCCCGGCACCGTCGCAGATGTCGCGGGTGCAGAACTCGCCGTCGTCGGTGCACGCGGTGCCGAACTCCACGAAGACACAGCTCGCCATACAGCACTCGCCGCCGTCACACTGCTCGCCCGAATCGACGACGCCGTCGCCGCACGCGGCGAACGCGCTCGTCGGAAAGAGCGTCGTCACGCCGATCGACACCATACACACCGCCACCAGCACACGCGTGCAGCTCGGAAACCTCGTCGTCATGGGGGAAACCTCCAGGTCAGATAGGTACTGTCGTGAGGGATTCTACAGAGATGACTCTGCCGGACAAGACAAAATCTGCAGCAGCGGACGCTCTTCGGACTGCGCTGTGCCGTGCGCTCAGAGGCCCGGCACCCCGAGTCGCTGGATCCGCACCGCGTTGCCTCCGACCTCGTACGCGGGGAGCGCCGCCTCGGTGCGCCAGAGGCGATACGCGAGGGCAGCCGAGAGGACGCGGACGGGATAGTCGCGCGGCAGGAGCTGCAGGTACGGCTGGATCGTCACGAAATCGCGCGCACCGTACTGGGCCATGATCGAGCGAAGGCCGCCGTTCTGCGGCCCGATGTTGTACGCCAGCAGGCCGAGGAACAGGTCCCCGCGCATGTCGGCGAGGTAGCGGCCGAAGGTCGCCGCCGCGAGCCACGCGTTGTGGCGCGGGTCGTCGGGGTCGGGCTCGGCCCCGAGCCGACGGCGCACCGCCGCAACCGCGTCGGCCGGCGGCGCGGTGATCTGGAAGAGGCCGCGGCCGCCGTCACTGCTCGTTCGCGGCCGGAACGACGACTCGGTGGCGCCGATGCCCATCAGCACCTCCGGGTCGACCCCGAACGCCTCGGCCGCCTCGCGGATCGCGGGCTCGTAGGGCCGGGCGCGCTCGAGCATGCGCACGAGCGCCCCGCGATCGGCGCGGCGGTACGCGGCGAATACCTGGTGGGAGATCGCCGTGCGCTCGGCCTCGGCGGTACCCCCGACCGCGGTCCGCAGGCGCAACAGGTCGAGCTGGAACGCCGGCCGCGTCGCCCACCAGTACGCGCCGGCCGCCAGCACGAGCGCAGCGGCCGCGGGGAGCGCCGGCGCAGCAGCCGCGAGCCGGGGACGGAGCGCGAGCCACCCGCGGAGCGCAAGCGCGAGGGTCAAGCCGAAGAGTACCGCGACGCCCGCGAACGGAACGAGGTGCGCCCAGATGCCGACGCCGGCGAACTGCCCCGCCCCGCGTCCGAGCGCCGCGACCGCCGCGACGAGCGCAATCGCCACGAGCCCCGCAAGCTCGACCGCGTGCCACGCGAAGCGCCGCGCACCGACCGGTCCGCCGCGCCGGCGGCGCCGCCTCCTGTCCGTCCCCGCCCCCATCGTCCGCGCGACTCTATAGCCGAAGCCGCCGCGCGCGTCGCCTCAGGAGGCGACCCTGGACGTCCCCCGACGCGCTGCCGACCGCCGCGTCGCGCCGGAACCCGTCAGCCCGCCGCGCCCGCCTCCTGGCTGCTCTCGAGGCGGTTCCGCAACTCGACGAGCGAGCGCGTCTGGAACGCCGCTTCGGTGAGGCCCATGTCCATGACCCCGCCCTCGAGCCAGGCGTGCTTCCCGCCCATGACGGTCGCTGCGACCTTGTTCTTGATCGCGTCGTCGTTGCTCCAGAGCTCGCGAAACAGCCGGCTCACCTTCCGGCGTGAGCTCCGGCAGAACAGATCGGCGAGCTCGAGCGCGCTTTCCGCGTCGGGGTGATGCTCGTCGTACATCCGCCGGGCGCGGCAGAGCGACGCCGACATCGCGAAGAGCTCCATCACGATGTCGACGGTCCGGAAGAGGAAGCCCTGCTTGCGCTCCATCTTCGCCTGGTAGACGGCCATGCCGTGGAAGCTCTCGCGCGCGAGCTTTCGCGCGCTCCGCTCGACGAAGCGGAGGTGCGGCCCGAGCGTGCCCCAGCCGAGCACGTCGCTCGACCCGCCGATGCCCTTCAGCCAGAGCGGCGGGTACCATCGCGCGTAGAACCCGAGGATACCGGGCATGGCGGAGGCCTTCTCGCGCGTGCCGTTCTTCGGGTCGATCATGGCCCCGGCGACCTCGAGGTGCTTGTCGACGGCCTCGCGCGCCATGAAGAGGTGCATGATCTCGCTCGAGCCCTCGAAGATGAGGTTGATGCGGCAGTCGCGCATCATGCGCTCGACCGGGATGGGATGCTCGCCGCGGCCCTGGAGCGACGTTTCGGTCTCGTAGCCGCGCCCGCCGCGGAGCTGCAGCGTCTTGTCGACGATCTCCCAGCACCGGACGGTGTTCCATTCCTTCGCGGCGGCGGCTTCGAGCCGAATGTCGTAGTTGCCGCGATCCGCCATGGCGCTCGCCAGCATCCACACCGAGTCCATGGCGAAGGTCGTCGCAGCCATGTCGGCGATCATGTGTCCGACCGCCTCGTGCTTCCAGATCGGGAGACCCCACTGCTGGCGCGCGTCGGACCAGCCCCGGACGATCTTGAGACACTGCTTCGCGATGCCGGCGCAGCACGCCGGCAGGGTGAGCCGGCCCGTGTTGAGGGTCGTGAGCGCGATCCGGAGCCCCTTCCCTTCTTCGCCGATCAAGTTCTCGCGCGGGACCCGCACGTCGCGGAAGCTGATGACGCCGTTTGCGAGCGCTTTCAGACCCATGAAGCGGCAGCGGTACTCGACCTTGACGCCGGGCGTGTCGGTCTCGACGACGAACGCGCTGATCTTCTTCGTCTGCGGGTCGCGCGCCATCACCACGAGCAGCTCGGCGAGGGTGCCGTCGGTGCACCACAGCTTCTCGCCGTTCAGGATGAAGTCGTCGCCCTCGCGGCGGGCCGTCGTCGCGAGGCTCGCGGGGTCGGACCCGACGTGCGGCTCGGTGAGCGCGAACGCCGAGATCGCGCCCGCCGCGCAGCGCGGCAGGTACTTCTTCTTCTGGTCGGGCGTGCCGAAGAGCTTGAGCGGCTGCGGGACCCCGATCGATTGGTGCGCCGAGAGCAGCGCGCTCACGTTGTTGTCGGTCGAGCCGATGAGCTGCATCACCTTGCAATACTCGGTCACCGTGAACCCGAGCCCACCGTACTCGGTCGGGATCTTCATGCCGAACGCGCCGAGCTTCCGGAGGCCGTCGATCACGTGTTCGGGGTACTCGCCGGTCTGATCGATCGCGGCGCTGTCGACCTCCTCGCGGAGGAACGTCTCCATCGCCTGGTAGAAGCGGGTGAACTCGGGACGCTCGGTTGCCGCGTCCATCGGAAAGGGGTGGATGAGCGGCAGCGAGAGCTTGCCGAGGAAGAGCTCGCGCAGGAACGTGCGGCCCTCCCATTCGGTCTCGCGCGCCTGTTCGGCGACCTGGCGTGACTCCTGCTCGGTGGTGCTCATGCGCGATCCTCCTGGCTGTGGGCTCGCCGATCGGCCGTCGGCACCGGCGAGACCTGCCACGGTGCCGCCCCGGAGTCTAGGGAAGGCCGGCGGCGGCCTGTGCCAACCTTGACCAACACCCGCGGGGTGGTCGAAAACGCCACCCGGCCCCACCATGACGATCACGCGCATGCGTGCCGGAGGCGCAGCCGGCATCCTCGAAGCCGTCGCCGCCGGCGGCGGGAGCTCCGTGCGCGTCCTCGCGGCGGCGGGCCTCGCACCGGACGACTTCGCCGATCCCGACCGCATGCTGGCGTCGGAGCGCATGCTGACGTTGTTCGATGCCGCTGCCGACGAGCTCGGCGACGACGCTTTCGGCCTCCACCTCGGCGAGACCTACGACTTCGGCGCCATCGGAGCGCTCTCCTACGCCGTCCTGAACGCCCCGAGCGTCGGCACGGCGCTCCAGAACTTCGAGCGCTATGCGCGCACGCACTGGGAGGGCAGCCGCCTCGGATGCGAGGTCGAGGGACACGAGGCGCGCCTCGTCCACGACGTCGGCCTGCCCGGGCGCGAGCGCGCGCGGCATTACGCCGAGGGTGCCGTCGTCTTCGGCATCCGGATCGTACGCCGCCTGATCGGTGTCGACTGGTCGCCCCGTCAGGTCCTCCTCGGACACCCTCGGCCGGCGCGTACGGCGGAGCACGCGCGCGTCATCGGGGTCCCGATCCGCTTCGACGCGCCGGTGTCCGCGGCGTTGGTCTTCGACGCCGAGGTGCTCGAGCGCGCCGTGCCCGACGCCGACCGCCGTCTGCTGCCGATCGTGCAGCGCCACCTCGAGGAGAGGCTCGCCGCGACGACCGCCGACGGCGGCTGGCTCGCGGCCGTGCGCGAGACGATCGCGCTGCGCGTCTGTGACGGCCCGCCGTCGATCGAGGCCGTCGCCGAGCGGCACGCGCTCAGCGTGCGGACATTGCAACGCCGCCTCGGCGAGCACGGCCTCGTCTTCAAAGGCCTCGTCGACGAGGTCCGCCGCGAGCTCGCGCTCCGCTACCTCGCGGACGCGAAAAGCGATCTCACCGAGATTGCGTTCCTGGTCGGCTACTCCGAGCTCTCGGCCTTCGACCGCGCCTTCCGGCGCTGGACCGGCTCGACGCCCAAGCAGCACCAGAAACAGATGCGGGCAGCGAGGCGCGTGAGTTGACCTCGCGCGCCTCGGGCCAGCGGAGGATCCGAGCGCGTACGCGCTCGACCGCACGGGGCCGGAATCGACCAGAGCGTGAGTTGACCTCGCGCGCCTCGGGCCAGCGGAGGATCCGAGCACGCAGCGCTCGGCCACACGGGCCAAATCGCCTGGGAGGCGGACCCAGACGACCTCCGCGCGCATCGCGCGCGGCCGAGCGAAGCGAGCCGGGGGATGAGCGAGTGCGGCTGTGCCGCACTCGCGAAGGGGGAGAGATCCCCCTTGTGAGCTAAAGCGCGAGGCGTGCGACGTTCTCGACCTCCTGCTTGCGGCGGTCGAGCTCCTCCGCGATCGCCTCGTCGCGCGCTCCGAGCGCGTCCAAGTCGGCGTCGGCGAACCCGAGGATGCCCATGTCGGCGTACGCCTTCTGGATGCGCGGTCCCCAGAGGCCGATCTCCTTGATGGTCGGAACGATGCGGGTGAAAAGGCTGGTCCGGTAGAGCCGCAGCATCTCGGACTGGTCGACGTGGCGCTTGCACTCCTCGACCGGCAGCTCGAGCGCCTGCCACACCTCCTCGGCGAGGAAGCGGTCACGCAGGAGGTAGCAGCCCTCCACGATGAACTCCTCGCGCTCGTCGCGCTCCTTGTCGGTGAGCTGCGGATAGTAGTCGCGGAGCGCGAGGCGGCCGAAGGCGACGTGGCGGGCTTCGTCCTGCATGACGTAGGCGGTGACCGACTGCGCGAGCGGGTTCGTCGCCTGGTCGCGGATCAAGCCGAACGCCGCGAGGGCGACGCCTTCGATCAGCACCTGCATGCCGAGGTACGTGAAGTCCCAGCGCGCGTCGCCGAGCGTGTCGTCCAGGAGCTGCTTCAGGTGCGGGTTGATCGGGTACACCAGGTCGAACTTCTCGTGGAGGAGCCGGGCATACGCCTCGACGTGGCGCGCCTCGTCGACGACCTGGGTCGCGGCATAGAACTTGGCGTCGATGGTCGGCACCTGCTGGACGATCTTCGCGGTGCAGACGAGGGCGCCCTGCTCCCCGTGGAGGAATTGCGAGAGCTGCCAGGCCTGGAAGTGGGTCCGTACCCGCGCCTGCTGGCGCGCGTCGAGGCGGCGCCATACGTCGGAGCCGAAGATCGGGATCACCTCGTCGGGGAGGCCCGAGGGGTTTTCGGGGTCCAGGTCCTGCGACCAATCGATGCGCTCGGCCGCGTCCCACTGCAGCTTCTTGCCCTTGCGGTAGAGGTTCAGGAGCTTGTCCCGGCCGTCGTCGTACTCCCACGTGAAGCTCGTCTCGAACTGCTGGGCGCGCTGCCAGTCCATCGTGTCGAGTGCCTCGGGGTAGCGGTCGCGTGTTGCCATCGGTGTCGTCCTCCGTGCCGCGGACCATAGGCTCGCCGGGGGGACGGCGCTTGACGTTCGACGTCACTCGATTGACAGTTCGTGCCATGGCCATTGTCCTCAGGTTGAGCCGGGTCGCCCTGCTGTGCTGCGCGCTTGCCGTGATGACCGTGCGTCCCGCCGCCGCGCTGACCCCGAGCCCACAGGCGACCGCCGCGACGGCAACGAGCGTCGCAACGCCCCATCCGCCGATCGCGCCGACGCCGGTTGCCACCGGGACCGCCGCACGGACCGCGCCGAGCGCGTCGCCGACGCCGTTCGCGCACGAGGCGGCGGTCGGGGACCCGGAGCCCGCGCTCGAGCAGTTGCCCGCGCTCGAGCAGTTGCCCGCGCCCGAGCAATTGCCCGCGCACGAGGAGGTCGCTCCCGTTCCGCGTACGCGTGCGTTCCGCACCCCGGAACGCAGCGCTCCGCCGCCGTTCGTACGGCCCGACGACGACGCTGCGGGCGGGGTCGACATGCCCGACGCCGGCGTCCCGCCGCCCGCCGTCGGCGCCAACCCCGCTCCCGCCGAGCACAGCGGGAGCGGCCTCGTAGTGCTGCGCGCGAGCGCTCGCACCGCGCTCGAGGCCTTCGACGTCCGCGTCGGCTACCCGCCCGCGCTCGGCTCCTTCGGTACCAGCAGCCGCGAGCCGGACTGCAATGCCGGCACGGGATATTTTCTCGTCGCCAGCGACCGCGGGACGGGCGAGCTCCACCTCGTGGTCGCGAGCGCCCAGAGCCTGCCCTTCCCGCTCGACGTCTTCTGCCGCTTCAACGTGACGTCAGGGGGACGCCTCTCGGCTTCCGACTTCTCCGTACGCGTCGCCGAGGTCACGAGCAACGGGCTGAAGGCGGACCCGACCCTTCTCCTGATGAGCGTCGCCGTCCGCTGACGCGAAACTCACCCAAGATTCGACCTCCGCGCGGAGGGCGAGAGGTTTCCCCTTTCCAGGGAGGCTGCCTCAAGACAACGCCCTACGAGGGCGGAGCGCGAGGCCGAGCGGAGCGAGCCGGGGATGCGCGAGTGCGGCTTTGCCGCACTCGCGAGATCCCCCTTGTGAGCCAACCTAATCCAGCCCGAGCAGCTTCCGGTCGATCGTGTACCCATGGCCGACGCGGCGGAGCTCGCGATTGAAGTCCATGCCGGCCCTGGAGAACGCGTCGACGCCCTTGATCGTGTACATCTGGACGGTCTCGGGCTCGTAGGGCGCCTCATAGAGCTTGAGACCGCGGTAGGTCCTGCCCTCGCGCGCCTTCCGCCCGACGAAGCGGCCGTCGCAGGCCTCCTTGATGACGACCTCCTGCAGCGGGCCGTAGGTCATGCCGTCGCCGTAGAGCCACTGGTAGAAGCTCTGGCGGTCGTTCTGCGCCCAGATCTGCTGCATCACCCGCGAGTCGGTGTGGCGGAACGCGATGTAGTACTGCACCCCCATGACGCGATCGTCGCCGTCGCCCTTCGGGTCGAAGACGTCGTAGCACTGCGAGACGTTGCGGTACTGGACGATGCCCTGCATGGCCTCGCTCGCGGACGGCAGCATCTCGCGAAGCTCCGCCAGGTGACCCTCGTCGAGCCGCGTGCACCCGTGGGACACGGGTCCGCGGCTGGTCAACGACACGCGCCGGAACGGCTTACCGTCGCGGCTTCCGTCGGTGACCTTCGACCAGTCCTTCGGCAGCAGCGGGTGCCCGGGGATCCAGTTGCTGATCCCGGTGTTGTGGACCGCGTTGTAGGTGATGCCGCCCGCGTACTCGTACGGCAGCATGGGCTTCAAGCCGTAGTACCCCTCGGAGGAGATGTAATCGACCATGCCGGTGAAGCCCTTGCCGTGCATGCGCGGGATCAGCGGCCAGACGCCCGGGGTCGTGATCTGCGGGATCGTGTGCCCGCCGTGCGTCATCGTGCTGTCGTGGGTACCGGCGGCATAGATCGCGGTCACCTCCCAGTAGTCGAGCTTTCCGCCGGTGACCGGATAGACGTGGTTGGTGACGGCGCCGAAGAACGCCTCGGCCTTCGCGCGGAACGCCGCCGCGTCGCCGCCGCGCGCGAGGCTCACGAGCTCCGCAAATGCCGCGTCCTCGGCCGGAGACAGCTCGGAGGCGAAGATGCGGTGCGGGAAGAGGTCGTTCACCGCCTCGAGCTTCGCGTCGAGTGTCGTCGGAGGCTCGCCCGCGGCGAGGCGCGCCTTCCACTCGTCGAGCATGCGGCCGACGTCCTTCTGGATGTGGTAGACGCGCTCGGGCATCAGTTTCGCGAGCGTCTGGAGGTTGAGCTCGCGCCATTCCGCCGGCGGCATGCCGCTCTTCTTCGCTGCGAGCGCCGCGAGCCCGGCATCGGCGAAGCGTTTCTCGTAGGCCTCCCACGCCATGTTGGTCGTGAGCTGGATGACCTGCTCGTCGATGAGCTCCTTGTAGAGGTCGTGGCGCGCGACCTGATCGGAAATGTAGTTGGTGATCGCGTCCTCGGAGAGCACGATCCGGAGGCGCAGCTGGTTTCCCCGTCCGAGGTGCATGGTGATCCGCGCCCGATCCTGCTCGCGCGGCACGAAACCGACATAGAAGTTCGGCCCGTAGTCGTTGAAGAAGAGCCCGTAGGGCTCCGCGTTCGCGTAGCGGTCACGGCTGAGCGCATCCGCCGTCCGCGCCGAGATCCCGAGCGCCACCAGCACCACCAGCCCGATCGCCGTCGCCGTTCGCCGCATGCGTCGCCTCCTCGCTCCGGCGACTCTGCCTAGCGCGGAACGCATGTCAACCGGCGTCCGAACCGGAGAGCATTCCGGTTCCGACTAGACGATTTGCGTGGAGTCGATCGTTCGCGGGGACGTACGGATGGCTCGAGGAGGCAATCAGATGCGCCACCGTGGAATGGCTATCGCGCTCGTCATCACGGCTTTCGTCGTCCTGCCGAGCCCTGCCGCCGACGCCACCCAAAAGTTCGGGCCGCTCGAGCTTTCCGGAAGCCTCGCGTCGACCCAAATCGTGCGGCACCCCGACGTCGACAAGTTCCAGTTCATCCAGCAACGCAACACGATGAAGATCCGGGTCGACTGGCACTGGATGCCACGCGGCGGCAAGTGGCTCGATCGCTTCGACCTCCCCGACCTGATCGAAAGCTCGAACCTCTTCCTGCTCTATCGGGGCGTCTACGACAGCGTGTACGACACGACGCCCGGCATGCGCACCAAGCGCACGTTCCAGGGCGAGAAGGTCGACAAGCGCTTCGACGATCTGGACGACTTCGACCGCGGCGCCCGCGACGCGTTCACGTTCGAGAGCACGCTCCGCGAGGCATACGTCGATGTCAAATTCCGCGGCGGGTTCAGCGTGCGGGCCGGACGACAGCAGATCATCTGGGGCGAATCCGACGGGTTTCGCCTCCTCGACCGCGCCAACGCGCTCGACCTCTCGTGGCACTTCCAGCAGGAGCTGCCGCCGCCGTCCTACGGCCTCGACGACCTCCGTATCCCGTTCTGGATGATCAAGGGCCTCTATGACCTCGGGAGCGTCGGCTCGTGGAGCAACGTCTTCGCGGAGGCCTACTGGAACCCCGGCGACTGGCAGCCGACCAAGGTGAGCTTCCTCCCGGCGCCGTGGGGCGTGAAAATCGGCAACCCGCTCACCAACCCGCGGAGCGGCGGCCTCACGACGAACCCGTCGCGGGTCGTGCGCCTGATGAACGGCACCGGGCTCTTCCGCCAGGGCAACTACGACCGGAACCCGATCGACAACAGCCAGTTCGGCATCCGCTTCAACGGCGTCGCCGGCCCGGACACGTGGCTCGTTCCCGAGGGTCTTCAGCTCCAGGTCGGCTACCTCTATCAGCGCTTCTCGGCGAGCGGCGGCGCCTCGACGTCCGCCGCGGTCGCGCGCGGCATCCCGCCGACGGAGGCGGGCCAGGTGCGCACGGCCGCGCTGATCCAGCGAGGCACCCTGCCCGTCGAGTTCTACGCGCCCTACATCCACACGATCGGCATCGCGGCGAACTATTTCGACGAGTGGTCGAGGACCGTCTGGCGAATCGAGGAGGCGTACGATTTCGGCCTCCCCTTCTACTCGTGCGGCCACAGTCCGAATGCGATCGCGAAGCAGCCGAGGTGCGTCCGTGAGACCACCTATGCGCCGTTCCTCCCCGGGATTCGCAACCACGACGTGTGGTCGAGCCTCATCGCCTTCGACCGCCCGACGTGGATCCGCCCGCTGAACAAGAAGACGACGTTCTTCATCACAGGTCAGCTCTTCACGACCTACATGATCCAGAAAGCCAAGAGCACGATCGGCAGCCTCGACCTGCCGACCGTCTCGAAGCCGACGAATCAAGATCCGCCGCGCGCCTACCGCGACGACATCCGGCGCTGGGAGATGCTGATGACGCTGGCGATCATCGGCTTCTACAAGGGCGGCAGCGTCGTGCCGTCGATGATCTACCTCCTCGATCCGGTGAACGGCTACAGCCAGGAGGTCGTCTGGGGCGTCGACTGGTTCGTGACCCCGAACTTCGCCGTGAACCTCGCGCAGCGGTTCCTGATCAATCCGACGAAGGAGCTGAACTTCGAGCCATGGGGCCTCGGGGGCCTGAACCGGGGCCGCTCCGAAACGGCGCTGAAGCTCACGTACCAGTTCTGAGGCCCCGTCCGGTCTCGCCGCGCGGCTCACCCTCCGCCGCGCCGAGGACGCGATCCGCCTGGCACCCGGGTCGCGTCCTCCTCTCCATGCACGGTGCGGTCAGGCTGCGCTCGTGTCGGAGCGCTCGACGAGCGGGCATTCGAGCACGATCGTCGTGCCGCGCCCGAGTGCCGACGTCACGGCGAGACGGCCACCGAGCGCGAGCGCGCGCTCTTCCATGCTGAGCAGGCCGAGCGCCGTCTCGCGACGATGACCCGGATCGAAGCCGCAGCCGTCGTCGCGCACCTCGAGCCGCAGGCGCCCCAGGCTGGTGGCGAGCTCGAGCGTCACGACGCGGGCACGGGCGTGGCGGAGCGCGTTCGTGAGCGCCTCCTGCGCGATCCGGTACACCGCGACTTCCTGTGCCTCGGCCAGACGCGGCACGCGGGTCGGAAACACGGCCTGGATGCTCGTCGCATTGCTCGCGAGCCCGAGCGCCAGCGACCGCAGGCTCTGCTGGAGACCGAGATCGTGGAGCAGCATCGGTCGGAGCTCGCCGGCGAGGAGACGCAGGTGCTCCACGACCTCGCCGAGGTAGCCGCTCACCCGCCGGAGCTCGTCGGCGCGGCCGCCCGCCCGTCCCTCCTGGCGACGGCGCGCGGACTCGACCAGGATGCCGATCCCGATGAGCTCCTGGCAGACGCCGTCGTGGAGGTCGAAACCGAGGCGCTTCCGTTCCTCCTCGCGGACCGCGACCTGGCGCTGTGCGAGCCGGCGAAGCTGCTCCTCGCTCTGGCGCAGCTCCTCGAGCGACACGCGGAGCGCGTCGGCGGCTTCCCGTCGCTCGGTCACGTCGAAGCCGACCGATTGCAGCTCGAGCGGCGTCCCGTGCTCGTCGACGATTGCTCGCGCCTCCCATTCGAACCAGCGGATCTCGCCCCCGATCTGCGTCCGACACTCCAAGGACGCGCGATACGGGGGCAGCAGCTCGCTCGCGAACGCCGCCCGCGCCGCCTCGTAATCGTCGGGGTGCACCCAGTCGAGCGCATCGACCCCGAGGATCAGCTCCCGCGGAATGCCGATCACGCGGCTGCCGTAGTCGTTCACGAACGTGATCCGCCGGTGGAGGTCCATGCGCAGCACGATAGCCTCCTGCGACTCGACAACCCCGCGGTAGCGCGCTTCGCTCGCGCGCAGCGCCTCGGCGACCTCGTGCGCCTGCGTGATGTCGCGGCCGATCGACTGCAGCTCGATCACGGTGCCGGCGTCGTCGAAGATGCCGCGGCCCTCCCACTCGATCCAGCGCACGCCGTCGACCGCCGGCTGGCGGATGCGGACGCGGGTCCGGTGCGGAGGGGCCGCCAGGGAGCGGAGCTCACGCTCGGCGACGCCACGGTCCGCCTCGAGGATGCGCGGCATCACGCTCTTGCCCATGACCTCGTCGCGGGTCCGGCCGAACTTCGCGCACCAGGCGTCGTTCACGAAGGTCAGGTTGCCGGCGAGATCCGTGCGCACGATCAGGTCTTGCGACGACTGCACCAGGCTCCGGTAGCGTGCCTCGCTCTCACGGAGCGCCTCCTCGGCCGCCTTCCGCTCGGTCACGTCGATCACCTGCGAGACGAAGTAGCGCGGCTGGCCGTCGGCGCCGTGCACGAGCGTGCTGTGGAACGCGCCCCAGACGATGCCGCCCTCGGGTCGGAGGTAGCGGGACTCCCCGGTGATCGTGTCGTGCCGTCCCGCGAGCGCCGCTTCCACCTGCGCTCGCGTCGTCACGAGATCGTCCGGGTGGATGATCTCCGGAACCCCGACACGCTCGAGCTCCGCCGGCGTCCGACCCAGCATCGCCGCGAGCGCGCCGTTCACCTGCAGCAGCTCGCCGGGCGGCGAGATCAAGGCCATGCCGATCGGGGCCTTCTCGAAGATCGTCCGGAACCGCGCCTCACTGTCACGCAGCTCCATTTCCTGGTGGCGCTGCTCGGTGACGTCGAGGAGCTGGCTGATGATGAGGTCGACCTGGCCGTCCGCCGTGCGCTGCACGCTGCTCCGCACCTGGAGCCAGAGCACGCGGCCGTCGCGATGGAGCGCCCGCCGCTCGACCGCGACCTCGCTCACCTCCCCCGTGAGGACGCGCGACCGCATCGCGGCGCTCGCCTCGTGCTCGTCCGGATGCAGGAGCTCGGCCGCGTCGCGTCCCAGAAGCTCCTCCTCGCTGTACCCCAGCATGGAGCAGATCGCCCGGTTTGCGCGCTGGATGCGGACGTCCGCACCGAGCAGGATGATGCCGATCGGAGCGTGCTCGAAGACGCTCTTGAACCCTTCCTCGCTCTGCCGGAGCTTGTCCTCAGCGCGTTGGCGTCCGCCGAGGTCGCGGCCGGCGGCGGGGTTCTCGCGGGGGGTTCGCATCGACGTCCGTGGGTCGCGGATTGTGCCCCCGAGCGGCGTCCGTGGTCAACGCGGAGAAGCACCGCGTCGATCCTGTTCGACGCATCGAGCGCGCCGAAACGGAGCACGTCCCCCGGGTGAGCGATGTCGCAGGCGACGAGCGCAGTCGTTACATCCGGAACACGCCGTACCCGCTCGTCCCCTCGATCGCGTTGTTATGCACCGCCGAGAGCGCGATGCCGAGGACGGTGCGGGTGTCGCGCGGGTCGATGATCCCGTCGTCCCAAACTCTCGCGGTCGCGAAGAAGGCGTAGCTCTCCTTCTCGATCTGGCCCTGGACCATCTGCTTGATCATGGCGTCCTCGGCCTCGTTGAACGGCTGCCCTGCCCGCTCGGCCGCCTGGCGGCGCACGATCGAGAGCACGCCCGCGAGCTGCTCGGGGCCCATGACGGCGATCCGGTGGTTCGGCCAGCTGAAAACGAAGCGCGGGTCGTAGGCGCGGCCGGCCATGCCGTAGTTGCCGGCGCCGTAGCTCGCACCGACCATGACGGTCACGTGCGGGACGGTGGAGTTGGAGACCGCGTTGATGAGCTTGGCGCCGTCCTTGATGATGCCGCCCTGCTCGTAGCGGCTGCCGACCATGAACCCCGTGATGTTCTGGAAGAAAATGATGGGGGTGTTGGTGGAGTTGCAGAGCTGGATGAACTGCGCGCCCTTCTCGCTCGACTCCGAGAAGAGGATGCCGTTGTTGGCGAGGATGCCGACCGGGTAGCCGTGGATGTGGGCGTAGCCGGTCACGAGCGTCGTGCCGTACGTCGGCTTGAACTCGTGGAAGCGCGAGCCGTCGACGATGCGCGCGAGGAGCTCCTTCACGTCGAAGGGCTTCCGGATGTCGATGGAGGCCAGACCGAGCATCTCGTCGGGGTCGTAGATCGGTTCCTCGACCGCCACGCGCTTCGACCACCCGAGCTTCTTCCAGTTGAGCTGGGCGACGATCTCGCGCCCGATGCGGATCGCGTCGCGCTCGTCCTGTGCCAGGTAGTCGGAAACCCCCGAGACCCGGCTGTGCATGTCGGCGCCGCCGAGCGTCTCCTCGTCGACGTCCTCGTGGATCGCCATCTTCACGAGCGGCGGACCGCCGAGGAACACCCGGGCCCCGTTCTTCACCATCACGATGTAGTCGGACATGCCTGGCACGTACGCGCCGCCGGCGGTGGACGAGCCGAAGACCAAGCAAATGGTCGGGATGCGCTCGCGCGACCGGCGGGTCAGTTCCCGAAAGCCGCGGCCGCCCGGGACGAAGATCGTCGACTGGAACGGCAGGTCGGCGCCGCCGGACTCCGTGAGGTTGATGATCGGCATCCGGTTCTGGGCGCAGATCTCCATGGTGCGGCCGGTCTTGATCGCGGTGTAGGGGTTGATCGAGCCGCCCTTGATGGTCGGCTCGTTCGCGGTGATGACGCATTCGACTCCCGACACCACGCCGATCCCGGAAATCAGCGACCCGCCGAGCGCGAACTCGGTGTCCCAGGCACAGAGCGGCGCGATCTCGAGGAACGGCGAGTCGCGGTCGAGCAGGAGCTCGATGCGCTCGCGCGCCATGAGCTTCCCGCGCTCGCTGTGGCGCTTCACGTACTTCGGACCACCGGCCTCGCGCACCAGGGCGAGCTGCTCGTTCAGGATCTTGATCTGCTCGAGGAACCCCTCGCGGTTCTGGCGGTAGGTCTCCGAGCGCGTGTCGACGTTGGTGCGCAGGACTTCCATGGGGCGGGAGTCTTACCGGGACGCGCCGGATTTGCCCAGCGCGTGCGCTGGCGTCAGGCGCCGTGGGTCGCGACGCGCTCGATCACCTGCAGCAGCTGATCGAGGTCGAGCGGCTTGCGGAGGTAGTCGGCGACCTGCAGATACTTGGCGCGCGTCAGCTGCCCGAAGGCGGAGACGACGACGACCGGGATGCGCGCGTGCGCCGCCGACCTCAGTTGCTCCGTCCGAAACTGGATGCCGTCCATCTCGGGCATCATCAGATCCAGCAGGATCATGCAGGGCGCGGCGCCGGCGTCGAGACGCTCGAGGGCCTCGATCCCGCTCGCGGCGGTCACCACGGCATACCCCTCGCTCTCGAGCGCCAGCGTGATCGCGTCGCGCTGATCGGGATCGTCCTCGACCACCAACACGGGCGCGGTCGGACGCGCCACCTTCCCAACTTCGGTCGCGGGCATGCGACGGTGATAGCCGCGGACGATGTCCAAGCCAACCCGTCGCGGCGCCTGCAAATCGCCGTGGCGAGCCGACGGCAGCGCGACGTGCGGCCGAGTGCGCGCGGCCGCACGGCACGCGCCTCGACGCGGTGCGCCTGGCGATCGAGCCGCGCGATGCGCGCGCCGCTCGTCGCAGCGGAGGTCGCCTGACCGGCGCGTGGGTGAGGACGCGGATCGTCGCGCCGTCGACACCGAGCGCGTTGCCTTTCGCCGCGGCCCACGGCATGGTCCCGCCCGGAGGAAGCGCATGCCGCTCTATGAATACGTCTGTCGCGGGTGCCGTCACGGCTTCGAAGCGTTGGTGCTCGGCGGCGACACGCCCCAGTGCCCGGAATGCCGGACGACGGACCTCGAGCGCGTGCTCTCGGTGGTCGCGATCGGCCGCGGCGGACGTGAGGCCGCGCCCATGGCCGCGCCGAGCGGCGGATGCGGTAGCTGCGGCGACCCGCGCGGGCCCGGCGCCTGCGCCCTCGACTGACCCATGCGACGGCTGCTCGTCCTGACCGCGCTCGCGCTGCTCGCCGCGCCGGCGATCGCTTGCGCGTCTGACGACGTCGTGGTGAACGGCGTCATCGTGCCGAAGGCGGCGTCGACGGTCGAAGTCACTCAGGACCTGATCGAGTTCCGTGAAGGCGGGGAGACCCACCCGCGGCTGCTGGTGGGCGCGAAGCGCTACGGCGTCTGTGTCGTGGCGCCCGCGCCGGTCGCCGTCCTCGATGCCGAGTTGCCGCGCGCCGACGCCGTCACACGGATGACCGTCCAGATCGAGGACGGCCGGGCCTTCGCCGGCTGTCTCGTCGCGAGCCTCACGATCGACGGGAGCGGCGGTAAACGCCGCCTCACCTATTGCCTGCGCTGCGAGGACGTGACGACCCCGTAGCCCTCAGCCTCTGGAGATTGCCCCCATGATCCTCGATCGGTTCAAGATGCACGGGAAGGTTGCGATCGTGACCGGTGCCAGCGCCGGCATCGGTCTCGGCAGCGCGCTCGCCCTCGCGGAGGCGGGCGCCGACGTCGTGCTGTGCGCGCGCACCGCCGACCGGCTCGACGGCGCCGCCGCCGAGGTCCGGAAGCTCGGCGTGCAGGCGCTCGCGATCCCGACCGACGTGAATGAGCTCCGCCAGCTCGAGCAGCTCGTCGACGCGACCATGAAGGAGTTCGGCCGCATCGACGTGCTCGTGAACAACGCCGGGGGCACGGCGCCGAGCCCCGCGCTGCACGTGAGCGTCGCGGACTTCGAGGCCGCCTTCCACTTCAACGTCGGCACGGCCTTCCACCTCAGCAAGCTCTGCGCGCCCCACATGGCGGCGCAGGGCGGCGGCGCGGTCGTGAACATCTCGAGCGCGATGTCGTACATGGTCGACCCCGGTTTCGTCGCCTACGGCACCGCGAAGGCCGCGCTCTCGCACATGACCCGCCTCCTCGCCTGCGAGTGGGCGCCGCGGATCCGCGTGAACGCGCTCGCCGTCGGTGCGACGGAGACCGAGGCGCTCGGCATGTTCCTGAACGCCATGCCGGAGCTCAAGAAGCAGATGATCGACATGACTCCGATGGCGCGGCTCGGGACGCCGGAGGACATCGCGCTGGCGGTGCTCTACCTCGCGTCGCCCGCGGGCGGCTGGATCACGGGCAAGGTCTTCGAGGTCGACGGCGGCACCGTCGCCTCGAATTGGCCGATCAAGATGGCGAGCGGGCTCTGATCGTGACGACCAAGAAGGATGAAACGATGACCTATCGCGTCGTGCAGTGGAGTACCGGGAACGTCGGCAAGCTCGCCCTCCACGGCATCATCAAGCATCCCGACCTCGAGCTCGTCGGGCTCTGGGTGCACAGCCCCGACAAGGTCGGCCGCGACGCGGGCGAGCTCGTCGGGCTCCCGCCTACCGGGGTGAAGGCGACCAACGACGTCGATGCGCTCCTCGCGCTCGAGCCTGACTGCGTCTCGTACACCGCGACCGGCGACCTCCGTCCCGCCGAAGCGATCGACGACATGTGCCGGATCCTCGCCTCGGGCGCGAACGTGGTCGCGACGTCGGTCGTGCCGCTCGTGTTCCCACCCGCCGCCGACGCGACGATCGTCGCGCGCCTCCAGGAGGCGTGCGAGCAAGGCGGCACGACGTGCTTCACGTCGGGCATCGACCCCGGCTTCGCGAACGACACCCTCCCACTCGTGTTGACCGGCGTCTGCGAGCGCATCGACGAGCTCCGCGTCATGGAGATCGTAAACTACGCGACCTACAACCAGCCGCAGGTTCTGTTCGAGACGATGGGCTTCGCGCAGCCGCTCGACCACCAACCGGTACTGCTGATCCCGGGGATTCTGACCCTCGCCTGGGGAAACGTCGTCCGCCAGCTCGCGGCCGGACTGGGCGTCGAGATCGAGGAGATCCGCGAGACCCACGTGAAAGTGCCGGCGCCCGAGGACTTCGACATCCCGCCGGGCCACGTGCCGAAAGGAACGATGGCGGGCCTCCGCTTCGAGGTGCAGGGCATCGTGAACGGCCGCCCGGCGATCGTCCTCGAGCACGTGACGCGGCTCCGCGACGACATCGCACCCAACTGGCCGAGGCCGCTCGCGGGCTCGGGATGCTATCGCGTCGTCATCAAGGGGAACCCGTCGACGGTCTGCGAGCTCCTGATGCATGGCGAGGACGGCGACCACAATACCGGGAACCTCGTCGCGACGGCGCTCCGCATCCTGAACGCGATCCCGGCCGTGTGCGCCGCCGAGCCCGGACTGCTCTCAGCGCTCGATCTCCCGCTGATCACGGGTCGACACCTGCTGCGCTGACGCTGGGCGGCGGGGTTGTCGATCATCGAAGCGCTCGACTATGGTCGACGCAAGCCCGCTTGGCGCGGGCCGTCAAACGTCGTGGAGGGTCGAGCGATGAGCGTATACGGACGAGTGGTAATCGTGGTGTCGGCGGTGGCGTTGTGGAGCGTTGCGGCGGCGGGGAGCGCTTCCGCGCAGGTCTGCGGCGACGCCGACGGCAACGGCAGCGTCACGGTGACGGACGGCGTGCAGGTGCTGCGGAGCGGGGCCGGACTCTCATCGAGCTGCACGGAGCGCGCGAACAGCTGTGACGTCGACGGCAGCGGCGGTACGACCGTCACCGACGGCGTCAACGTGCTGCGGAAGGCCGCGGGCCTCGCGATCACCGAGGCGTGCCCGTCGGGCGGCGGCAACGGCGACGTCCAGGAGGTGACCGACATCGTCGTGCCCTTCCTCGTGCTCGGGCTCAGCGAGCTTCGAAACGTGAGCCCGACCTCGGCGGACGTACGGCCTGCCGCGACCGAGGACTGCGAGGACGGCGGCTCGCGCACGACCGAACAATCGGGTGCCACCGCGAGCGTCACCTTCAACGCGTGCAAGGTCAGCGAGCCCGGGCTCGGCGGCTACCAGCTCGACGGCGAGATCCAAGCCCAGCTCGGCATCCCGACGAGCACGATCTTCTTCGAGTTCCAGGTGACCAACCTCACGACCAGCGAGCAGGTCGACTTCGACGGCTCGCTCCAGGGCACCGCCCGCCTCCAGGGCGGGTTCGTGGTGGACGGTGGACCGCTCATCGTCCGCGGCCCGAACGAGGGGCCGGAGATCTTCCGGGTGACGTTCAACGAGTTGACCGTCGACGGCGACGGCAACTTGCTCTCGGGGTCGGTCGAAGCGGAGGACACCAGCAACAGCTTCGACCTGAAGACCGCCGAGCTCGAGGTCGAGGATGGCAGCTCGACCGCGACGCTGCACGTCGTCCGCGACGACGACACCGAGCAGGACTTCACGGTGAACCTCGAGACCGGCGACGTGACGCCGGTCAGCTGACGCCGACGAGCGGGCCGCCCGGACCACGTCCGCGGCGGTCCGCTCGCCCGGCGGCGTGACGACCGCCGCCGGCGTTGGTACTGTCCCGCCCCTCATGGCGATCTACGTCGTCCGACACGGCGAAACCGAGCTCAACGCCGCCCGCGTCATCCAGATGCCGACGACGCCGCTCTCCGAGCGCGGTCGACGGCAAGCGATTCGCCTCGCCGCGCGTCTCGGGACGCTCGGTATCGTGCGGGTCCTGACGAGCGACCTGCTGCGTGCGGTCGAGACCGCGACCGCGATCACCGATGCGACCGGGGCGCCGATCCTGGTCGACCCGCTCCTCCGCGAGCGCGACTTCGGCGACATTCGCGGCACGCCCTACAACGCGCTCGGACGCGACCCGTTCGCGCCCGACTACCATCCGCCGAACGGCGAGAGTTGGCCCATGTTCTACGACCGTGTCGCCGCGGCGTGGGAGCTGGTCGCGCGGGTCGCCGCCGACACGCCGGGGAACCTCGCGGTCGTGACCCACGGCCTGGTGTGCCGCGTCCTCGTCGACCGCCACTTGGCGCTCGCCGACGGCACGAGCGCGCCGAGCCTCTGGGGCAACACCGCGCTCACCGAGATCGATGCCGTGCCGCCGTGGTCGGTACGCACGCTCGCGTGCGTGGCGCACCTCGACGGCGACGATGCGCCTCCGGGCGCGGCGGCCTGAGCCGCTGCGACGCCTCGCGGAACATCGCCCTGCGAGTCGGGCTCCCTAGCCGCGGCGCACCGGCATCGCCTTGATGCCGTTGATGAAGTTGGAGCGGAGGCGGCGGACGGGGCCGGCGAACTCGAGGTCGGGGAGGCGCTTCAGGAGCTCCTCGAAGATGGCGTTGATCTCGAGGCGCGCGAGGTTGGCGCCGAGGCAGAAGTGCTCGCCGATGCCGAACGCCAGGTGGTCGTTCGGGGTCCGGGTCACGTCGAAGGTGTGCGGGTTCACGAACACGCGCTCGTCCATGTTCGCCGACGGGTAGAAGATCACGACCTTGTCGCCCTCGCGGATCGTCTGTCCGTGCATCTCGACGTCGCGGGTGGCGGTACGGCGGAAGTGGATCAGCGGGCTCACCCAGCGGAGCAGCTCCTCGATGCCGGTCGCCAAGAGCGCCGGGTCGGCAACCAGGCGCGCCCGCTCCTCGGGGTGCTCGATCAGCGCGCGCATGCCGCCGGAGATGAGGTTGCGGGTGGTCTCGTTGCCGGCGACCGCAAGCAGCAGGAAGAACGAGTCGAACTCCATCTCGGTGAGCCGATCGCCGTCGACCTCGGCCTCCATGAGCACGCTCACGAGGTCGCCGAGCGGGTGCTGTTTGCGCTCGGCGGCGAGCTGGTTCGCGTACGCCCACATCTGCGCCGATGCAATCTTCCCGGTCTCCATCGACGTCTTGTACTCGGGGTCGTCGAAGCCGACGAGGCTGTTGCTCCACTCGAACAGCTTGTGACGGTCCTCCGCCGGGACGCCGAGGAGCTCCGCGATCACGAGCAGCGGCAGCTCGGCCGCGACCTCGGTCACGAAGTCGAAGGTGTCGCGCTCGATCACCTTGTCGACGAGGTCGGCACAGATCTCACGGACATGGGGCTCGAGCTGCGTCACCATGCGCGCCGTGAACCCGGTCGAGACGAGGCGGCGAAACTTGTTGTGCTTCGGCGGGTCCATGTTGAGCATGAGGAGCCGGAGCATCGTGAGGTCTTCCTCGGGCACCTCGAAGATGTTGGTGCCGCCGCGGGCCGACGAGAACGTGAGCGGGTCCTTCGAGACCCGCATCAGGTCCTCGTAGCGCGTCACGGCCCAGAAGCCGCGGCCGCCGTCCTTCTCGGGCTGCCAGTAGACCGGCGCCTCCGTGCGGAGCCGTTGGAACGCCGCGTGCGGAATGCCCGCGACGAACGCGTCGGGATCGGACAGGTCGACGTCGATCTTCATGCTGTCGGACTCCTCTCGAGAATCACTGCGTCGTCGAAGGTGGCGCGCCAGCGGCCGAACCAGGTCGTGCTGAGCGCAGCGCGCGGGAAGCCGAGCGCGCGCAGCTCGTCGGCCATCGGGTGCGCGCCGAGCGTGACTGTGGCGCCCCCGAGCCGGAAGCCGACCTCGTCGGCGCTCATGCGAGACGGGGTCTTGAAGAGCGTCCCGTCGCGCCACGCATAGGCGTCCTGCGGGATCTCGGCGAGCGTGCGCGTCCCGCTCCGCCGCGCGGTGAGCGTCAGCACGTGGGCGCCCTCCGCATCGAGCCGGCAGGTGCGCTCGTCGCCGGCGTCGCTGAAGGTGATCGCGTCGACGGTCTTCGGGAAGCCCCAGATGTCGCGGCCGGCGTCGCGCGAGAAACTCGTCGTCACCGGCAGGCGATGCACGTACGCGCCGAGCGTTCCCTGCCGCGACGCCGTCACGAGGCCGACCAGCGGCCAGGGACGCGCCGGGCCGTACGTCACGAGGAAGTTCACCCCGACCTCGTTGTACGTGCCGAGGTCGTTGTCCTTGTACTCGATCGCCGCGAGCACGCAGATCGCCCATCCCGGCAACCACTCGGCCGGGTGCAACCGCGGCGTGGGCAGGAGGCGGCGCACGAGCTCGGAGCGCACCGGGAACATCGCCGACATCGCGGCGGCGTCGCGCACGACGACCGGGATGCGCACTTCCTTCCCCTGGACGACGTGGGTCGAGGGGCTCGGCGTCGACGCGGGGGCGCTCGCGGATGTCATCGAGCGCGAAGTAGAACGTGTTTCAGTTTTGGAAGCAAGCCTATTCGGCGGCGCAGTCGTCGCAGCGGCGTTTCCTATCCCGCTTGCCCCCACGCCGGACCCGCAAGCATGCCGCCGTCGACGAGAAGCTCGGCGCCCGTGCAGTACGACGACTCGTCGGAGGCGAGGAACACGGCGGCCCGCGCGACCTCGTCGGGTCGGCCGATGCGCGGGATCGGAATCCCCTTGAAGAAGTCCCCGGTGTCGACGGCCCCGAAGTCGTCGCCGCGGCCCATCTGCGTGTCGATGCCGCCCGGACAGATCGCGTTCACGCGGATCTTGAGCGGCCCGAGCTCGATGGCGGCGGTCTTCGTCATGCCGCGGATCGCGAACTTGCTCGAGACGTACGCGGAGAGACCGGCGATGCCCTGGAGCCCGGCGGTCGACGAGATGTTGACGATCGCGCCGCCGCCGCCGGCAGACATGCTCGGGATCACCGACTGCATGCCGAGGAGGCACCCGACCTGATTCACGTCGATCACCTTGCGGTACTGGGCGAGCGTCATGCTCGCGATCGGCGCGATCAGCAGGATGCCGGCGTTGTTGACGAGAACGTCGGGCGGTCCGAAGCGCTCGGTCGCGGCCGCGACGAACGCGCGCCAGCTCTCCTCGCTGCTGACGTCGTGGTGCCGGTAGAGCGCCGCACTGCCGAGCGACCCCGCGACGCGCTCGCCTTCGGCGGCGAGGACGTCGCCGAGCACGACCTTCGCCCCCTCGGCCGCGAAGAGCCGTGCTTCCGCCTCACCCTGCCCGCGCGCCGCCCCCGTGATGAGCGCCACCTTGCCGTCGAGTCGTCCCATCGCCGTCAGCTCGCTTTCGCCGGGAAGATCCGGATCTCGTCGGGAGCGAGGAACGTCCCGGTCCCGAAGTGGCTCTCGAAGCGGAGCGTCCGGATGCGCCAGCCGTCTGCGCGGCGCGTCCACGCGTGGGTGTAGGTCCCGTAGAGCACGGCGGAGCTCTCGCTCCCGTCCTTCCGCTGCTGGACGTGGGTGGCGATGACGGGAACGCGCGTCGCGGCGCGCGACCCGTCGACGTTGATCGTCGGCAACCCGAGATGGTGCTGGGTCATGCGGAAGATCGTCATCGCGCGCCCGAGCCAGGCGGCGAGCTCGTTGCCTTTCAGTACCGCGCCGCCCGCGACGGCGTAGTCGATGGTGGCGTCGTCGGTGAAGAGCGCCGCGACGCTCGCGAAGTCGCGCTCGTCGACGCCGCGCGAGTAGGACGCGAGCGCATGCGTGATCGCCTCGTGATCGGTCATGGGCGCCGCTGTACGAACTGGGGTTCGCGGTTGTCAAGCGAATCGGCGCGGCGACGGTTGACCACGCCGCGCATGCGGGGCACTCTCGCGGCCGAACGGAGGACTGCCATGCGCATCGTCGTCGATCACGATCTCTGTGAAGGCAACGCGGTCTGTGTCCGGGTGGCGCCCGAGATCTTCGCGGTCGGCGACGACGACCAGGCGCAGGTCCTGATCGAGAACCCGCCGGAGTCGCAGCGCGCCAACATCGAGGCTGCGGTGGCCCGCTGTCCGCGCCAGGCGCTCGCCCTCGGCGACTGAGCCCCCCTCGAACGACTTGCCGAAAGGAACCGTCATGCATCGCACGATGGGAACGCTCATCAGCGTCGCGCTCGCCGCGACCGTCTTCGCCGGGTGCGTCGTCGACCCGTACTACAACCAACCCCGCCCGTACGGCGGATATCGGCCGCCGTACCAGGAGGGCTACTACCCGCCGCCGAAGCACCACGATCGCGATCACGACCACGACAACGATCGTGCGAAGATCGTCTGCGCGAGCAAGGACGGCCGCCCGAATCGCTGCTACACGGACTTCCCGATCGCCCGCGCGGAAGTCGACAAACGCTATTCCGGGTCACCCTGCGAGTACGGCCGCAGCTGGGGCTACGACCGCAACGAGATCTGGGTGGATCGCGGCTGCCGCGCGCGCTTCGAGGTCACTCCCGCCGGCCGGCGCTAGCGACCAGCCAGCGCGACCCCGCCCGGATGCAACTTGGGACAGGCAACGCCGATCCGGCGGAACATCTCCCACATCCAGAGGAGCGCGGGGTGGAAGAGCGGCTTGCCGCTCGTCATGAGGGCGCAGCTGACCTCGCGTTCGGGATCGGCCCACGCGACAACGTTGGTGAGGCCGAGGTGGCCAAACGCGTGGCTCGTGTCGGGACCGTAGAAGCTCAAGTAGTCGCCGCCGAGCATGAAGCCGACCCCGTAGCGCAACGGAAACCCCAACGTGAAGTCGAACTCGAGATAGCTCTGCTCGCCGGTCGCGCGCCGGACGGTCCGCGGGTCGAAGACGCGGACGCCGTCGAGGCTACCGCCGCGTAGCAGGAGCTCGTAGTAGCGACAGAGCTCGTCGGCGGTCGCGACCATGCTCGCTGCGGGAATGATCCCGGTCAGGAACCTGGGGTCGTTCGAGAGCTCGACTGCGCGCTGGAAGTCGACGCCGAGCGTGCGGCGCAGGATCATCGACATCGGCGGCAGCACGGGAAAGCCGGTGAAGTAGTTGCGCGCGACGTACGGGACGTCGGCTGGCTCGACACCGTACCGCATCCAGCGGAAGCCCAGCGGACGGCGGACGGCGTCGTCGTGGAACCAGCGGATGCTGCCGCCGGTCACGCGGCGGACAATCTCGCCGAGGATGAAGCCGCCGGTGATGGCATGGTAGGCGAGCTGGCGTCCGGGGCGGGAGCTCAGCGCCATGTTGCCCAGCACCTCGATGATGCGGTCCGGGTCCTGGAGCAGGTCCAGGTCCATGGCTTCCGTCGGCGGGCTCGGAAGGCCGGCCCGGTGTGCGAGCACGTGGCGGATCGTGATCCAACGCTTCTTCTCGACGCCGAACTGCGGGATGTACTCGCACACCGGGTCGTCGAGTCGGATCAGGTTCCGCTCGTCGAGGAGATGGATGTTCATCGCCGTGACGGCCTTGGCCGAGGACATCATCGCGAACGGGGTGTCGGGGGTCGCAAGCAGCTTCGGGCCGTCGGCGCGGTCGTTGGGGCCGTTGCCGTGCGAGTGGCCGATCGCCCGGTCGAGCAGCACCTTCCCGCGGTGGCGCACGCAGAGCGCGAGCGCCGGATGGATGCCGCTCGCGTAGAGGTGCTCGGCCGCCTCCCAGACCCGCGCGAGGGCGGCCGGGTCGACGCCGATCTCGCGGGGGGACACCTCGACGCCGGGACGGATCGTCGTCACCGCGGCGAGCGAGCGTGGGACGCGGCAACGGGTGACGACGGGGCAGTACACGGCAGCAGTCGATCGTAGCCTGGATGCGCCGCCCGTGCAGTGTCCATTCGACGGTCTTCGGCGTACGTTTGCCTCGCGAATTAGAACATGTTCTACTTCCGCCGCTTCGATCGCCGGCCCGGCGCGCGCGGGCCGGCGCTGTCTCGTCCACCGCGCGCAACACGCCCCGGAGGATCGTTCGCATGCGTCTCGGCTTGATGCTCGGCTACTGGATGCCCGACCCCTGGGACCCGACGGAGCTCGTGCTCGAGGCCGAGCGGCTCGGCTACGACTCGGCGTGGACGGCCGAAGCCTACGGCTCGGACGTCTTCTCCCCCCTCTGCTGGATCGGCGCCAAGACGAGCAAGATCAAGCTCGGCACCGGCATCATGCAGATGGCAGCACGCACGCCCGCCTGCGTCGCGATGACGGCGACCACGATCGATCACCTGACGAACGGCCGCTTGATTCTCGGGGTCGGCGTCTCCGGGCCGCAGGTGGTCGAGGGTTGGTACGGCCAGCCGTTCCCGAAGCCGATGGGCCGCACGCGGGAGTTCTTCGACCTCGTTCGCACGATGATCCGGCGCGAGGGCCCGGTCGCCTTCCAGGGCGAGCACTACCAGCTGCCGATCGCGGGCGGCGCCCAGCTCGGGAAACCGCTGAAGCTCATCATCCATCCGCGCCGCTCCGAGATCCCGATGTACCTCGGCGCCGAGGGCCCGCAGAACGTGCAGATGGCGACGGAGATCGCCGACGGCTGGCTGCCGCTCTTCTACTCGCCGTTTCGCCAGGAGATCTACAAGGACTCGCTCCGCAACCTGAAGCCGGGCTTCGATATCGCGTGCCCGGTCACGGTCGTCATCGGCGACGATCTCGAGTCGTGCCTCATCCCGATCAAATGGGCGCTCGCGTTCTACATCGGGGGCATGGGCGCCGCGTCGAAGAACTTCCACCTGAACCTGATCGGGCGCCTGGGGTTCGAGGAGGAGGCCAAGACCGTCCAGAAGCTCTTCCTCGAAGGTAAGCGCGCGGAGGCCGCCGCGGCGGTTCCCGACAAGCTCGCCGACGAGATCTCGCTCGCGGGTCCGCCGGCGCGCGTCCGCGACCGCCTGCAGGCCTGG
>JANNPN010000469.1:0-15636 GCA_031400185.1 Polyangiaceae bacterium
CACTTGAGGTGCGGGTGCGGCGCGCCCGCCTTCATGCGCGCGAGGCTGGGCCCGCTACGCACCACGAACACGCGCTCCGGATCCATGCCGCCGCGCTCGATCGCGATGCGCCGGTAGGATTCGTTGGTGGCGATCGAAACGTCGGCGGTGCGGAAAGTCCAGTACTCGAGCGCCAGCATCAGACGATGGAAGAAGTCGCGCCGGCCGAACTTCGCCTCGTAGAGTTCGGGGTTGATGTCGTGGTGGTCGAAGACGAACTTCTTCCCCAGCAGCTTGAAGAAGCCGCCGATGAGGAAGAAGAGGTCCGGCGGGTTGCAGGCATGGATCGCATCGAACCCCTTGGTGAAAAGCACCTTCCAGCAAAGCGCGAACGTCTTCGCGAGCGCCACGCCGTACTCGATCGCATACCCCCGGGCGCCGCTCGCCTCCAGGGGCAGGTCGTAGCGATGGATGTCGATGCCTTCGATCGTGATGAACTTCTCCTCGCACCCCTTGCCCGTCGGGCAGATGATCGCGACCTGGTAGCCATTGGCGGCGAGCGTGGTCGCTTCCTGCCAGACGCGGCGGTCGAAGGGGCTGGGGAGGCGGCGGTGCCGATCGGGATCAGCAAGAGCGCATGCGGGAACCGGAGCTCGTGCCGGCTCGTCACGAGGTACGCGCTCAGGAACACCCAAATGAGGCCGATGCCCTCGTACCCGGCGCACACACTGAGGATACGCACCCAGAACCGGCGCGTCCCGACGATGAGCTCCTCCGGAACGAAGACCGCGTCCGGGGCCATCAGGTGGACGAGGCCGGCGACCAAGTTCATGGTCGCGTGGCGGAGCGGGTCCCACCATCCCTCGGTGATGAGCCCGGCGGCCCAGGCCATTCCGCCGACGACGACCATGACGGCGATCGCCGGTCGGGCGCGCCACGCGACGCCGAGGAGCACGCGCGGTGCGCAGAGGCTCGCGGCCCAGAACACCGCGGCGGTAGCGGCCGTCGCGAGCCAGGCGGCGACCCAGAGCGGGCGCGCGGTCGAGTGCGCGAAGTCGCCTTCGAGGATGAACGCCGTGAGACTCGCGAACGCGACGAAGGCGGCGAGGTGCGCCAGCAGGTACGGCCACGCGCGGTGCGGCGTCGCGAGCTCGCTCGTGACCCGCCGCAGCTCGGCGCGCAGGCGATCGCCGCCGAGCAGCACCCCCGCGGTCGACATCGCGATCGCGAGGGGCGGGAGCACGATCTTCCAGCGCCAGAGCGTGTCGGCCCACCACTTCTGACCGGTCGCCTCGAGCGACTCGGTGCTGAAGCGGAACATCAGAACGACGACCTCTGCCGCGAGGAGCGCGACGAGGCCGATCAGGCGAGCGAACGGCATGCGTGCAGGACGCAGCCTATCGTCGATGGCGATCGAGAGGGAGATCCGAAACTCGGAAAGCGTGGAGGGGGACCAGGGGCACCGGACGGCGCAAGCATCCGCGGAGAGTGCTTGCGCCGTCCCGTGCGGCGTGGGTGAAGCGGACTAGCGGCGGCGCAGCTTGTCGCCGAGCACGGCCCAACCGCCCATCGCGATCGCGATGGCGCTGCTGAGCGTGCCCGGATCGACTTCGGGCGTGTTGCGGGGCGGCTGCTTCTTCCACCACCACGCGTCTGCGGCTTCGGGCATCGCGGCCGAGAGGGCGACGAACGCCGCTGCGATCGCGATGGTGGTGATGAGCTGCTTGTGTGTCGACATGATGCCTCCGGATCGTGGATTGAGCCTGCGGTGTCCCACGTGCGGGGCCAGGCTCGTCTAGGACTAGATGTCGACCACACAGAGCAAGGCCCGTACCGGTCGGGCTTCCACTGGGCACGAGGTTTTTGCCGAGGGGTGCAGGGGGCAGTCGTGCGAGTTTTCGCAGACGCGCATGCTTGCCGATGAAAGTGCTATGGCGATTGGCTTGCGCTTTCGCGGGCGGCGAAAGGCTTGCTCCGGGAAGCCGACGTCGCTATCTCGCTGCGCATCGCCATGTTGCTTGCCGGCAAGGTCGTCATCATCTCCGGAATCGGTCCCGGGCTCGGTATCGAGCTCGCGACGTTGGCTGCGGTCGAGGGCGCCGCCGGTGTGGTCATCGCGGCGCGGACGCCCGAGAAGCTCGACGACGCCGCGCGCGCGATCCGCGAGCGCGGCCTCGAGACGCCGGTTTGCAAGGTGCCGACGGACATCAGCAACGCGCCGCAGTGCCGGCGGCTCGTGAGTGCTGCCCTCGACCAGTTCGGGAGGATCGACGCGCTCGTGAACAGCGCCTACGTGCCCGGTCGGTTCGAGCCGATGGAGACCGCCGACCTCGACGACTGGCGCGCGACGTTCGAGGTGAACGTCTTTGGCACGATGACGCTGACGCAAGCCGTGATCCCGATCATGAAGGAGCAGGGCGGCGGCGCGATCGTGATGATCAACAGCATGGTCACGCGGAAGCCGATGGCGTACCAGGGCGGCTACGCGGTCTCGAAGTCGGCGCTCACGACCGCGACCGCGCAGCTCGCGCTCGAGCTCGGCCCGTACAACGTCCGCGTGAACTCGGCGTACATGGGATGGATGTGGGGTCCGCCGGTCGAGAACTACCTGATCGCGGCGGCGAAGCAGCAGAATACGACCGTCGAGGCGCTTGCGGGCGAGGTCGCGAAGAACATCCCGCTCGGCCGCATTCCCGACGACGCCGACTGCGCGAAAGCCGCGCTCTTCCTGGCGTCGGACTATGCCGCCGCCGTGACGGGCGCGGCGCTCGACGTGAACGGCGGCGAGTTCCTGCCGCGCTGACGAGGAGCCCGGACGCATGGCGGGTCGGCTGGCGGGCAAGATCGCGATCGTCACGGCGGCGGGGCAGGGCATCGGGCGTGCCTGCGCCGTGCGGTTCGCCGCCGAAGGTGCGACGGTCGTCGTGAACGACATCCGCGACGCCGCGGCAGACGAGGTGGTGGCCGAGATCACCGGCGCCGGCGGTCGCGCGTCGACGTTCGTCGCCGACGTCGGCGAGTCCAAGCGCGTGCAGGCGATGATCTCGGAGACGGCCGCGCGTCACGGCCGCCTCGACGTGCTCGTCAACAACGCGGCGTCCCCGAGCTTCGGCCGCGTCGAGGACATGACCGACGAGGCGTGGCGCGGGGTCTTCGCGATCACGCTCGACGCGACCTTCTACGGATGTCGCGCCGCCATCCCGGTCATGGCGGCGCAGGGCGGGGGGTCGATCATCAACACCGCATCGGCCGCCGGCATGGGTGGCAGCGCCGGGCTCGCCGCGTACGGGGCGGCAAAGGCTGCCGTCGTGAACCTGACGCGTGCCGCCGCGATCGAGGCCGCCGCGCGCGGCGTCCGCGTGAACGCGATCTGCCCGGGGTCGATCGACACGCCGCCGCTCCGCATGTTCCTCGCCGCGCTTCCCGGCGGGCGAGCCGGGTTCGAGAAGCAGATCCCCGCGAAGCGCATCGGGACCGCTGCGGAGATTGCGAACGTGGCGCTCTTCCTCGCGTCGGACGAGGCGTCGTACCTGACCGGGTCGGTCGTCGTCGCCGACGGCGGCGTGCTCGCCGGGATCGCCGGGGGCCTCCCGGAGGACTGGGTGTAGCGCGTCGCTACAGCGACGGGACCAGGCCGAGCTCGCGGAGGATCGTCGCTGAGTCGAAGTAGACGCGCTCGCAGACGATCTTGTCGCCCTCGAAGAAGAAGAACGCCGTCATCGGGCAGCGGAACGTCTTCCCCGTCGGCGGGATGCCGCGGAGCAGCCCCAGGTGCGTGCCGAGGAGGTCGAACTCGGTGATCACCGCGTCGTCGGTGTGGTGCAGCGCGCGGAGCTCGTTCCGCTGATCGGGAAACGCCCCGCGTGACGCCGCGAAATAGCCGCGCACGGCCTCCTCGCCGTCGAAGACGTCGCCCGTCGGGATGATCTCGTAGCGTGGATGCTTGAAGGTCCCGATCGTCGCGTCGAAGTCGTGCCGGTTCTCGGATTCCATGTGCTCCCGGACGACGGCCTCACGGCGATCGCGGAGCGAGCGGCTCGCGTCGGTCATGGCGCTGGAGCTAGCGCGTTGCTCCGCGCGTCACAATCGGTCGTGGCGGTTGCCCGTTCCGCCGGGAATGCATAGAGTCGCGCCTCCGCGGGCCGTTAGCTCAGGTGGTTAGAGCAGCTGCCTTTTAAGCAGCGGGTCGTTGGTTCGAGTCCAACACGGCCCATTGGTCGCAAGCTCGCGAAGTTCCTGCGGCACGATTCCGACCGCGGCGTCGGATTTCGCTGCCGCAGGCATCGAGTCACCACCAAAGTCACCACCCCCCGTGGTGACTGCGTCGTCGAGGCTGTCGATGGCGGCTTTGTCGCCCTTCGGAAGCCAGCGGCCATAGGTGTCGACCGTCATCGCGATGCTCTTGTGGCCGAGCTGCGCCTGCACGTTGTCGGACGTCCCGCCCACTTCCTGCTCTTTCACGTACCGACGGTGTCGAGGCCCCACCGGTCTATGCGTGCCGTGGACCGAACGACTCGCTGTGGATGCGCTCGGCGCCCACGCCGCGGCGCTCGAGATCCGCCTGGACGGCGGCCATGAAGCCGATCGGTCCGCAGAGGAAGTAGTGGGCGTCCGCTGCCGACACGAGTCGGTCGAGCAACGTGCCGTCGACGCGGCCGACGCTGTCGTAGTCCGAGTCTTCCGCGCGCGGTCGGCTGTATGCGACGTGGACGGTGATGCCGGACCGCCGCGCCGCCAGGGCGCGAAGCTCCGCGGCGAGGGGATGGTGCCGGCCGTCGCGCGTCCCATGCACGAACCACACGGGCCGCGTGCTGTCTTCTGCGAGGAGCGCGTGCAGCATGCTCACGAATGGCGTGAGGCCGATGCCCGCGCTCACGAGAACGACCGGGCACTGTGAGCACCCGATCACGAAATCGCCGGCGGGTGCTCCCGCGCGGAGCGTCGCGTCGACGTTCACCGCATCGTGGAGAAAGCGCGACGCCGTGCCGTGAGGCTCGCGCTTCACGGTGATGCGGTAGCGGTCCGTGCTCGGCGCTCCCGAAAGCGAGTACGTGCGCCGGAGCGGCTCGCCGACACCGGGTACGTCGAGGGAAAGTGGCAGGTACTGGCCCGCTTCGAACGGGGGCAACGGCCGTCCGTCGCTCGCCACGAGGACGAACGACGCAACGTCGTCGCTCTCGCGGACCTTGTCCGCCACCCGTAGTTCGCGGAGGTCGCCGGCATCGACCTCCCACCGCAGGGGGAGTACCGAGGGTTGCTCGACGATCTCGTCGACGTCGAAGTGCAGCGTCCGTTCGGCGTGCGTCGCCGCATCGGGATGCCACTCGATCGTCACGCGTCCGGTCAACTGCAGCAGGCTCCCGGTCTCGAAGCTCACGAAGAGCAGCCCCGCGCGGGGATCCACCTCGAGGTTGCCGATCGTGTTGTAGTGATTGTTTCCCGGGTAGTCCGGGATGGCGAGACGCGCGTCGCCGACGACGGTGACGAAGCCCGGGTCGCCGCCGCGATGGGAGGCGTCCATGCCGAACGCCGGATGCTCCCCCGGACCGCGATGGCCGGTTGCGATGAAGAACGTGTCGGCGCCGGCGATCCATGCGCGTTGCGCCGCGGTCAGCGTGCGACCGCATGTGGCCGTCCCCGCAGTTTCACCGTCGGTCCATCGCCACGCGCGCTCGTGGATGTATTGGGGACAATTCCCGAAGGTCTGCCCGACGGCGCAGGCGATGCTTCCGGGACGCCGCGTTGCAACGCGGCCGTTCACCCGATTGCGGCGGCGGCTTGCGAGCTCGATACCGAGCAGACCGATGTCGCTGCCCTCGTCGAATGCCCCGGCGAGCGCGTCTCCTGGTCCCGGCTCGGCGGCGATGACGAGCGATCGCGGATCGGGAGACGCCACGAATCCGCACCGTCCGGTCAGCAGCGTCGCCCATGGACGATCGCGAGCGTCACGCCCGGCCGCCACCAGAAACGGCAGAGACGCATAAAACTCGCGGTGCTGTTCGGGAAGATACGGCCGCACCACCTGGCGCGCCCATTCTTCGATGGCACGCACGCCGAGCCGTTCCTGCACGCGATGCTCCCCGGCGTGGAACGGAGATTCGGACGCTGGCGACGCCATGGCCGTCACCGAGCCCCCGGCGCGATCAGCTCGAGGCGGATGCCGCCGGGGATCGCGCACATCATGTGGCGCGTCGGCCCTCCCCCGAGCAGCTCCGGCGCGAACTCGATCACGGTATCCGCGCGGGCCGCCAGCTCGCCGTGGAGCCGGTCGAGCGCCGACGGATCGGCGAGCCGGAGCGCCAGGTGATGCAGTCCGATGTTGTGCCGCCGATCGAAGGGGACGACACGGGCCGGGTCCGCCGCCTGCCACAAGGTGATCATGACGGTGCCGTCGCTCAGGAAGACGGCTGGATAGTCGGGCCGACCGCCGACGCGCGTGAAGCCCAGCGCGTTCTCGAAGAAGTCCGACGCCGCCGTGACGTCGGGCACGGGGAGCCCGGCGTGATGGATCCCCGTCGTCCGTGCCGCCGTCGTCGAAGGGGTCATGGGAACCTCCTTGGGGGACGATCTAAATTCTTCTACGTCGAGGATACTTTCCCTGATCACCCTATAGACCCGGGACCTCGAGCGTCCGCATTACGGGACGCACGTGAGCATCAGCTTGTCCTTGTCGACGATGTCGGAATAGTTCGCCGCCGCGGACTGCACTGACACTTTTCCCGAGCGATAGGCGCCCGGGGAGCCGCGCAACGGCACCGGCACGGACAGCTCGTCGGTGCAGATGCCGCGCGTCGTCGGTCCGACGATCACGCCCGGCACGCCGTCGAACGCGGCGCGCACGTTCGCGGCCGCCGGATCGCGCAGCGCGGTCTTCACCGACGGCTTGACGATGGTCCAGCTCGCGAGCCGGGATTCCATCCCGCAGGTGACGAGGTTGGTGCTGTTGGCGCAGACCCGGACCCGGAAGGTACAGCTGCCGGCAACGCCGCCGTCGAAATCGCACAGCGGGTCGTTGTCGACGCAACGCTGCTTGATCGGAAACTCGCCCTTGGAATCGAGAAGGGGCACGTTGGTGGGATTGTTGATGGACCACTCGGACAAGCAGTCGGTTTTGTAGCTGCCGCCGCCGTAGATCGGCTCGACCGCGCATTGGTCGGTGCACCCGTCCCCGATGGTGGTGTTGCCGTCGTCGCACTGCTCGCCGCAGGTCGACGCCGTCACGGTATCGCCGCAGACGAGTCCGGACTCCACCGTGCACACGGGAGTGCAACCGTCACACGTCTCGATGTTGCCGTCGTCGCACTCCTCGCCGCTGTCGGTGACCGTGTCGGTGCAGCGCGGGAAGAGACACGTGGTGCGGCAGGCGTCGGGTGCGACGTCGCTGTTGGCGCCGCCGTCGTCGCACTCTTCACAGCGCTCGTAGAGCACCCCGTTCCCGCACACGGTGCTGTTCGTCCCGCACGTCGAGGAGAAGCTGGCCGCGAGCGCCGAGGATCCAACCAAGGCGTTGAGGTAGCGACCGTCCGGCAACGCTATCGTGTGAATGGCTCTGTAGCGCGGGATCCCGAGCTCGACCATAGGACCGAGCGGCACACCGGAGGCATCGATCCCGCGAGCCCGCACGCGCGCGGGAAGATAGACGCCCTGGGTCGAGCTGGGATCGCTCTCCGTGCACGAGACCTGAAAGTTGCCTTCGAAGTCGACGGCCAGCGCCATGCTGATCGTCACGGACGGCGCGCCTTGCTGACCGACTACCGTGGAACCGAGAAACGCGCCCGTGGGCGACAGTCTGATCAATTGGAAGGCGATGCCGATGACGGCGAAGCCACCGTCGAGGGTCGCGGCCGCGTCGAGCGCGATCGCGGTCGGAATGCTCACCTTGAGCCCGCGCGGCGTGCCATTGGCATTGAAGGTTCGCGCCTCGCTCCCGGCGGCCACGATGAATCCCCCGTCCGCCGCTGCGGCCAGACGCGGCGTCGTCGGACCTTGCACCCCGACGGAAAAGATCTGGCCGACCGGATTGCCCGTGGTGTCGACGATTTGACCGAAGGTCTCGCCTCCTTGTAGCCATACCACCACGGCGCCCGACGGCTGCGCGGCGATGCCAGCCGCGAGCGCCGAGGCTTCGTTGCTCGCCGCGTCCACGACGATCTCGGGGCCGAGAAGCTGGCCGGCGGCGTCCAAGGTTCGCACGATCGCGTGCGGCTGCTCACTGAAGACGGCCAGATAGCCGCCCGCGGGATTGGTAACGAGGCCGCGCAGCGAGCTCTGCTGATCGGCCGGCAGCTGTGTCGCGGGCCCGAGCGGAACGCCGTGATTCGAGAACCGCTGGGCGTAGCAACGCGACGTAGGACCTTGCTGGTATTCCCACAGGATCATCAACGACCCGTCCGGCGCGACGGCACCACGCACCTCTTGTCCGACCTGATTCGACATTCCCGGAGGCGCGGACCACAGGTCGAAGACCGGGAACACGAGGGCCCGGGCCGGGGTGGCGGTCGAAAGAAAGGAGACGGCGAGCAACGAGCAGATGGCGAAGGAGCGCATGGGGTCGTTCTCCTCGTGGAGCGGTCAGTACCGCCGCGCTCGCGTCGCCGTCAAACGATTCTTGCGGGGTTGATAGCCATCTTTAGCAGCGTTTTTCCTCGGGCCAGTTGACGTGGCACTCGCGAGGAAACGCAGACGACCACCACACGCGGCGCATTCGGCGTGACAGTGCACTGAAACCGCGCGAAGCCTGAGCCCACACCCCGCAGTCCAGGAAGGTGCGGAACTCCTGCTCGAGGAATGTCGGCAGTCCGCTCGGATCGGCGCGCGTCGTGGTCGCGAGGAAGCTGTTCAGATGTTCTCGTACGACGTGGTGGAGCACGATGCGCGTGGCGTCGCGGGGCGTGTACCCCAGGGAAGCCGACGGGCGTCTGACGGTGGTCGCGGGCGCCGCTCTCGCTTGCCACGAGACGAAGGCATGGCAGTGGCCTGCGGCGACGGCATCGCTCCGAGTAGATGCTCGCCGACCGGTTGGGCGAGCGAACTGATCAACGTCATGCATCCAAGTCCCCATCAACGCCCCGAGGACGGGCAGGGGCGAGCGGGGACTCGAGGGATGTCGGAGGCCCTAACCCCCTGTCAGAAGCACACTCGAAGGTATGAGCGGGGACAGCCCGGGACGTCGCTCGCCGCACTTGACAACCGGCGGCCTGGAGCAGCTGACACCGGGTTCCCGTCGATCAACGTCGATCAGCAGTTGACCTCGATATCCGTCCATCTTCAAGCTGAGAGCGCACCACCACGTCTGCTACAAGATCAGCAGCACGCCGTTGAAGCGGGTCGTCACGCTGGATGACCAATTTCCCGGCACACTGCATCCGACCGTCGGCAAGGCAGAGTTCTTCTGCACCCGGTGAAAAGAACACGAAGACGGCCCCGCGCCCAACCGTCCCGACGGTCTCGCCTGTTACAGGGTCAGCAAGGCCGAGTGCGTCGACAACCGCGGACTCTTTACTGCCAACCAGTTCGGGCTTGCTCGCATCGATCTCGCGAAGCTACGGCATCTCTGCGCCCCGGCACGTCACGCGAAAGGACCGGTGCGCACGCCCCGACCGCGCAGCACGCCGGTCGTCTGTTCCGACACCGGCACGCCGTGCGTCCACGTCGTCTGGCAGGATCCCGACGTCTGCGCCTGCCCGCCGCAGCCGTAATGCAGTAGCCAAGCGGCTGGGTAGCGGTTGGGTCCTTCGCCCCGGCTCGGGCTCGATAGCGAGCGAGGGTCTCAGCAGCCGCCCCGCCGTCAGCATTGCCATCCGACCTCCGAGGTCGTCTCCCCGCGATCCGCTCCGAGCTCAGCCGATCGTGACGAGGTCCAGCTCCGCGTTCTTCGCGCGCAGGCGGGCCACGAGGATGCGGATCACGCCTTCGTAGAAGCGGCGGTCGGCCTCCCGGTGGCTCTCGAGGAATCCGTCGAGGTCGGTCTTCTCCAGCCACGCGAGGCGCGTCGGCTCGGCGGCGTACACCGCGGCGGATACGGGCTGTGCGTCGAACAGCGAGTACTCACCGAAGACCTCCCCGGCGCCGAGCGTCGCCAGCCGCACTTCGCTGACGCGACGGGCCTGCTTCGGGAGCTTCACGCTGACGGCCCCTTTCAGCACGATGAACAGCCGTGAGTTCGCCTGCCCTTCCTCGAGCAGGTGTTCGCCGGCATCCACGTCTGCCACGCGGAACCTTTCGATCAGCTGGTCCCGCAGCCCGTCGCCGAGATCGTGCAGGATGCGGTGAGCCGACAGCCGCAACCGGTCTTCGTCCCGAAGGGGCTGCGCGTCCGTGCCCATCGGTTTCCCATAGGCGACCGCCGTTACGGCAGCAAGACGCTTTCGACGGCGCGGTCGACTACCATGCCGTCGCGCCACGCGCCGTGCGGCACCGCGGCGCAAGGACCGCCGACCTTGCGCCGCGCCCCGACGCCGCGATAAGCCGCCCCGCATGTCTCCTGTGATGACGCGCCGGCTCTTCGTCTCTGCACTCGCATTGCTGGTGGCCGGCTGCGCGGCAACGCATCTGCCGCCGCCCGAGCTGCCGCCGATCCGTGTCGGGGTCTCGCCCGACACCGCGCCGTACGTGTTTTGGCAACGCGACCATTACGCCGGAATCGAGATCGACTTCGCGGCGCGGCTCACCGCGGCGCTCGGGCGTCGGCTCGAGATCGTGCCGGTGCCGTGGGACGAGCAGATCCCGGCGCTGCTCGCGGGGAGGACCGACATCATCATGTCGGGGATGTCGATCACGCCGGAGCGCGCCGCGCGCGTGGCGTTCGGCGACGCCTACGTGACGACGGCGCTCCAGGGGGTGCTGCGCCGGGAGGACGCGCAGCGCTGGCCGACGCCGGAGGCGCTGCTCCAGTCCTCGCCGCGGATCGGGGTCAAAGCGGGGACGACCGGCGAGGCGTTCGTCCGGAAGCGTCGCCCGGACGAGAACATCGTCGTCTACCGGCGCTCGCGCGACGCGATCACCGAGCTCATGAATTTTCGCATCGACGCGTACGTGAGCGACTCTCCGGTCGTCGCGGCGGCCGTGGGGCGCTGGCCGGACAAGCTGGCCGCCTATCCGCGCAACATCAGCCAGCAGTCGCTCGCGTGGGCCTTCGCCCCCGAAGACGCGGAGCTCCGGGCCGCTGCGAACGGTGTGCTGGCGCGCTGGCGGCAGGACGGCACACTCGAGCGCGTGCTGAACGCCTGGCCGACGATCATCGAGTAGCACGCCGCTCGGTCGTCCCTGCCGGCGCGCGGCCCGCCGGCTACCCCAGGATCTGCGTCAGGATCAGGACGTCGGCGGTGAACGCGATCGCGAAGATCAGCGTTCGGAGCAGCGGAATGCCCGCCATGTAGACGAGCGTGTAAACGACACGCGCACCGAGGAAGAGCTGCGACGCGAACGCCGTCATGTCGTTCGCCTTGCCGCCGACGTGAGCGACGAGCACGAGGCAGGCGAACGGGATCAGATTCTCGACCATGTTCGCGTGCGCGCGTCGGCCGCGTTCGACCCACGGGGGGACGGTGAAAGGCGCGTCGCGGTTGCCGACGCCCCACGCCCAGCCGCCCGGCGACGAGATCAGCGCCGTGACGCCGGGGAAGGGAATCACGAGACAGAGCACGGCCGACCACACCAGCATCCACAGATCCGTCGTCATCCGATCCTCCTCCGTCGCCGCCGAGCCCGGCGGCGAGCCGCGATCACTCAGCCGCGCGAGCAGATCGGCGTCGCGCGCCCCCGCGTGTATCACACGCGAGGGCACACGCTATGGCCGAGGGATCGTCGTCAGCGCCCGATGGCGCCGCCGATGGCGAGGAGCTCGCGCGCACGCGGCGTCTGGCTGGTCAGCAGCTGATCGGCGCGGCAGACGTGGTCGCGGACGACGCATTCGCTGACGTCGGAGATCGAGCTCAGGCTCTGCACTTGCAGCTCCTGGCAGGTGGTCTTCACGTTCGCGCCGTCGTAGCCGATGCCGAGGAGGCTCCGGAGGTCGTCGAACGCGACCCGCGGCGCCTTGCCGGGCGTCATCGACCCGCACGACCGTGCGATCGTCGAGCGCAGCTTGGCCTCGCGGCTCTGCACGCCCGTGTAGAGGTTGCCCGTCACCTTGCGGCACACGCGCTGGGCTTTCACGAGGCACTTCTGGTCGCCCGGCTTCGTATGGAGGCACTGCGCGACCGACTCGGCGCAGCGCTGCTCGGCGGCGAGCACCTGCTTGACGAACCGCGCCCCGGCGGTGCCGATCGCACGCTGGCATCCGACGACCGCCTTCAGCACGGCGGTCGGCTTGCTGCCGAGCCCGGCGTGCGCAGCTCCGGAGAGGAGACACGGCAGGGTGCTCAGATCCACGCCACCCGCGGTCAGGAGCTCGCCGGCGCGCGGGACGTCGGTCGCGAAGAGCTGGACGGCGCGGCAGCGATGCTCCTCGGCGAGGGTCGTCGTGACCGCCGAGAGCAGCAACGGCGAGCTCGGCGTCCCGCAGAGCGGCACGTCGTGGCCGAAACCAAGGCCGGTGTCGCCGCAGAGGTCGGCGCCGGAGACGACGGGCAGGAGGCCCGGCTTCTTCGGCCCGCAGGCCTTCGCGATCTTGGCGCCGAGGCGCTGGTCCAGATTGGTCGGCCCGAGATGCACCGCCGCCGTCTGCTTCGCGCAGCGGCTCTGCGCCTTCGCAATGCACACGGGGTCGTTCGGCTTCTGCTGGAGACACAGGAACACACCGTCCGTGCACTTCTGGAGACGGCTGCGTAGCTGATTCGCGAACTGGAGCCCGGCGGCGCGAATCGCCTTCTGGCACCGCAGCACCGGCTTCCCGCGGAACTTCGGATCGCCCGCGCCGCGACCGCCGCCGTTCGCGAGCGGCGTGCACTTCGGGTCTTCGCGGTCGACGAGCCCGTTCTCGTTGTCGTCGACGCAGTTCGTGCAGTCCTCGGTGCACACCGGGCTCGTGCCGCAGCCGGGAGTCTCGCAATCCTTCGGACCCGGGACGCACGCCCCGCTGCCGTCGCACTCATCGGGGGTCGTGCATGATTGGCCGTCGCTGCACGGGGACCCGGCCGGCTCGGTCGTCTCGATCAGGCACCCGGTCTCGGGCTCGATGTCGGGGTCGTCGGGGTCGGCGACGCACGTTCCGGTCGAGCAGTCGGTGACGCACGCCGCGTCGACCGGCGTGTTGGTGCACTCCAGGGTCGCCGGGTCGCAGGTGTCGGTCGTGCACGAGAGGCCGTCGTTGCAGATCGGTTGCTGGCGGCAGCCCTGGCCGCAGTCGCAGACGTCGGTCGTGCACGCGTCGCCGTCGTCGCAGCTGAGTGCTTGGACCACACAGAAGCCGGCCTGGCATTGTTCATTCACCGTGCAGAGGTTCGTGTCCTGACAATCGGCGTCGGTCACGCACGCGGGCGGCGTGTACTCGACCACGAGGCGCGGCCGGTTCGGGACGTCGGCGGGGTGGGCCTCCTCCTGCGAGATGTACGCGACGTCGAGGTTGCTGCCGGTCTCGGCGACGTCCTTGACGAGCCAGCCGTGATCCGTGGAGCAGAGGTTCACCGCCGATTGCACGTCGACGGTCACGTCGAAGCTCTTGAAGCCGCGACCGTCGCCGACGAGCGCAGTCGCCGACGGCGTCGCGACGAAGGGCGGCTGATTGTTCCACTTGACCGTGTTCTCCTGCCACGGCGCGGTCACGCGATGGACCCCATGGGTCAAGGTGCCGCTCCCGGCGTTGATCGACGCGTTGAGTCCGATCACGGCGGACGTCACGAGGGAGCCGGGTGGAATCGCTCCCAACGGGAACTGGACGAGGGCGCGCTTCACCTTCGTATTGAGGGGCGAGGCCTCCACGCGGAGGCGGGTATTCTTCGTGCCGGTGATGCGGTTCGGCTGGTTCTTCTGGATGAACGCGTCCTGATTCGTTGGCTGGATCACGACCGTCGCCGCTCGGGTGAGCGGCGGCAGCACGAGGATGGCGGCGAATGCGACTGCCGCGAGCCGCCCGTTGCGGGCGACGCGAACTCGGAGGGAGCACATGGGTGGGGTCGATCTCCTTGCGGTGGACTGCGGGGGCGGGCGGAACGCCCGTCGCACAGCTCGCATATCATCTCGGTCGTGTCTCAAAATAGATGAAATCTTCACGCGGACGCGCACAGCGCTTGCGCCTGCATTTGCGCAAGATTCCAGCTGGGAGGACGCCGCCGTGCATTTTGGGACGCTGTGTCACTAATTTTTCGTTGACTACGATATGCGATTTGTCGCAATCTTCGCCGAGCGACGCTTCCCCCACGAACGTGATCGTGCCGGTACCTCGCAACTTTCAAGAGCTCTTCGTTCATCCGCGCCTAGCGACCATGGTGGCCGCCGGGCATCGCTTCAACCCAGGGAACAACCAGGCAACACCAACCCAAGGAGGATTCGCCATGAAGTTGATCCTTAAGACCGGGCTACTGGCCGCGATGCTATTCGCGCTGGTTGGTCCAACCACTTCGCATGCCAATCCGGTGTACGGCGGTAGTCTCACGTTGAACGCCTGCGCGGCGTCCAAGGCCAAGTGCGTCATCAAGCTCAAGGGCTGTCTGCTCGGCTGCTACAACAAGGCGGTCGGGAAGGGCCTCGCGCCGGATGCCGCGTGTATCGACAAGTGTCGCAACGGCTTCCAGAGCGATGCGGCCACCGGCAAGGGCTGTACCGAGAAGGCCGACGCCAAGGGCGGTCCGGTCGGTTGCGCTCCGCACTTCGGTGACGGCTCGGTCGTGCGGGCGAAGGTCGAGGCCCACGCCATCGATCTCTACGGCCAGCTCGTTCCCGGCGCTCCGGGCGCGGGTGGCAACGTGGGGACGCCTCCCCTCAACAAGTGCACCGCCGGCAAGATCAAGTGCGTGCTCAAGTACAACGCCTGCGTGCTCGGTATCGTCTCGAAAGCACTCAAGGCGGGTGGCCCGGTCGGCAATCTCGACAAGTGCAACGCCATCCTCACCAACAACTACCTCGGCAACGGCAAGGATAGCTGCGTTGGCAAGCTCGAGACCAAGAACGATCCTCTCGGCTTGACGCCCTGCCTCACGTACGGGGACCAGGGCCAGCTTCGTACCGGTGACGATGCGTTCGTGAACGACATCATCTACGGCCTCGAGAAGGGCCAGCTCAACATGAACACGCGGCGCTGCGTGAGCAACACCTTCACCCAGTGCACCACCGACGCCGACTGCAGCGGTGGCGCCGGCGACTGCCAGTTCTTCTTCGGCTCCTCGCTTCCCCTCTCGGCCGGCGGCACGTCGACCTGCGTCGTGACCCAGTGGAACGGCGGCATCAGCGGTACCTTCAACGTCGAGAACGGCGCCAGCATCGGCTCGGCGAACGTCATCTCTCGTGCGTACTTGGCACCTACCGTCCCCGAGCCGTGTCCTCGCTGCCTCAGCGCGGGCAACAACGACATCCCGAACGACGGCGTCAATGGTGGCACCTGCACCTCCGGTACGCGCGCGGGTCTTCCGTGTGACGGAAACGGTGAGTCGCCGGTTCCCTCGTTCGGCATGACCAGCCTCGATTGCCCGCCGAACCCCGGCTCGATCGTGGCGACGCTCCCGGTCGATCTCGCAAACAACAACACCGGCACGGTCACGAACACCCTGAACGCCAGCAGCC
>JANNPN010000016.1:0-9838 GCA_031400185.1 Polyangiaceae bacterium
AACATGATCGGCGGCGTCACGCCGATCCGGACGCTCGCGCTCGACGGGCGGACGGTGTGGGTGAACGGCGAGCGCGCGGTCGTGTCGCTGACGCCGCTCGACCGCTTCGGCGCCGCGAGCTTCGAGCAGGGGCTCGTCGGGCCGTTCCTTCTGAAGGGCCGGGTCCCGCCCGAGACCAGCATCACCGACCCGCTCGGCTGGGCGTCGGGCGCGCTCGGTTATCGCCTGAGCCTCGAGCCCGGCGCGCACGGCATCGTCGACATCGCGGTGCCGTTCCACGACCCGGGGCCGACGATCGCGCGCGCCGGCACCATGGTGCCGGCCGAGGTCGACACCGAGCGCGCCCGCGTCGCCCAGGACTGGACCGAGCGCCTGAACCGCGTCGAGCTGACGCTGCCGGCGGCGGCCGCGGGGATCGTCGACACGCTCCGCACGGTCATGGCGCACGTCCTCATCAACCGCGACGGCCCGGCGATCCAACCCGGCTCACGGACGTACGCACGCTCGTGGATCCGCGACGGCGCGCTCACGTCGGACGCGCTCCTGCAGATGGGACACATCGAGGAGGTGCGGAGCTTCCTCGCGTGGTACGCGACGTACTTGCTCCCGGACGGCCGCGTCCCGTGCTGCGTCGACCGGCGCGGCGCCGATCCGGTCCCCGAGCACGACAGCAACGGCGAGCTCATCTACACGCTCGCCGAGTACTACCGCTTCACCCACGACGTCGGCTTCGTCCACTCCCTCTGGCCGGTCGTGACCCGGGCCGTCGACTGGATCGCCGCGGCGCGCGCCACACGGACGACCGAGCACTACCAGCATCCGGAGCGGAGGATCTTCTACGGGCTCCTCCCCGAGTCGATCAGCCACGAGGGCTACAGCTCGCACCCCGTGCACTCGTACTGGGACGACTTCTTCACCATCCGCGGGCTCGCCGACGCCGTGGAGCTCGCCCGCGTGGTCGGCGACGACGAGCGTGCGGCGAGCATCGCGGCGCTCCACGACGCGTTCCGGAGCGACGTCCTCGCGTCGATCCGCCGGGTGATGGAGACGCGCGAGATCGACTATCTCCCGGCGTCGGCCGAGCTCGCCGACTTCGACCCCACGTCGACCGCGATCGCGATCACGATCGCCGACCTCACCCCGGACCTGCCGCGGGAGGCCCTCGATCGCACGTGGGCTCGGTACTGGGAGACGGTCGAGGAGCGCGTGCGGGGCACCGGCACCAACGAAGCGTACAGCCCGTACGAGCTCCGCAACGTCGAGGCCATGGTGCGCCTCGGCCAGCGCGAGCGCGCGCACGAAATCCTGGATGCGTTGCTCCGCGACCAACGTCCGGCGGCGTGGAACCAGTGGGCCGAGATCGTGTGGCGCGACCCCGATGCCCCGCGCTTCATCGGCGACATGCCGCACACCTGGGTCGGCTCGAGCTTCGTCCGCGCCGTCCGCACCATGCTCGCCTACGAGCGCGACCACGACGACGCGCTGGTCGTGGCGGCCGGCGTCCCGCCGTCGTGGCTCGCCGAGTCGGGGCTCGGCGTGAAGCGCCTGCCGACCTACTACGGCGTACTGAGCTACACGCTCGCCGTCGAAGGCGACGGGGCGCTCCGGATGAAGCTCAGCGGGGATCTGAACCTGCCGCCCGGGGGGATCGAGCTCGCACCCCCGCTGCCGGGGCCGCTGGTCGGGGTGACGCTCAACGGCGAGGCCGTGGAGGGTTTGGCCGCCGATCGCGTGCGGATCACGAAGTTCCCGGCGGATGTGGTGCTGCGCTACTGACGCGCGCTCGGTACCGAGCTCGCACGCCTGCCGACGTTCTTCATGACCCGAAAAAGAGAAACGGTCTCGGGGAGGTACCGGGTGCGCGAGCAGTCTCTGCCCCTCGCCTGACCCTCAGCCCAGCGCGCGACCGTCGGCGGCGAAGAGGTAGATGTCGTCCGGGTCGACCGCGAGCGTGATGGGTGTGTCCGGCGTGAGCGCGTGCATGCCGGGGAGACGGGCGACCAGCTTGCCGCCATCGACCCCCGCACGGAGGTGCGCGAGTGTCTCGTGACCCAGCCACTCGACGTGCTCCACGTCCACGCGGAGCGTGTTCGTCGCGCCCTCGGCGGTGAGGGTCAACGACTCGGGGCGGATGCCGACCATCACGTCGCCACCCGCGACCGCGTCCGGGAGCCGCAATGTCCCGCCGGCGACCGCGACGCTCGTGCCGTCGCCCGCGACCTGTCCGGGAAGAATGTTCATTGGCGGATTCCCGATGAACCCCGCGACGAAGGCACTCCCGGGCCGCTCGTAGAGCTCGCGCGGGGTCGCAACCTGCTCCAGGCGGCCGGCGTTCAGCACGGCGACGCGCTCGCCGAGCGTCATCGCCTCCACCTGATCGTGGGTCACGTACAGCATGGTCGTCCGGGTGCGCCTCTGGAGCTCGGCGATCTCGGCGCGTACGTCGACGCGGAGCTTGGCGTCGAGGTTAGAGAGTGGCTCGTCGAGGAGCGACACGGCCGGCTCGCGGACGAGGGCGCGGCCCATGGCGACGCGCTGGCGCTGGCCGCCCGAGAGCTGCTTCGGCAGGCGGTCGAGGAGGGGATCGAGCTCGAGCTGGCGCGCCGCGGTCGCGACCCGGCGCTCGATCTCGGCGCGCGTGGCGCCGGCCATGCGGAGGGGAAACTCCAAATTCCGGCGCACCGTCATGTGCGGGTAGAGCGCGTAGTCCTGGAAGACCATGGCGACGTTCCGCGCCTGCGGCGGGAGGTCGTTCACGACGGCGTCGCCGATCCGGATCTCGCCGCTCGTAGGGTCCTCGAGCCCGGCGACCAGGCGGAGCACGGTCGATTTGCCGCAGCCCGACGGGCCGACCAGCACGAGCAGCTCGCCGTCGCCGACCTCGAGCGAGACGTCGTCGAGCGCGCGCGCGCCGTTCGGGAACGTCTTCGAGAGGTGCGCGAGCGCGACCCGGGCCATCGTCCCCGGCTTCTTACTCGAAGAAGCGCTCGTCGCCGAGGATCGCGATCGCGCGTTTGGCGATGGGGTCGGTCGCGAAGAGGTCGGTCACGGCGTGCGGCTTCAGGTGGTTCGCGATCGCGATCAGCATCATCGCCTGGTCGAGCGCGAGGTAGCTGCGCGCGACCTGGCCGCTCGTCGGGTCGACGGCGTCGTAGAGTCCGAAGTCTCCGTAGAGGTCGTAGCGCTCGGCGAGGCGGCGGAGGTTGCTCGTGGCCTCGGCGGGCATGACGGCGAGTGCCAGCGCGCTCGCGTGCGGCGTCACGATGCCGGCGCCGTAGCCGCGGATGCCGAGCACGCGCACCCCGTACTCCCGATAGCGTCCCTCGCCGGGCGGGGTCGAGCTCGGCGAGAGGCCCCACACGGGATAGCCGAGCGTCTCGAGCGCATAGCGCCGCTGGACGGTCGCGTGCGCGAGCGCGTTGGCCCCGAAGCTCTCGGGGGCGACGCGGCCCTCGTCGAGCACGAGCGTCGGCATGAGCGCCTCGAACATGCTGCCGCCCCACGACGGGACGTAGCGGATGCCTTCCCACTCGTACCAGCCGCCCCACACGCCGTGGCCGCGCACGGTCTTCCGCCGCGCGGCGATCGGCGTCTCGGTTTGGCCGAGGCAGTCGGCGGGGTAGGTGCGGACCATGTGGAACCACACGCGTTCCGGCAGGTCGCCCTTGCCGATGGCGAGCAGCGCGCCGAGGCGCGCCTCGGTGTAGAGCACGCCGTAGTGGTACCGCGAGCGCGCCCGGCGATGGACGAAGTAGCCGTGCGAGACGAGATCGAGCTTCTCGTCGTGGAAGAAGCGGTAGTCCATGCGGTCGATGAGCGCCGTGGTGCGGCCTGCGAGGGGCGGAAACGCGGCGCGCGCCACCATCAGGCCCGCGGTGAGCCACGCGGAGTCGACGAAGGAGACGAAGTTGCTGGTCCGTTCGAGCGACGTCGTGTCGTAGTAGTTGAAGAAGAAGCCTTGGTGGGTTTCGAGCTTCGCGAGCGTGTCGAGCGTGCGGTCGATCGCGGCGACCGCTTCGGCGGGACGCACGAGGCCGAGCTCGGCGGCGGCGACCACCGCGATCAGGTGCAGGCCGACGTTGGTGATGTTCGTGTAGTCGCCGACGATGCCCGTCGGGGGGCCGGTGCCGGCCGGGTCGAGGTACACGTGGTCGACGGGCAGGCCGTTCTCGCGGTCGGTGAACGCGTCGAGGCCGCGCCACGTGTCGCGCGCGAGCCGTTCGAGGAAGCCGCGGTCGTCGGCCGGGAGTGCGCTGCGGTCGGCGTTGGCGAGGGCGGGCCAGCCTTTCAGGCGTGCGCGTACCGCCGGGCGCGCGGCGATCTCGCCCCCGAGCACGTCCTCCCAGGCCTTCTTCCGCGGCGTCACGACCGGGTCGTCTTCCCAGACCGGCGTGTCGTTTTCGATGCGGGTCGTCGACTCGAGCGGGCACATGGGCCGGGGAGCGCTCGGCTCGTCGGCCGCCGCCGATGCTGCGACCAGCATCGCCACGACGGTCGCGAGCAGCGGAAGTACCGGTGTTCGCGGGCACCGCGGACGCATGCAGACCGCATTCTGCCAGGAACCGCGGAGACCGTCTGCCCGAGGATCCGCATGCGCCACCCCGTGGCCGAAGCGCTTGACGCCGTCCCGCTCGCCTCCCATATCAGCGGGGTGGATCCGCATCCCCGGCCCGCCGGTCCGGCCGCTCCTGCGCGCGCCCCCAGGGGCGCTTTCCCGACCGGCTTCGTCTGGGGCACCGCCACGGCTGCCCATCAGGTCGAGGGCGGCAACTGGAACAACGACTGGTGGGCGTGGGAGCACGCGCCCGGCACGCCGTGTCGGGAGCCGAGCGGCGACGCGTGCGATCACTTCCAGCGCTACCCGGCGGATCTCGATCTGCTCGCGGGCTTCGGGTTCAACGCGTACCGCTTCTCGCTCGAGTGGAGCCGGATCGAGCCGGAGGACGGCGAGTTTTCGCATGCGGCCCTCGATCACTACCGGCGCATGTGCGAGGCTTGCCTCGCGCGCGGGCTCGCGCCGATCGTCACCTTCCACCACTTCACGACGCCGCGCTGGGTGGCGGCGCGCGGCGGTTGGACGGTGGCGGCGACGGCCGAGCTCTTCGCGCGCTTCGCCGCTCGCGCGGCGGCGCGGATCGGCGACGTCGTCGCCCGGGTGTGCACCTTGAACGAGCCGAACATCGTCGCCGACATCGGTCATCGCTGGGGCATTTTTCCACCGGGCGCACGTGATCCGGACCTCAGACTGCGGGCGAACGAGGTGCTGATCGTCGCGCACCGGCTCGGGGTCGACGCGATCCGGAGCGAGGCGCCGGGCGTCCCGATCGGTCTCACCCTCGCGATGCAGGACTACCAGGCGGTCGACGGCGGCGAGGAGGTCCGGGATCGCGAGCGGCACGACATGGAGGACGTCTTCCTCGAAGCGGCCCGCGGCGACGACTTCGTGGGCGTGCAGACGTATACCCGCTCGCGCGTCGGCCCCGACGGCCCGCGCGCGCCGGGGCCCGGCGCGCGGGTCACGCAGATGGGCTGGGAGTTCTGGCCCGAGGCGCTGGAGGCGTGCGTCCGGCGCGCGAGTGCCATGACCGGCGTTCCGATCATGGTGACCGAGAACGGCGTCGCGATCGACGACGACCGCGACCGCATCGAGTACGTCGAGCGCGCACTCCGCGGCGTGCTCGCGTGTGTCGCCGACGGTATTCCGGTCGAGGGCTACGTGTACTGGAGCCTGCTCGACAACTTCGAGTGGGCGTTCGGCTACGCGCCGCGCTTCGGCCTCGTCGCGGTGGACCACGCGACGCAAGCGCGGACGGCGCGCCCGAGCGCGCATTGGCTCGGTGCCGTCGCGCGTGCCAACGCGCTCGTCGCGGTGCCGGCATGAACGACAAGCGGGTGATGTCGTTCGACGCCGCCCTTCCAGCGGCGGCGGACGCGCCAGCGGCGGCGGACGCGCCGGCGGAGAGCGGACGGCTCCGGTTCGACGGCTCGGGGCATCGCTTCCTGCAAGACTGGAAGCTCGCGCACGAGCGCGCGGTCGCCTACCTCCGCGAGCTCGGCGTCGCGGAGCACGAGCGCGACGGTCTCGCGCGCGACGCCGTCGCGCGTGCCATGAGCGGTGATCCCTGGGACGAGGGCAGCGACGCGATCGACGTCACCCTCTCGCAGCTCCGGGCGCTGCTTCTCCAGCGGCACCCGCTGGAGAAGCGGCGCTGGGACGGCGGCCTCGACCCGTTCCTCGCGTGGCGACTGACGTCCGGCGTCGTCGCCCAGCATCCCGGTGCCGGCGCGCTGCGGACGACGCCGATCCGGGACGGCCACTTCGACTCGATGCCGCCGCTCTGCCGCACCAGCATGGCGCCGGAGCCCATGGAGCGCCGCCTCCTGCGGCGCTGGCTCGGACGGTTGCGCGGGAACTCTCTCGCCGGGGAGCGCCGCGAGTTCCGCCGGCGCCGGCGGGCACTCCCGTGGACGCGGACGGCGTTCCGCCGGCGGCTCCTCCTCGCCGTGCTGGTGTTGCTGCCGACGATCGTCGCGAGCGGCTTCATGGTGAACGTGCTGCCGCGCGGCGGGAACAGCGTGCTCGAGGTTGCGATCGTCGTCGTGTTCGGCGTGCTGTTCGGCTGGATCTCGATCGGGTTCTGGGCGGCGCTGATGGGCTTTTGGTGCCTGGTGCGCGGTGATCACTATGCAATCACGCGCGCCCCCGGCGTGATCACCGGCGCGCCCGGCACGGAGCCGCCTCCCGACGTGGTCGGAGCGCCGACCGCGATCTGCATGCCGATCTGCAACGAGCCCGTCGACCGCGTCTTCGCCGGGCTCCGCGCGATCGAGGCGTCGCTCGCGAAGATCGGCGCCGCCGGCCGCTTCCATTTCTTCGTGCTGAGCGACAGCGCCGACCCGGCGACGATCGTTCGCGAGGAGGAGGCGTGGGCCGAATGGGCCCGCGACGTCGACGGCTTCGACCGGATCTTCTACCGCCGCCGCCGCGTGCGCCTGCGCCGCAAGAGCGGCAACGTCGCCGACTTCTGTCGGCGCTGGGGCGCGCGCTACCCGTGCATGGTGATGCTCGACGCCGACAGCCTCATGCAGGGCGCGACGCTGGTGCGGCTCGTCGAGCTGATGCAGAGCCATCCCGACGTCGGCATCATCCAGACGGTGCCGGTCGCGGTCTCGCGGCGCTCGCTCTTTGCGCGGGTGCAGCAGTTCGCGAGCCGCGTCTACGGCCCGATGTTCTCCGCGGGCCTGCACTTCTGGCAGCTCGGCGACGGCCAGTACTGGGGCCACAACGCCATCATCCGTACCAAGCCCTTCATCGAGCACTGCGCGCTGCCGCGCCTGCCGGGCAAGCCGCCGCTCGGCGGCGAGATCCTGAGTCACGACTTCGTCGAGGCGGCACTCATGGGCCGCGCCGGCTGGACGACCTGGCTCGCCTACGACCTCGAAGGCTCGTACGAGGAGGTTCCCTCGACGCTGCTCGAGGAGATGAGCCGCGACCGGCGCTGGTGCCAGGGGAACCTCCAGCACCTGCGGTTGCTGTTCACCGAGGGCCTCTTCGGCGCGCACCGCACGCTTTTCTTGAATGGGGCGCTCTCGTACGTGTCCGCGCTCTTGTGGGCGACGTTCCTCCTGCTCAGCACGTGGGAGGCAGTCGCGAACGTCTTCTTCGAGCCGGACTACTTCCCGTCGGGGCCGAGCCTCTTCCCCGAATGGCCGGTCTGGCGGCCGAACTGGGCGCTCGCGCTGCTCGCGGTGACCGGCATGATCCTCTTCGTGCCGAAAATCCTCTCCGTGCTGCTGATCACCGTGCACGGTCAGGCGCAGGCGTTCGGCGGCGTGCTGCGGCTCCTCGCGAGCGTCGTACTCGACGTCGTGCTCTCGAGCCTGCTCGCGCCGATCCGGATGGCGTTCCACAGCCGCTTCGTCTTCACCAATCTGATCGGCCGCACGGTCGTATGGCGCTCGCAGACGCGCGAGGACGCGGAGACGTCCTGGCGCGACGCGATCCGCGCCCACGGCTTCGACACGGTCTTCGCGAGCGCCTGGGGCGCGGCGCTGTACTCGCTCAACCCGGACTACTTCTGGTGGGTCCTCCCGATCATCGGCGCGCTCGTGCTCGCGATCCCCGTGTCGGTCATGGCGAGCCGGGTCGCGACCGGCGCGCGCGCGCGCGCGCTCGGGATCTTCCTGACGCCCGAAGAGACGAACCCGCCACCGGAGGTGCGCGCCGTCGCGGAGCGCCTCGCCGCCCTGCCGCCCGACCGCGAGCCCGACAAGTTCCTCGAGACCGCCGTGGATCCGTACGTGAACGCGCTCCACCGCGCGCTGCTCCGCCCGGCGCGGACGTTCCGCCCGAGCATCCGCGCAGCGCACGCCGCGCTCGTCGACGACGTCATCCGCAAGGGCGCGGTGGCCGTCACCGCCGACGAGCGGAAAACGCTGCTCCGCCACGCCGACCTCGTCGCCGAGCTGCACCGCCGCGTCTGGGACGAGGACGATCCCAAGCGCGCGGCGCTCTGGCACCTGCCGACCTGACGCGCCAGTGCGTCGGCGGGATGGCGAGACCTAGGGGCAGCCCGGAAACGGACTCATGCACTGCACGCAGACGTCGATCCCGTGCGTGGGAACGATCCAGTTGGAGTTGACGTCCTGCGTACCGATGCCCATGCGCAGCGCGCACGAGTAGCGGTGGCTCGGGTTCAGTTGGGAGACGAACCAGGCCGCGGTCTCGTCGACCGGGAAGACGTTGCCGGGTCCAGGCCCGGCAGGCGAAACATAGCCCTCGATGCCCCACGCGCCGATGCTGTTCAGGTCCTTCCGGATCACGACCGTGACCGCCGGCAGGAGCTCGCGCTTCTGCGCGCTCTGCAGCTGGCACAGTCCGCCGACCGGCGTGATCCCGGTGCCCGTGACCTTGAGATACAGCGGGCCCGTCGCCAATACGTTGTACAGCAGGTGATGGATCTCGACCGTGTTCGGGATCTTGGTCCCGTTCTTCGGCGTGAACATCTTGAGGCGGGCGAGGAACGTGACGGCCTCGATGGGCCAGACCACGGTATGGAGGGACGGGTCGGCGCAGCTGGCGTTCCGATGGAGCGTGAAGGTGAGCTGCGTCCCGGCGACCGCCGCCTTCAGCGGCTTCTCCTCCACGGTGTACGTGACCGGCAGATCGGACGCAGGAGCCGCGGTCGGGAGGAGCAGCAGGGCGAGAGCCAACACGGGGCGGCGAACGTTCATGGGTTTCTCCTTCGGGACGGCGCTGCAGGCGCTCGAGCGGGTGCGAATCTGGCACGAGCGGCAGGCGCCGGTCCATTCATGCCGGCGAGCTGGAACTCGTAGTCAAAGTCTGTCACCGCCCGCAGGCCGCGCACGACCGCTTTGGCACCGCGCGCCACCACAAAATCGCGCAGCAGGCCGCTGTAGCTGTCCACTTCTACCTGCACGTGGTCTTTGGCGACTTCGCGCACCATCTCCAGGCGTTCTTGCAGGGTGAACAGTGCGCTCTTTTTGTGATGGCCTGCGGCGACAGCCACGATCACTTTGCCAAACAACTGCATCGCACGTCGCACGATGTCCTCATGGCCGCGTGTCAGGGGGTCGAACGTACCGGGGTAGACGGCAATCACGTTGTTGGCCATGGGGAATCCTGTTCAAACCAATGAGAGCCATAGTGTGCAGCGGCAGTGCTGCGCACTTTGAGAGGATCATTGCGCCGGATTATGCAGCTTTTCGCTGGAGCAAATGAGCGTGCACTGCGCCTGCTTTCAGATGGCGATGGATCACGAGATTGGCGGTCTCAAGCTGCGCATCTGTCCATTTGGTTGCTGCTTCAAGGTAGACA
>JANNPN010000023.1:0-18552 GCA_031400185.1 Polyangiaceae bacterium
CGCTCACCGACGTCGTCGTCACGAAGAACGGCGACACCAGCGGCAGCCTCAGCTACGGAGGCGGCATCGCGAACTGGTACGGCGCGCTCTCGCTCACGAGGGCGACGATCAGCGACAACCGGGCCGCCTTCGGTGGCGGCATCTCGAACCACTTCAGCAACGTTGCCGGCACCGCGACGCTCGTCATGATCGACAGCACCGTGAGCGGCAACACGGCGGGCAGTGGCGGCGGCATCTGGAATGAGGGCGCGGCGGTGGCGACGCTCACCAACAGCACCATCAGTGACAACCATGCGGACGCTGGCGCCGGCGGCGGTTTCTTCAACTTCGCCTCTACGGCTACATTCACCGGCTGCACCGTGAGCGGGAACCGAGCGGCAGGCGTTGGCGGCGGCGGCAGCCTGAGGGGTGGCGGCGGCATCCTGAATTACACCACGAGTATCACCCGGCCTGCCGCGATCACGCTCACCGACACTACCCTCAGCGGCAATCACGCGGATGACGGTCCCGGCGGCGGCTTCTCCAACGAAACAGCCACGGCCACGCTCACCAACTGCACCGTCAGCGGCAACCAGGCGGCAACCCACGGCGGCGGCATCTTCCACAACACCGGCACCGTGACGGTTCAGAGCAGTACCGTCACCGCGAACCGGACGCCCTGGCACTTGCGAAGTGCCGGCGGCATCTGGGCCAGCAACCCGATGGTTCTCCGCAACACGATCGTCGCCGGCAACTTCCACGACGGCACGGATCCGAACACGCACTCGCCCGATTGCGCGGGCAACTCCTCATGGCCTGTGTCCGAGGGGTTCAGCCTCGTCGGTAACGCGTCCTTGTGTCCGGGACTCGTCGACGGCGTGAACGGCGACCAGATCGGCACGAGCGGCGCCGTGCTCGACGCCAAGTTGGGCCCGCTCGCCGACAACGGCGGTCCAACCCTGACGCACGCGCTCCTCACCGGCAGCCCCGCGGTCGACGGCGGCAACCCAGCGACGCCGGGGAGCGCAGCCACCGCATGCCCGACGACCGATCAACGCGGCGAGACGCGGCCGAGCGGCGTCGCCTGCGACGTGGGCGCCGTAGAGGGCGGTGGCGGTGGCGGTGGCGGGATCAATGTCGACGCGGTGAAGCCCACGCGCGGCGGTACCGCCGGGACGGTGAAGACGCTCGTGTACGGCAGCGGCTTCGTCGCCGGTGCCACGGTGAAGCTCGTTCGTCCGGGCTTCCCCGACATCGTCGGTACCGCCACCAACGTCCAAGGATCGGTGCTCACCACCACCCTAGATCTCCGGGCCGCCGCTCCCGGAGCCTGGAGCGTCGTGGCCGAGAATCCGGACGCATCCTCCTCGGCGCTCACCGACGCGTTCACGGTCGAGGTGGGCGGCGGCGCCGACCTCTGGGTGGACCTCGTCCTTCCGCGCTCGTTCGTGCGCGGTCGGAACCAGTCGATCTACTTGGCCTACGGCAACCGTGGGACGGTCGACGCGTACGGCGTCCCCATCTGGCTCTCGATCCCGGAGGAGCTCGAGTTCCACATTCCCTTCCCCGTGAGCCCGCCGCCGCCGCAGCCGGGACAGGTCGCGACCGATTGGACCCGCATCGCGATCGATGAGCCGGTCCCACCGCCCGAGAATCGCGATTCGTTCCCGCTCCTGTTGCCGGTCGTGCCCGCGGGCTCGACGGGCGTGCTGAGGTTCCGGGTCAAAAGCCCGGGCGCCCTCGTCGGGTCTTTCGACTTCAACGTGACCGCTGACATCGGGACGCCCTACTTCCAACCGGACCTCGCGGAGGAGGTCGTGGCCGGCTATGTCGCGCGCGCGAAAGAGTTCGCGGCGGAATCGCAGGCGACGCCGGGAGTGCCGTCCGACGCGGCGATCGCGGCCTATGTCCGGACGCAGCTCGCGGGCGTCGTCGCGAGCGGGCAAGCGAACGCCGACCTGACCGGGTACCCGCCGGTCTTCAGTCAGAGCCAGCTTATCGTCGACACCGCCTACTTCATCGCGGTCGCGAGCGCCCCGGCGCTCGCCTTCGAGCCCGCGCGCCGCTGGTTGGCGACATTCGTCGACGACTTCGTGGACGATTTGGTCGGCCGGTCCGCCGAAGCCCGCGTCGTCAATCCCGATTGCCCCCCGGGCGACGCCTTCTGCGAGCGCGACGACCAGGCCCCGATCCCGTGCCCGTTCCCGCAATTCTGCTGTCCCATCCCGGGGGTTTTGTGCATCAAGGAAATCAAGCGCCCCAAGTGCGGCCAGCTCAATAAGATCGGCCACGAGTGGTATTTCATTCCCTGCCCACCGGAGCGGGAGGACGACACGCGGCCCCTCACCGGACCGCTCGATCCGAACGACAAGGTCGGCCCGGGGGGGCCGGGCGGATTCATCGACGGCCTGACGCCCCTCCCGTACACGATCAACTTCGAGAACATCGCGACCGCCACCGGGGAAGCGTACGAGGTGACGGTCACCGACCAGCTCGACGTGACGAAGTACGACCTCGCGACGTTCAGCCTCGGCCCGATCTCGTTCGGTGACCGGATCGTGCCGGTGCCGCCCGGGCTCCAGAGCTTCTCGACCGAGGTCGATCTCCGTCCGGGCGTGAACATCCTGGTCGGCATCGATGCCGCCCTCGACGGCGCGACCGGAATCGTGACCTGGAAGTTCACCACGCTCGACCCCGCGACGCACGAGTTCCCCGAGGATCCGGAATTCGGCTTCCTGCCGCCGAACAAGATCCCGCCGGAGGGCGAGGGCGCGGTGCTCTTCACCGTCAGCCTGAAGCCGGGCTTCGGCCTCGGCACGACCGTCTGCAACGACGCGCGGATCGTCTTCGACTTCGAAGCGCCGATCGACACCCCGACCTTCTGCAACACGATCGGCGAGCCCGAGGACTGCGAGAACTGCTTCGACGACGACGGCGATCAGCTCCTCGACCGCGCCGATCCCGATTGCACGGCGGCCCCGAACGGCGCCGGCGCCGGTGTCGGCGACGCCGCGGCCGGCAAGGGCGTCGACAAGTGCGCAAAGGCGATCCGGAAGGTCGGGACCAAGCTCGCGAGCACGCGGCTGAAGCAGCTCGGTGCCTGCCAGAAGGCGGTCGCCGACTGCGTGCAGCTGAAGCCCGGCGACGACGCGTGCCTCACGAAGGCGCAGGCGAAATGCACGAAAGCCCGGACGGCGCTCTCGGGCGCCGAGGCCAAGCTGATCGCGGGGATCGTCAAGGCCTGCAGCGAGCCTACGGTCACGGCGGCGAATCTCCGCGCGGCGGCCGGCCTCGGCTTCGACGCGGAGGCGAGCGTGTGCGCCGGCCTCGGTGTCGCCGGCGTCGGCACCGTCGCGGACGTCGCCGAGTGCATCCGGACGGAACATCAGTGCGCCGCCGAACGTATCCTGAGCGCGGCGGTGCCGCGGGCCCGCGAGCTGCTCATGCTCGGTGGGTTCGATCCCGTTGGCGACTTCCGCTGCCTGCAGGGCGGCGCCAACGGCGGCGGCGCGGCGCTCGCCATCGAAAAACGCAAGGCGCTCCGGAAGTGCGACGCCACGATCCAGAAAGCAGCGACCAAGCTGCTCGCGGGCCGCACCAAGGCCGGCCAGGCCTGCGGCGCTGCCGTCTTCACCTGCCTCCAGACGAAGCCCGGCGATCAGTCGTGCGTCGGCAAAGCCGGCGGTGCGTGCACCAAGGCGCTCGCGGGAATCGCGAAGCTCGAAGCGGCCTTCGCGACGACCGTCGCGAAGAGCTGCGGCGCGAGCCCGCTCGTCGCAGCGGATCTGCTGACGGCCGACGGGCTCGGCGCATCGGCACTCGGCGAGCGCTGCGCGAAGCTCGGGACCGCGAGCCTCGCGACCGTCGCCGACGTCACCGCGTGCCTCGAAGCGCAGCTCACGTGCCAGGCCGATCACCTGCTCGAGGTGACGAACCCGCGGCTCGGGGAGCTGCTCGGTCTCGGGGGCGTGACGCTGCCCTGACGTCGATCAGTCGGTCGATCGATCAGAAGGTCACGACGGCTGCTGCAGGGCGTTGCTCGGATACGTGCCCTGCTGGGCGACGGAGCGAGACCACCACACGAATGATCGCGTGCTCGATCGTCGGCCCGATCGTTAGTCGAGTCGTCCTCGTGACGATCGGCCATTCTTGTCATCGCGCGTTTCGTCCGGCGGCAGGGAAACGCCAGCCCGGCCGGCGATCTGCCAGATGGCACGTGCCGTGCACCGCGGGAGCTTGATTGCGCAAGCGGACACCCGGACCCTCGAAGCTCCGGCCCGTACTATTCGTCGGCCGAGCGCCGAGAGGGAGTGATTGGCATGAGATTCGGCATTGGAAGTACGGGTGTGGTCGTCGGCGCGGTGATCGCATGCGCGGCGATGCCCGCGCACGCGAAGGTGGTCAGAGTCGGGTGTGATCCGGCGGCGCTGCAGGCGGCTATCGACGCCGGTAACGTCTCCGGCACCGCAAAGATCAAGCTCGCGCGGAACTGTCTCTACGCGACCTTCACACCTGCGACCCCCAGCGAGGCGTACCCGGTCATCACCGGGAACATCTCGATCACCGGCTTCGTCAGCAAGAAGAGCGGCAAGAGCACGATCGTGGCGCGCGACCCGGGAGCGCCCGCCTTCCGGCTCTTCCAGGTGGCCGAAGGCGGGACGCTCACGCTGAACCGGCTGGCGCTGAGCAACGGCGACACGACGGCCCTCGGTGGAGCGGTGTTGGTCCTCGGCACACTGAAGATGACGGGCGTGACCGTCGCCGACAACAGCGCCGGCAACGGCGGCGGCGTCTCGGTCTCCTCCGGCGGCACCGCCACCATCGCCAAGAGCACCTTCGTCTTGAACACGACGACCGGGGTCGGCGGCGGCGCCGTCCTCAATGGCGGGACGCTCACGCTCACGAAGTCGCGGATCGTGAGCAACTATGCTCCGATCAACGGCGGCGGCATCAACACCCAGCCGGACGGCGTGACCACCGTCCTGAAAACCAGCTTCCTCCAGAACCGCTCCGGAGGGCTCGGCGGCGCGCTCTCGAATCTGGGCACGACGGACGTGAGACGCTCTACCATCACGGGCAACACCGGCAGCGACGGCGGCGCCATCGCCACCGGCAACGATCAGGTCACGCTCGATCGGACCGAGATCACGGACAACGTTTCGAACAACTGCAGCCCGCTGAACACGATCGACGGCTGCGTCGACTGATCGGCGCGGAAAATCGACGCGACGGGAGACTAGCCCAACGTCCGCCGCATGCAGACTGCGTGCGCGGATCAGGCGCCGAGCACGCCGCCGATCGCGGCGATCGGCGGGGCGAAGTAGTAGCCCCCGCCCGTTGGGACGACCCATTCGTTCTTGAGCTTGAATCGCATGATCCCCGCGGGCGTCGGGAAGTCGATGAAGCGCTCACGCGTTCCGGTCGAGTTCGTCTGCCCGATGATCGGGTCGTGGCCGCCGAGGTTGGGCTGGATGGGCGAGTTGCTCCATCGTCGCTGCAGAAACTCGAACTGATCGAGGATGCATCAGTCAACGCGCGACGTGTTGCAACCGACTGAAATAGTGCTCCGATTCGAGACGTTATCCGGCATCACCGTCGCTAGTCGCGCTGGCCGCGGCTGCCGGCCGCAGCGCTCGCGCCGCACAGCATCGCATCGCACATCGCACGGGAACGCCCGGATGCGTCCGGGACAACGTCAACTAGGCCGGTCAAGATTCCTTCCGACCATCGGGGCGCTGATCGCCCCGGCCGCGAACGCCGCGACTCGACCCGCAGCGGCGCGGCGTTCGCAGCGCGACCGCGTCAGTACCCGCCGCGCACCGCGCGCACCCGCATCATGTTCGCGTCTTTCGACGCGTGCCCCGTGACGACGGCGCTGAAGTTCACCAGCCAGGCGTCCCCGTCGTTGGTGATGAAGGTCGTGCTCGACCAGTAGTTGCCGAACGCGGCGCCGAACGCCGGGTCGATGCACGGATTGACGCTGCACGGCACGAGCTCCGGCAGCAGGATGGTCTGCAGCTCGGCGAACGTCGGCAGGCGCCAGCCGCACGCGCCCGCGAAGCAGCCGCCGTTCAACGTGGCGAGCTGGGTCGTGAAGACGGTGCCGTCCTCGTCGCTGTCGTCGCCGTCGGCCGCCGTGCTCCACGTAAAGGTGTTGTCCTTGTCGTGGAGACCGCCGAGGTCGTCCTGCACCTCCCAGATGAGGCCGGTCAGATGGTCGGTGACGGTGCCGTCGCCGTTCACGTTGAAACGCCCCAGTGTGTCGCACTGCGTCCCGACGAGAGTCTGCAGCTTCAGCCAGGCCGCATCGTACTTGATCCGGCACTTCGCGAGCTTGTTCTCGTCGTAGTTCGGGCCGGCACCGGACCCCGAGTAGAACTTGGTGAGAAACTTGTCGACGCAGGCCTCGTACTTTTCCTTGGCCTGAACGATGCCCGCGCGGCACTTCTGGTCGGGGGTCGCGGCGTGCGCGGCGGCCGCCGAGGCCAGCAAACAAGCGACGGCGAGGACGAGGAAGCGATGGGTGCGAGTCATGGATCTCCCTTTCGGTCGGGTCCGCAGGCGAAGGTGCCCACGCTTACCGGGGCGGTCTCACCACGACAACGACATTCCGTTTCTTCGACGTCGAAAAGCTGCGCCACTCTGGAGCGCGGCGAGCCCGCGCCGTCGGAAGCTCCTGGCGACTAGGATGCTGATCATCGACCTCCGCGCGCGGTGTGCGCGGCCGAGCGCGAGCGAGCCGGGGGTCCACGGTGAGTGCGGCTGTGCCGCACTCACCGAAGGGCGAGAGATCCCCCTTGTGAGCTACGGGAGGCAGATGAGCTTCAGCGTGTCGGTGTCGCGGGATCCGTCATACTGGGTCACGGTCGTCTTCACGCCGAGCTTACCGGTGCGATAGTTGCCCGCTGCACCGCGCAGTCCGACCGGGACCTCGGCGGGCGCGCTGCAGACGTCGCGCTCGGAGGGACCGACGATCGACGACGGGATGGCGGCGGCGAGGGCCGCACGCGCGGCGGCGACGAGCGGCTGCTTGCTCGCCTGGCTCGCGCTCGGTTGGCGGAGCGTCCACGACGACAGCCGTGTGCCCGGCACGCACCCGGCGACGTCGGTGTTGTTCGCGCACCCCCGCACGCGGAACGTGCACCGATCCGCGGCGCCGTCGAAATCGCAACGCGGATCACCCTCGGTGCAGATCTGCGTCCGACGGAACCCGCCCTTCTCGAGGAGCGGCGTGTTCGCCGGGTTCGCGACCGACCATTCGGTGAGGCAATCGGTCACACTCGCGCCGCCCCCGCGGATGCGCTCGTGCGTGCACGTCGGTGAGCAGCCGTCGCCGGTCGTGGCATTGGCGTCGTCGCATTGCTCCCCGCACGCCGGATACGGCACGCCGTCACCGCAGCCCAACCCCGTCTCGACGCCGCACGTCGGGCTGCACCCGTCGCAGTCGTCGCGGTTGCCGTCGTCGCACCCCTCGCCGCCGTCGATGACGCCGTCGCCGCAGCGCGCGGGGCGGCAATCGGTCCGACACGCGTCCGGCGCGACGTCGCTGTTGGCGGCGCCCTCGTCGCAGAGCTCGCAGCGCGAGGCGACCACGCCGTCGCCGCAGAGCGAGGTGCCCGGCGTGCAGAGCGACACGACCATCGCTCGGACCGTGGCTTCGGCGGACCTGTTCCAGACGTTGACGAAGCTGCCGCTCGCGAGGCGCGCCGTCCGCAGGCTCGTGGGCGGCTCCGTCGAGACGGTGACCGGGGGTCCGAAGGGTGTGTCGGTCGGGTCGAATCCGCGGGCGTACACGCCCGCGACGCCGTCGATCCACGTCACGTACAGGTTGCCCGCGAGATCGAACGCGATGTCGGGACTGAGCGCCCCGGCTTCGTCCGCGGGATGCGCGAGGAACTCGGCCGCGAGCGGTGTCCCGTCGACGGTGTACCGGCCCACCCAGATCCGCCGCGGTTCGGTGAGGGCGACCGGCCGTATGCCGGCCATCGCGAGCGTCGCGCCGTCGGCGCTCACCTCGAGGCGCCGGAACTGCGTCTCGGTGCTGAACACGAATTGCTCTCCGCGCGGCTGGCCGTCGGCATAGTAGGCGCGGCCGAATGCGGCCGGGTTGCCTTGGGTCGCACCTCCCCAGCCGACGACGAACCCGCCGTCCGGCAGCGCGACGACGTCGAGATACGGCTGGAGGACTCCGCTGCCGACCTCGACCGACGGACCCCGCGGCCGTCCTTGCGTGTCGAAGATGCGCGCGACGACGTGTTCGATCACCCCCGTGGGAGTTCGCAAGCTCTCGTACCAGAGCACGACTGCGCCGAGGTCGATCGCGGCGATCGCCACCTCCCGACCGAGCCACTCGACGCCGTCGGCGTCGGTGATCTCGAACTCGTCGAGCCGGGCACCGTCCTCGTCCAGCCGGGCGCCGACGAGCCGCGTGCCGTCCTGGTGCTCGATCCACGCCTCCAGGTACCCGCGTCCGAGCCGCGCGATCGTCGGATCGCGCGTCGTGTTGGTGCTGCGTTCGCGCCGGACGAGCAGGCCGGTCGACCCGGACGGCGTGACGCGCCGATTGACGATGGCCTGCGGCCGTGGGGCCGTGTGGTCGGTCGAGAGATACTCCTGCCACACCGCGACGAACCCGCCGTCGTCGGCGGCCGTGACATCCGAGGTGTCCGCCCGAAAATCCCCGGGGGACACGGCCACGGTGAACGGCGGAACCTCGACGTATTGCGCGGAGGCCGACACCGCGAGGAGGGTGGCCATCGCGGATGCGACCATCATGATCGCAAGGGGGGCGTGGGGGGGCATGCGATCCTCCGGGGGCGGCGAGACGATGTGCCGCGCCGACCATAGAACCACTCGTCGGCTGTCGACAAGGAGAATCGTCCCGAAGCGCCAGCGATGCTTCACATCGCCGTGCGTGGCCGGAGACTATGCGTCGACTAGAACGACTCGCGCACCGAGAAGATGCCGGCGCGGATCTGGACGGCGCCGCTGCCGCCGTTGGTCTCGATCAGATCGGCCTCGAACTCGCCCGAAACCTGGCCGTTCTGGTTGCCGGTGACGTCGACGGCGCCCGAGGTGAGGAACGAGATCGGGTCGGCGTTGAGCACGAAGGGACTGCCGCCGGTCGCGGCGACGTAGGTCATGGTGAGCCGCGGCAGCGTGTTGAAGATGCCCGTCGCTCCCGACTCCGGGTCCAAGGCGAGCGTGATGATGAGCGTACGATTGTCGCCGGGCACGATCGATTGCGCGTTGATGGTGTAGATCCCGGCCAGAGCGTTGTAGCTCGCCGTCAGGTTGGACGGTCGCGACTCGAACGGCACCCCGTTGATGGTGGCCGTGAGCGCCTGGTTCGCCCGGAAGTCGACCGCGCGCGGCGGTGGCGCGCGAGGGGCGGAGTCGGATACGTGGCTCGCGTGTCGACGTTGGATCGCCTTCAGGGACGGATGGTTGGCTTCCTTTCGGCGCTCCCGCCTCCGCTGCAACGCTTCCTCGCCGGCGGCCGGCCGGTCCGGATCGACGGGCAGGAGCTCGCCGCGGAGAATCAGCTCGTGCTGCGGCTCGTCGCCCTGGCCGGCCATCGCGGCCTCGCTACGATGACGCCCGCGCACGCCCGCGCGGAGATGCGGCGGAGCGGACGCGTATTCGCGGGGTCGCCTCCACCGGTCGCGCGCGTCGAGGACCGCGTCTTCCCCGGACCGGCCGGGCCGGTCGCCGCGCGACTGTACGTGCCGTTCGACGACGGCGAGCGTCGCCCACTCGTCGTCCACTACCACGGCGGCGGCTGGGTGATCGGCGACCTCGACACGCACGACACGGCGTGCCGCCATCTCGCGCGCGAGGCCGACGCCGGGGTGCTGGCGATCGACTATCGCTTGGCTCCCGAGCACCGGTTTCCGGCCGCCGTCGACGACGCGCTCGCCGCGTTTCGCTGGGCCGCGGCGCATGCGGCCGAGCTCGGGTTCGACCCCGCCCGGGTCGCCGTCGCGGGCGACAGCGCGGGCGGCAACCTCGCCGCCGTCGTCGCGCAGCTCGCGGGTCGGGACGGCGGTCCGTGCCCGGCGGCGCAGCTCCTCGCCTATCCGGTCACGGACCTCTCGACGAAGCACCCGTCGTACCGACTCTTCGCCGAAGGGTTCCTCCTTACCGAGCGCGACATGGATTGGTTCCGGGCGCACTACTTGCCGGACGACGCGACGGCGCTCGACCCGCGCGCGTCGCCGCTGCTCGCGCCCGACCTGCGCGGACTCCCGCCGGCGGTCGTACTCACGTGCGGGTTCGACGTGCTGCGCGACGAAGGCGAAGCGTACGCGCGGCGTCTCGAGCAGGCCGGGGTCCGGGTCGCACTCCGCCGGCACGCCGGCCTCATCCACGGGTTCTGCAACGCGGTGAGCGTGAGCCCGCTCTCCCGCATCGCGATGGTCGAGGGCGTTCGGTTGCTGCGGAACCTGCTCGTCTGACGAGCGGCCGCGTCCTCGGCTGCGGCGGGTTTGCTCACCAAAGTCCGCCGTGTTAGCGCCGTCCGCAGGCGAGGGCGCAGCGCGTCCGCGCGGGCGAATGCAGTAGGGCAACGGGTCTGGTCGGGCGGCCGTGGGATCGGTGAGTCACACACGAGGAGGAACTATGCGAAACCGAGGTTTGATCGTGGTGCTGGTTCTGGCGAGCATGTTCGTGCATCGGACCGTCCGCGCGGCGGACCACATCGACAGCCCCAGAGCGTCGGCGGACCCGGCGGCCGACATCACCGACGTCTTCACGTGGATGACGGCCGATGCCTCGCGGGTGATCATCGCGATCGATCTCACCCGGAACGCGACGACCGACTCGAAGTTCTCCGACGCCGTCGTCTACGCGACACGCACTCGGAGCAGCGCGAGCTTCGGCGGCGCCGCCGCGGGCCAGATCGACGTCCTCTGCACCTTCGACGCCGACCAGCAGGTGCAGTGCTGGGTCGGCGACGACGCCTACGTGAGCGGCGACGCGAGCGGTGCCCAAGGCATCACGAGCTCGGACGGGAAGCTCCGGGTCTTCACCGGTCTCCGCCAGGACCCGTTCTTCTTCAACCTGGCCGGCTTTCGCGAAACGGCGCGGATCGTGACGGGGGCGGCGGGCGGTCTCACCTTCGATCCCGCAGGCTGCCCGGCACTCGACGAGGCGACCGCGACGGCGCTCGTGACGCAGCTGCAGAGCGCCCCCGGCGGCGGCCCGGCGCCGGACAGCTTCGCCGGCTTCAACGTGATCGCGATCGTGCTCGAGGTCGACAAGTCGTTGCTGACGCCGGGCGGACCGATCCTGGCGGTCGAGAGCAGCACGACCCAGCTCGGCATCTGCGGCGATCCGGATCAGAGCGGGGCGCCCGGCGTCACGGACGGCGTCCACGCGCTCCGCTCGGCCGTGAGCTTGTCGACCCAATGCACGATCGCGGCCTGCGACGTCGACGGCAACGGCAGCATCACGGTCACCGACGGCGTGAACATCCTGCGCGCGTCCGCGGGACTGCCGAGCCAGAGCGACTGCCCGGCGCCGTCGGCGGAGATTCCGCCGGCGCGCGGCGTGCAGATCGAGCGCATGGGGCGCGCGGGCGTCAACACCGCCGTCACCAACCCGTTCTTCCGGGAGAGCGTCGAGAGCGAGAAGGCGAGCCACGACGAGATCGTGGACGACTACAATGCCGCCGCCGACCCTTCGCGGTGGGTGACGCTGTTCTCGGAAGAGATGGCCGGGAATCTCGCGATCCTCGACGGGCTCGACCGGAACTGCGGCAATCAGCTGCTGGCGGGGTCGTCGCCGGTCGCGGGGCGCTACGACACGCTCGCGGGCATCCTCGCCGACGATCAGCTCTACCTGAACACGGCGTCGGGCACCTGCGCGCAATACCTCGCGGTCGAGGCGAACGCGGTCGGCATCAGCAACACCGACTGCGGCGGACGCACACCGCTCGAGGACTCGATCGACACGACATATTCCCTGCTGGCCGCGGGCGCGCTGAGCGGAGTCACCGACGGCGTCCCCGTCGACGCCGACAGCACGCCGTCGCTGACGGCGTTCCCGTACCTCGACGATCCGAGTTAGTTCGGTTCGAGGGGTGCTGCCGGCGCGGCTACGCGGGCAGGGCCTCCACGATGCTCACGACGGACTCGGTCGGCACGACGCGATTCAAACGGAAGCCGGCCTGGGCGAGTAGCGCGGCGTACTCCGCCTCGGTGCGTTCACGACCGCCCGGGATCACCAACATGACCATGTCCTGGATCTTCCCTTGGTGGGGCGTATCCCCGGGCGGCAGGACGGTCTCGACGATCAGCAGCCGCGCGCGGGGCTTCATGGCGCGACGGCAGTGCCCGAGGATGGTGAGGCACTGCGCTTCGTCCCAGTCGTGGATGATGTGCGACAGGAGATACGCATCGCCGCCGTCGGGTACGCGCTCGAAGAAGTCGCCGGGCTCGATGCGCACGCGGCCGGCCACACCGCGGGTCGCGAGCAAGGCCGGCGCGTCGCGCACGACGTGCGGACGATCGAACAGCACGCCCTCCGGCTCGGGGTGATGGGACAGAATCGCGGCCAGCATGTTGCCGGTCGCACCGCCGACGTCGATGACGGTCCCGAGACTCGAGAAGTCGTACGCCCGCGCAACCGTCGGCGGCTCGGCGCCGTGGAATCCGACCATGGCTTCACTGAAGTAGGAGGCCTCCACGGGATGCTGCGCGAGATAGTCGAAGAGCGGCATACCGTTGACCTTCTCGAAGCCCGTCTTTCCCGTCTCGAGCGAGTAAACGATCTCTTCCCAGCTGCGCCAGAGCGGCGGCGAGCAAAACGCCAGCACCGTCGCCCGTGCCGACCCGGGCGCGCCGGTGCGGAGCGACTCGCCGACAGACGTGAGCGCGAAGATCGCGTCGCCGCGCTCGGTCAGGATGCCGAGGCCGGCGAGCGTCCGGAGGAGACGATGCAGCGTCGGTGCGTCGGTCCTCGTCGCAACGGCGAGCTCGGCCGCTGACCGCGGTCGTTCGGCAATGTGGTCGGCGATCCCGAGCTTGGCCGCCGCGTACAGCACCGGAGCGACCCAAGAGGCGGCGGCCATCTGGATCAGTTGTGCGGCGGGCGGGAGCGCGGAAGCCATCGGGTAGTTATGATGATTCGCGGCGGGCGTTCAAGCGGCGGCGCGCCACGCGGAAGTGTCTCGGTCGATTCGCGCCGCCCGCGTGGACGAACGCGCGAGGAGGGCAGGGAGTGCTGCGAGTCCGATCTCGCGCGACGGCTCCGTAGCCCTCCGCGCTCGACACCTCCCCCGCGCGCGTTTCCCGACGGTCGCCGTCAGCCCGCTTGCAGATGCGGCGCGTTCGCCGGCGCCGAGACGTCTCTGGTCTCCTCGGTGGTCGCGCGGGAGCGCATCGAGCAACGACCTTCGAGGATCGCGCCCTCGTTGATGACGAGGCTCGGGGTGGTGACGTCACCGATGATTTTGCCCGGCGCATGGATCTCGAGGCGCGTGTTCGCGACGACGTCACCGGTGACCGTCCCGCGGATCACGACCAAGGAGCCGTTGATGCGCGCATTCACGACGGCGCTCTCGCCGACGGTCAACGTATCCGCGGCCGACACTTCACCTTCCACGTGGCCCTCGATGCGGCTCGGTCCCTCGAACACCAAGGTCCCCGTGATCCGGGTGCCCTTCCCGAGGAACGCCGTCAGCGCGCTCCCGTCGGTCCCACGCATCGTGGCCTGATCGCGATCGACCATCTCGACCTCCCGTGGCGCTGGATCGACGGTGTACGGGCGTGGCGGCGACACGTCTGGCCGCTGTCCCCGGTCGCGATCCTTGGCAAAGAACGCCATCGTAGAGACGATATCGGCGGTTTGGGCGCGTTGCTTGACCTCGAAGATCGCACAGCATCTGCCGGCGTCGTCGACGCGTGGCAGCGGCCGGTCAGCGCTCCGGACGGCGGCCCTCGCGGAACCATTCGCGGTAGCGTTCCATGCGGGCGCGCTGGTCCGCGGGAGCGTGTCGCCGACAGGTGGCGTATTCCTCCGTCCCGGGCGTGGCGCCCCAGCGGATCTCGACGCAGTCGGTCGGATGGTAGGCCATTTCGAGCGCCGCTCTGCGCGCCAGCAGGTCGCCGACCGTGAGGCGCCAGGGACTCCCGTCGCTCCGCACGTAGGTGATGACGCGCGCGTCGACCGCCTCGGCGTGGCGCATCTCGACGAGCATGCGCGCCTCGGCGGCCGGCCGGCCGTCGAGCAGGTACAGCTCGGGATGGCGCCCGAAGTGCTCGGGAAGGTCGAGGAGGACCTTCATCGCGATCAGCAGGCGGAAGTCGCGTGACGGGGTGGCGTAGTCTTCCCACGGACCGACGGTCGCGAAGATCGCCGCGCCCTCCGGCATGGAGATCGCCTCCGGCGGATGGGCGCGGACGTAGTCTTCGCCGCGTTGCACGGAGTCGACGCGGCTCGCGAGCTGCTCGACGAGCGCGTCGAGCGTTTCGCCGTAGGCCTGCAACGGACGCAGGCCGTCGGGATTGATGAGGCGGCCGACGCGCGCATAGAAGTCGTCGGGCGCCACCAGCGCCTGCTCGAGGGAATACGGTGCGAAACGCGGGTCGTCGCCGAGCGCCTCGCGGTCGAGCGGCGCCACCGGGCCGCCCTCGTCCTCTCCGGCCGCGACGAGCGGCCGGAACGCCTTGAAGCCCGGGCCGGCGCCGGCCACGTCGTCCGCGAAGAGGAACGTGCCCTCCCAGAAGCGCTTCCGCGCGACCGAGTTGTCCGGTTGGGCGTCGACGGCGAGGAGCATGCCGCCGCGCGTCGCCGTCTGCGGCACCCAGTGCACGATCATGAGCGTGTGGCCGTAGGGGTCGGCGTAGACGGTGCCCGGTCGGAGCGACGGGCGCGTCAACGCGACCGGATAGAAATCGGTCGCGTCGTCAGCAAGCGCCGTGCGGGCGTTGCCCGAGTGGACGGTGTCCATCATCCGGCGCGCGACCGGCGCGAACCATTCGCGAAGATCGCCGCCCTCGCCCCGGGTCACGAGCTTCGTGGCGCCACAGCTCGGCGGGCGCGTCGGGGCGCCGCGGCTGCATTGGCGATAGCCGAAGGGCAGGTCGGTCTTCCACGCGAAGTAGCCGCGCAACGCGTAGGGAAGATCGGCGCAATCGGGCGGCGCGCCGAGCGCGGCCCGGCCGTCGTCCTCGCCGAGCCCGAAGTGGTCGTGGAGGAGGTTCCGCTCCGGGTCGGTCAGGACTTCCTGCAACGAGTCGAACGCGAGGGCGACGTCGGGCGGCGCAGCGAAGAGGTGCTCGATCCACGCGGCGTACAGCGCTTCGCTCCCGCGATCCCATCCGGTCCGCCGGGGAGCGCGTACGCCGCGGGTACGCTCGGCCGTTACCGCGAAGCGCGCGCAGCCGACGCGGGTGCCGTCGCGCATCGCCTCGATCTCGTAGCTCCCCGGCGCGAGGCCGCCGATCCTGACCGCCGTGCTCCAGGGCGGTCCTCCGAGGCGTGCGAGCGGGCTCGCGGCCACCGGATCTCCCGACCCCGCCGACACGATGAGGTCCCCGATCCCGCCGACGTCGCTCGCCGCGAGCACGCGCACGGAGTCGCCGGCGATCGGGGCGCGCGGCGAGATCAAGAAGCGCACCTCGTCGGCGCCGTCACAGTCGGCGCCGACGCTCACCGGCGCCATCAACAACAGGACGAGCCAACCGCGCAGCCACCACATCGTCACAGAGTGTGCCCGTGCGCCTCGTTCTACGCCATCGGCGTCGGCGCCAGCCTCTTGCCGGCCTCTTCCCCCGCTTCACGATGCGTCGCGATCCGCTCGAAATGCCGTCCTGCATAGCGCGCGGCGACCACCCACACTGCGATCACGGCCACGGTGAACAGCGACAGCCACCGGATGGTGGAGAAGTCGCCGAAGAACGTCGTGATCACCAAGCTCACGCCGACCGCGACCGTCTTCGCGAAACGCTGGACGAACATGTCGATGAACGCCTTGGCTTTGTACTTCTCGTCCGTCGTCGTCGGCGTGTACAAGGCCTCGCGCGCCGACTGATTGATCGAGTAGCTGAAGGCGTTGTCGATGGTGCTGAGCGCACTCCCCATCCAGAGCACCGGGAGAGCGGTAAAGCCGAGCGAGCCACCCATCGCCATCAGCGGCAGGACCAGCAAGGCCGTGCCGACGCCCCAGCGGGTCATGATGAGGCTGGTCAAGACCAGTTGGACGAACAGCGCCAACGCGTTGGTGATGGCGTACACCGTCGCGAAATGCGCCCTGATCGCGGGTCCTTCCAGGTAGTGGGAGACGGTCGCGGTGAACTGAAAGTCCATGACCGTCGAGACGATCTCGTAGAACGCGACCATCCCGGCGATGGCCAATAGGTAGGGCGACCCGAACACGAGACGCGCCCCTTCGAGCGCCACGCTACCGCCGCCGCTCACGGGCTTGGACGGCGGCGCCGCCGGGCCTTCCAGATGGCGGGCCGCTCCCCAGGCTACACCCATCGTGACGAGGAGGATGGCGACGCACACCCAGAGCCACTCGACGGTGCCGAGGGCGGCGAGGAAGGCGCGCACCATGGTGGCGCCGAAGACGCCGCCACTCACGCCCCCGAAGACGATCAGGCCGTACAGCCGGCGGGCCGCGTCGGGCGTGACGCTGTCGTTGAGAAAGGCGAAGAACGTCGCGACCATCAACGTGCTGAAGAGATCGCCGAACAGGTAGAACGACCAGACGGTCACGCCACCCGGTCGTGCGATGAACGGCGCGTACGCGAGACAGCCGACGAGGAAGAACGCGCAGAACACGTAGCAGAGCTGCTGGCGCTGGTATCGCCGAGCGAGCCACGTGAACACGACGACCGCGAGCGCGGCGACGACCATGTTCAGGACCTTCGCCAGCAACTCGGCTTGCGACGCGTTCATCGTCCACGAGAGCAGCGTGAAGCCGCTTTCGTCGTAGTGCTCGATGAACAGCCCCTTCTTGATCGGCTTCAAGATCCAGAAGACGGTGATCACCAGGAAGAAATACGCCGCCATGAGCAGCGCGAGCGGGAGCTCGTGGCGGCGAATGTCCATGATGGCACGCCGCGGTGATGGACTCGTACGGGCTGTCAACGGGGGCCGACCAATGGGCGCCTACCCTACAGCGAAACGGGACCCGCGAGCCACTGCCGTGGGGTCTCAGCTGCTTCGCGATCAGGGGTTCGCGCCACGGGATCGACGCCAGGGGACCTGCGACCATCGGAGTCGCCATCCGGCGCGGCGCCAATGTGCGCCGCGATTCCTGCGCGCATGGCGGCTCGGCTGCGTCGGAGCTGACTTCCATTCCGCATTCGCGTACGATCCGCGCCGCACGAAGAATCGGCTCACCGTCGTTCGCGATTGCTGCCGCGGGACGGGCGGTGCAGGGCGGAGGTGGACATGGGCGGGGCGAAGAGAATGAACCACCGTCGGAGGTGCGCGGGTGCATTCGCCGTGCTCGGAATACTGGCGCTGCTCGCGGCCGGTACCCGTGCGCACGCGGCCGACGAGCCGGCAGGTCGCATCGAGCGCATCGAGATCAAAGCCGACGCGTCGTCGACCAAGGTCATCATCATGCTGTCGCGGCCGCTCCCGTTCGACGTCCGCGTGCTCGCCGGCGATGCGGCCCGGAAGATCGCGCGGCGCCTCGTGCTCGACTTCGCGAACACGACGCTCGCGCCCGCGGCCACGACGCCGATCGACGTGGCGAACGACCTCCTCCGTCAGGTCCGGCCGGGACAGTTCAACGCACAAACCGCGCGGATCGTCCTCGACCTCGCGAGCGACACCACGCATTCGGTCGACGCCTTCGAGTCACCGCCCCACGTGACGATCGCCCTCGGCGGGACGTCGACCGGGGGAGCGCCCCCGACCGGGGGAGCACCCCCGCCCGTCGCAGCGGAGGATGCGCCGAAGCCGCCTACTCCTGCCGCCTCGGACGCGCCGCCGCCGCCCTCCGTCGCGGGATCCGACGCATCCAAGCCGGCCGCACGCACCATCCCCATCAGGGCCCGCGGGCGGAAGCCGTACTCGCTGAACTACTCGCGCTGACGAAGCTCAGGCCGTCATGCCGTCCGTCACCCGCGATGCAAAGTTCCACCTCGGCCAGGTGGTGCGCCACCGGATCTACCCGTTCCGCGGCGTCATCTTCGACGTCGATCCCGAGTTTGCCAACACCGAGGAATGGTGGCTGGCGATTCCCGAGGACGTGCGCCCGCGGAAGGACCAACCGTATTACCACCTCCTCGCCGAGAACGCGGAGACGACGTACATCGCGTACGTCTCCGAGCAGAATCTGCTTCTCGATGAGACCGGCCGCCCGGTGCGTCATCCGCAGGTGGCGGAGTTTTTTGGCGAGCTCCGCGACGGGATCTATCGCCTCAAGGCGGCGCATCACAGCCACTGACGCGCTTTTCGGGATGGGGGCACGTCGTGCCTCGGTGCGATGCTAGCGCGGGGGAGCATCGGAAGCGGTGGCAGCAGGCGGGCGAGTCGGGGATGGCTTCTACGGTCGCCGGGTTCCGGCCACCCGGCGCGTACTGCCCGCCGGTGCCTCCCTGTCTTGCGCAC
>JANNPN010000074.1:0-15177 GCA_031400185.1 Polyangiaceae bacterium
TGACCGTCGACCTGCCGCCCCCCTTCGGGCCGCTCACCAAGATCCCCATCCGCGTCCACTACGACCTGGGCGCTCGGACGCGCGCCGAAGCCACGACACCGCCGCAGCTGGTCGTTGCGCTCATGGGCGGAAGCGGCGACCCCGACCACTTCGAGATCGAGATCGACCCGAACGTGACGTTCGTCGACCTCGAGATCGAGTTCGAGGACGTCCGCACCTGCGCCTTCACGCTCGGGTTCGCGACGCTCGCGGACGGCGAGCTCAGCGCCTACACGCCGGTCGTGTTCGTGCCCGATCCGAGCGCGACGCCGGACGCCGTGCCGTCGGAGACCCCAACCCTCACCGCCACACCGCCGCCGGATGCAACCCCGACCCCGACCCCGACTCCGACGGCGCCGTCGACGCTCGGCCCCACCGGAACCGCGACGCCGACCGTGACGACGACCCGGACCGCGACGCCGACCCAGAGCGCCACGCCGGCGGTGACGGCGACGCGCACCGCCACGGCGACGCCGACTCCGGCCGTCACGCCGACTCAGACCAGTACGCCCACGCGCACCGCGACGCGGACGCCAACGCGTACCCCGACGCCGACCGTGACGGCGACCCGCACCGTCACACCGACCCCGACGACGACGCGGACCCCGACGCCGACCCGCACCGCGACGCGCACGCCGACGCCGACCCCCACGCAAACGGCGGTACCGGAGCCGTGCTGCTCGCAGCACGCGGGCGGTAGCTGCCAGGCGCTCACCTGCGCGAGCTGCGTCTGCGCCACCGACTCGTTCTGCTGCACCGCCGAGTGGGACGGCATCTGCGAGCAGATTGCCGAGCAGCAATGCGCGGACTTCTGCCAGTGCGCCTGCGAGGAACGCACCGACATTCCGGCGGGCGGTGGGACGTTCGCCGGGTCGACGTCCGGCACGAGCGGCATAGACGCGAGCTGCGGCGGCAGCGGGCCCGAGAAGGTATTTCGGTGGGTCCCGTTTTCCTCAGGACAGGCGGAGATCCATACCTGCGATCCGGGCACGACGTTCAACACGGTCGTCTATCTCCGCACCGGCTGTGGTCCACAAGCCGGTGCGGAGGTCACCTGCAACGACGACAGCGCGATCATCGGCTGCTCTCCGGGCCAATCGCGAATCCTTCCGAACGTGCAAGCGGGCACGCCGTACTTCATCATCGTCGACGGCGCCGCAGGCCAGTCCGGCAGCTTCGTGCTGCACGTAAATCCGCCGCTCATTTAGTTCGAAGGGGGAACTCTCCCCCTTCGCGACCGCGGCGAAGCCGCGGTCGCTCATCCCCCGGCTCGCTCTCGCTCGGCCGCGCGCAGTGCGCGCGGAGATGGTGTCTTGGGTTCGCAGGGGTCGGCGCCCACATCGTTCGAAGCCACCCGGAGCGTTGGTACTGAGCGCGCTGCCATGGAGCCGATCGCGGTTTTCAGCGCGACGACGACACGCGAGCTCGCCGATCGTTTCGCGGCCCATCGTCCGGCGCCTTCGGCGTCGCGGCGCTGTATTTTTGACCGTGCGGGACTGACGTCGCGACCGCTCGTCGCCGCACGGCTCGTTTTCTGTCGACAACCCCGCCACGCCGGTGGCATGAATCCGCCTGCTTTCGCCCCGTCCAGCTTCGTACCGTCACCCGAGGAGAATCGACCATGAACGCTCGCCTTGCCGTGCTCGCCGCCGTCCTGTTCGTGCCGTCCGTTTCGTCTGCCGCCGATCTGCCCGTCAGCTATCTCGTGGAAGAAAAGCCACTCAAGGCGGCCGTGCTCGGGACGCCGTTCGCGTTCGAGCTGTATTCCAACAACACCTGTACGACGCTCGTGCAGTCGGTGCCGGTGAACGTCGAGAATGTCACGGTGCTTTCGAAGCTGAAGCAAATGACGCCGAAGGGCGACGCGAAGCTGCCGAACACCGTGGAGATGCGGACGACGCTCGCGGGAGCGACGGCCGCGACGCCGCTCTTTTTGAAGGTGACGGGCACGGGCGTTACCCCTGTCGGCGGTGCGTGCCAGGCGCAGGCGGCCGGCGGCGGCAGCGCGACGCCGGCGTTGCCGCGCACGGTATTCGTGCCGGCCGACGGCCTCCCGGCAGCGAACGGCGCAGCGCTTCTCGCGGCCGCGGCCGGCATCACCGGCGACGTCGACCGGCCGACGACGCTGCAGCTCGACGACGGCGCGTACGACATCGGCTCGACGACACTCGCGCTCAGCGGCATCGTGCTCGCGGGCCGCTCAGCCGAGCACACGCTCATCACCGCGGGCGGACACGCAGCGCTCACCGACACCACCGGCGGCGCGGTTCGCACCGACAGCAACGTTCGCGACATCAAGATCGCGGTCAACGGCGGTGGTGCGGCGTACGGCGCAGCGATCGTGTTCGTCGGGTTCGGGACAATCAGCAACGTGACCGTTGAGGTAGCGAACGCGCAGAACAGTTACGGCGTGTGGAATGTGTTTGGCAACATCACGCTCCGCGAGGTCACTGTGAACGTGAACGGGACGGGACCAGCCGTGGCGCTGCGGAACGACTGGACGGGTTTCGGTGCGAACGCACGAGTCCTGGAGTCCAAACTTGTTGCAGACTCATCTGAGATTACCCAGGGCGACGGGATTGCTTCCGACGGCGGCAACGTGCGCGCGTCGAATAGCACTATCGCTGGCGCTTTTCACTATGCCAAAGCCAATGCGGGAAGCGCCAGTTTTCGGCTGCGCGATTGTGGTTTGTCAGGATCGGCCGAGGGTTCCGTGACCTGCATCAACTCGAACACCTCAATCAACGCCTATCCGAGTACGTGTCCCGGCGACTATTGGACGGTCACGTTCGACTGACGTTCGGCGTGGAGCCACCCCGGAGGCCGAGGTGCACACCTTTTGGCGACGCATTGTGACCGCGAACGACTTCCCGACCGTGATTGTGCAGCACCCGCACACCGCGACCCCTGCACGTGCACCGCGCTACGCGGCGAGATGACCTTCCGATCCGCGTAGCGTTCGCGGCTCGCCGCCGACGACCGTCGCTCCGACGGAGATGTACGCCGACCTTCGAGCAACGCGCTCTAGGCCCTGTACCGCTCCCGTCCACACGCAGGTGATTCGGACGAGGACGTCGCCCGCCCGACCAAGCTCGGCCAGTTTATGGCCAAGGGCGACGCAAACTCCCGAAGACGGTCGAGCTGCGTAGCGCCGTCGCGGCGACAGGCAGGAGAGGATGAGAGCAGACGGTAGCGAGAGACGCGGTGGTTGGGGCCGGCGACGTGTACCGACGCAGGTCGGCCGATCGACCGCATGGTCGGACGTCGCACCGGCGCGTATGCGATCCTGCGCCGTTTCGGTGCATCGTTTGAGTCTGTTCGGCTCGTTCATCGCCAGCGGTCGATCGTTCCATCGATTGGAACGCCGCAAAGGTGATGCTCCCAAGGAGGACACTCTGCATGCGCGACGCCGACCCGACCATTCTCGCTTCGACCGCCCGAGCACTTCCGGTGCTCGCCGCCTTCCTCGCTCTGACCTGCATGCTGGCGGCGGGACCCGCCGCGGCGCAGGTGACCGATCCCGCGTTCGCATGTCAGCGGGCCGCCGGGAAAGCCAAGGCGAAGTACGTAAAGAGCCACACGGCTTGCCAAGCGAAATGCATTCAGCGTGCGCGGAAGGGTGAGGTGTCCCACGTCGAGTGCAGATATCCTTACCTGGACATCGCCACTCAAGACTGTGTCGGTCTCACGTTCTCCCCAAAAAGCGCCGGCGAGAAGGCGGTCGCCTCGATGGCAAAGGCCTGCATCGGCCCGGATCGCGAATGCCCGTCCTGCTATGGGGCATGTGCTGGCTACTTATCTCAGTCGATCACGTTCAGCGAAGCCGTCACCGGGATCGTCCTGAGCCAAGTGCATTGCGGCTCTCCCGACACGCCGGTGGCGGGGAAGTGCATGGATGCGACCGGCAAAGCGTACGCGAAGTACGTCGCGGCCGTGACCAAGTGTCACGAGAAATGCCGCGTAAACGAGCGGAAGGGCACGACCGACGGGTCGTGCGAGGCGCCCGCGAGCGACTCGGTGACGGCAGCGTGCGTCGCGACGGCCGAGACCAAAACGGCGCTCGCCATCGACAAGAAGTGCTTCGTGCCCCCCGCCGCGCCGCCTGCGTGCATGGGGTGGCCGACGTCGGGTGCCACCTGGGTCGACTTCTTCGACGAGAGCTTCACGGCATTTTTCACCGACGACAGCGGCCAGACCTATTGCGTTCCCCCCGTGTGCTGCCAGACGGCGGGCTCGTGCTCGGCGCTGTCGCGGGCGTCCGAGTGCCCCCCCGGCGGAACAACGTTTGAGGGAGATTTCGTCTGCGATGCCACCAACACCTGCGTCGCCTCCCCGGGAACGCCCGGGAGCTGCTGTGCCGTCGCGGACGCTTGCACGATGACCAGCCCCTTCAACTGCATTTCGTTCCCGGGAGCCTCGCCAGTGCCGGCGGCGGTGTGCGTGGCCGGCGACGACAACGTCTGTTTCACGACCCCGCGGAAGCTCGTGTTCGTGACGCAGCAGCAGTTGGTGACCGGCGACATCAACGGTGTTTCCGGAGGAGACGCCAAGTGTGCCGCCGAGGCGAGCGGCACCGGCCTACCCGGGACGTACAAGGCCTGGCTCTCCGACGGCACGACCAGCGCGGCTGATCGCCTCACGCATGCGACGGTGCCGTACAAACGCGTCGACGGGGTCACCATCGCAGACGATTGGGCGGATCTCACCGACGGCACCCTCGACGCGCCGCTCGACCGAGACGCGTTCGGAAGCCCGGTCGGAGACGTCACGGTGTTCACAGGCACCGCGGCAGACGGCAGCACGGGGTCGCTCCACTGCACGAACTGGACGAACTCGAACCCGTTGCCGTTGGGTGTCACCGGTAGGACCACCGCGACGACGTCGTCGTGGACGCAGGAGACCTTCAGTAGCTGCGGCACCCAGCGCCGCCTGTACTGCATCGAGCAGTGAGATCGTCGGGGCGGGTCGCGCTCATGCGGCCCGCCTCACCACGCTGATGGAAGCGGATACGTTCCGACTCGACGGCGAGTATTGGACGGTCGCGTATCGCGGCGAGGTCTGTCACCTACGCGACACGCGCGGCCTGCGGGCGCTGGCGCTGCTGCTCCGTCAGCCCGGCCGACCCCTGGCCGCGACCGCGCTCGCTTCTGCGCGGACACCCGAGCAGGCGCGCCTCAACGCCACGCGCGCCATCAAGCTCGCCCTTGCCAAGATCACCCGGCACATGCCGGCGCTCGCGGCGCACCTGCGCGCGACCGTCCGCACGGGTGCGCACTGCATCTACGATCCCGACCCGCGCCTGCCGATCGTGTGGACCACGGACGACGCACGGCGCGGCGATCGAGACGAGCCGTCGTCCTCCTAGAGCTCGAGCGCTGAATCGGGCAGTCTACGAGTAGAGCTTGACGGGCTGTACGCATCTGGCCATTCTAGCCAGATGAAAACCGCCACCGTGACGGACCTCAAGAATCGCTTGAGCCACTACCTGCGGCTCGTCGCCCGCGGTGAGCGTGTCACCATCCTCGATCGTGGCCGTGCGGTGGCGCAGATCGTGAGGATCGAGGGGGACGACGCGGAGCTTGGAGCCCTGGTGGCGGCCGGCATCGCGCAGCCGCCGTCCGCGGAGCTTCCCAAGGATTTTCTCACCCGGAAGCTTCCGAAGCCGAAAGCTTCGGTGCAGCGCGCGTTGCTCGAAGACCGCGACGATCGGTTCTGACCGCGTGCGCTACTGGGACGCATCCATGCTCGTCTGTCTCTGCGTCGACGAGGCCGACACTGCCGCCGCGCGCCGTCTCGCCGATGAAAAGATCGCGACCTGGAGCGTTTCCGCCGTCGAGATCGCGTCGGCGATCGAGCGTCGGAGCCGCGACGGAAGCCTCGACGCCGACGGACGGGCCGCGGCGCATACGGCGCTGCGGGAGCTGATGACGACGTGGACCGAGATTGCGGCGCTGGCACCCGTGCGCGAGCGCGCGCTTCGCCTCGTCGCCACCCATGCCATCCGATCGGCCGACGCCATGCAGCTCGCTGCGGCGCTCGTCGCCGTCTCGGACCGGCCGCGCGGTCACGAGCTCGTGTGTGCCGATGCGCATCTTCGCGACGCCGCCGCGCGCGAGGGTTTCACCGTGCTGCCGGCCCGGCGTTGAGCTGCCGCGTCACGGACGGACGCGGCGGGGTCAGCGCGCGCGGAACGTGATCGGCACCGCGCTGTACCCCCGCACGTTCCCCGAGTGCACGCGCACGAGCCCCGCCGCGTCGACGGCGAAGTCGGGGAGACGCGCCAGCAGCTCTTCCAGCGCGACCCGCGCCTCGAGGCGCGCGAGGGCGGCGCCGAGGCAGAAGTGGACGCCGAAGCCGAACGCGACGTGGTCGGCGGTCTCGCGGGTGACGTCGAACGCGTCGGGGTCGGGCCAGCGCCGCTCGTCGCGGTTCGCCGCCGCGAGCAGCAGGGCGACCTTGCGGCCGGCTTCCATGCGGCAGCCGTGCAGCTCGACGTCGCGCGTGAGCGTGCGCGCCATCATGTGGGTCGACGTGTCGTAGCGCAGCATCTCCTCGACGGCGTTCGGGATGCGAGCCGGCTCGGCTGCAAGGAGCGCTTTCGCGTCGGGGTGCCGGGTCAGTTGGTCGGCGAGGTTGCCCAAGAGCTTCGTCGTCGTCTCGTTCCCCGCGATGATGAGAAGGAAGCAGAAGCCGACGATCTCGAGGTGCGAGATCTCGCCGGCGCGCTCGGCGGCGAGCAGCAAGCTCAGGAGATCTTCGGCGTCGTCGGCGCCGCGCGCCGCGAGGAGCGCCTCGAAGTAGGCGTAGATCCGCGCCGCCGCCTTCTTGCCGGCGGCGGGCACGCCGCGGGTGCCGTCCTCACGGTGCACCATGACGTCGGCAAGGCGGCGGAGCTCGTCCTGGTCGGCGTCGGGGACGCCGAGGAGCCGCGAGATCACCCACATCGGGAGGAGCGCCGCGAAGTCGCCGACGAGCTCGGCGCGGCCGCGCGGCGCGAAGCCGTCGATCAGCGCACGGCAGCGCGTCCGCACCGGCGCCTCCAGCATCGCCACGCGCCGCGGCGTCAGCGCCCGGCTGATCGTGGCGCGGAGCCGGCCGTGATCGGGCGGGTCCATGCCGAGCAGCATCGGCAACGTGAAGTCGTCGATGTCCTCCAGGAGAAAGCCCTCCGCGGACGAGTAGGTCGCGTGGTCGTGGAGGGCGCGGTGGACGTCGGCGTAGCGCGACAGCGCATGGAAGCCGTGCGCTTCGTCGAAGTAGGCCGGAGCCTCGTCACGGAGGCGGCGATAGATCGGGTAGGGGTCCGCGTGGATCTCGTACGAGAACGGGTCGTAGCGGACGGTCGCCGCGGCGCGCATGCGCTCGGCTCCTAGCACCGCGCGGCCGCCGGCGTCACCCCTTCACGCAGACGACCTGCTTCAGCGTGTGCACCACCTCGACGAGATCCTGCTGCGCCGCCATGACGGCGTCGATCGACTTGTAGGCAGCCGGGCTCTCGTCGATCACCGCCGCGTCCTTCCGGCACTCGACGCCGGACGTCGCCGCGACGTGGTCGGCGAGCGTGATGCGCCGCTTGGCCTCGCCGCGGCTCATGCGCCGGCCGGCGCCGTGCGAGCACGACTCGAAGCTCTCGGGGTTGCCCTTGCCGCGCACGATGAAGCTCTTGGCGCCCATCGACCCCGGGATGATGCCGAGCTCGCCGCGGCCCGCCCGGACGGCGCCCTTCCGCGTGACCCACACCGTCGCGCCGAAGTGCCGCTCCTGCTCGACGTAGTTGTGATGGCAGTTCACCGCCTGCGCGCCGAGCGCGAACGGCGGTAGCTGCTCGCGCAGCACGTCGAGCACCCGCGTCATCATCAGCGCGCGGTTGGTGCGCGCGAAGTCCTGCGCGAAGCGGACGGCCCGCACGTAGTCGTCGAAGTGCGCGGAACCCTCGGAGAGGTACGCAAGGTTGGCGTCGGGGAGGCGTACCTGGTGCCGCCGCATGTCGGCCTTCGCCTTCTCGATGAAGTAGGTGCCGATCCGGTTGCCGACTCCGCGCGATCCCGAGTGCAGTAGGATCCACACGTTGCCGCCGGTGCTCAAGCAGACCTCGATGAAGTGGTTGCCGGTCCCGAGCGTGCCGAGCTGCTCGGCCGTGAGGCCGCGGTCGATGCCCGGATGGCGCTCGACGAGCGCGGCGTAGGCGCCCGCCATGCGCTTCCACTCGGTCGCGACGGCCGCCGGCGTGCCGTGGCGGCCGTGCTCCTTCCACGAGCCGCGCTCGCCCGGACCGCCGACCGGGATCGCGCGCTCGATCGCGCGCCGGACGGCAGCGAGCGAATCCGGGAGCTGCTCGGCACGCAGCGTCGTCTCCTGCGCCATCATCCCGCAGCCGAGGTCGACGCCGACGGCGGCGGGGATGATCGCGCCGACCGTCGGGATCACGGAGCCGATCGTCGCCCCCATGCCCCAATGGCAGTCGGGCATGACGGCCACATGGTGATGAATGAAGGGCAACCCCGCGACGTTCAGGAGCTGTTGGCGCGCCTGCTCCTCGAGCTCCACGCCCTCGACCCACGCCTTGATGGGCACGTGGCCCTTTTCCTTGATCTCCCGCGGCATGTCGGCCTTACCAAAATCTTACCCTTCGCTGAGGACTTCGGGCAGCCCGGGCCGGTACGAACCGGGCATGCGCCAAACGTTCATCGTCGTCACGATCGTGCTCGGTGTGCTGCTCTGGGTCGTCGCTGCCGTGTACGCCTAGCCCCGTTCGGATATGCTCACCCGCGTGGTGGTCGAGATCCGTCGCGAGCCGCTCGATGGACCCACGGCACTCGCGCTGATCGGCGCTCTGAACGCGGAGCTCCTGGCACGCTATCCGGAGGAGGGCGCGACCCACTTCCGGCTCGACGTCGAGGAGGTCGCGCCGGGCCGCGGGGCCTTCGTCGTGGCCTATCGCGACGGTGACGCGATCGGGTGCGGCGCGGTCTGCCGACTCGACGCGCGGACCGCGGAGGTGAAGCGCATGTACGTCGTGCCGCCGGCGCGCGGCGCACGGGTCGGCACGCGCATCCTCGGAGCGCTCGAGGACGAGGCGCGCGCGCTCGGCGTCGTCCGCCTCGTGCTCGAGACCGGGATTCGTCAGCTCGAATCGCTCGCGCTCTACCGTCGCGTCGGATTCGTCGAGGTCGCGCCCTTCGGGGAGTACGTCGATTCGCCGCTCAGCGTCTGCTTGGCCAAGGCAATAGGATGAGCCGAGCGTGCGGTTGCGCTATTTCGAGGAAATTTCCGTTCGTTTCTGTACATCCCCATTCGATCTGTAACGCTCCGGTTTGGCTCACCTAAATCCCCGAACGGAACGATTCTCGGAGCTTGGGCGTCCAGCACTGAGGACGGGCGCCGGGCACGTCGGTTGCTGTGCGTTGCACGAATGACCGACGCCTCTGCCGCTCCCAACGTCTCCGCGCTCGTCGACGAGATCGCAGCCACCTGTGATCTCCCGCCGCTCCCCGCGGCCGCCGCACGCGCGCTGACGCTCGCGCGCGATCCCGAAAGCAGCGCCGACGATCTCGCGCGGGTGGTCGCGACCGACCCGGCGCTCACGGCGCGCGTGCTCGCGATGTCGCGCTCGGTCACGTACCTCCGGCGCCAGCCGCCGCGCACGCTCCAGGAGGCGATCAACACCGTCGGTCTGCGCGCCCTTCGCCGGATCCTGATCGCGGCGTCCGCGCGCGCGGCCTACCGCGCCGACGACGCGGTCGCGCAGGCCCTCTGGGCCCACTCGCTCGCGACCGGCCTCGCCGCCGATGAGCTCGCGAAGGCACAGGGCGGCGCCGCCGCCGGCGACGCCTTCATCGCGGGTCTCCTACACGACATCGGGAAGCTCGTCCTGCACCTCTCGAACCCGGCGGCGTTCGCGACTCTCGGGGTCTTCGACGACGCCGAGGAGCGGCGCCTCTTCGGGGTCACCCACTCCGAGGTCGGCAGCTCGCTCGCCGAGAAGTGGGGCCTCGAGGCCGACATCGTGCAGGGCATCCTCGGCCACCACACGGCCGACGCGGGCGGCCTCGCCGCGATCGTCGCCGGTGCCGACCGGATCGCCATCGAGATCGGCTACGGCTCGCTCGTCCGCGAAGGGCAGAGCGTCGGCGCCGTCGGCATCGACGCGGAGCTCGAATCGGCCGCCGAGCGCGTGAAGTCGCTGTTCGAGAGCGAACGCCACCTCTTCGACTGATCGCGATGGCATCGGGCGATCACGACGTCGAGGGCACTCGCCTCGCCGACGAGCTCGCCGCCGAGTTCGGTCGCGAGACGATGCGGCCGGCGGCGACGATCAGCGCGCGCGAAGCGCCCACGCCGCGTCCCTCGCGAACGCCGTGGGCGATCGCGGTCGTGAGCCTCGCCGTCGTCGTGGCCCAGCTCCCGTCGATCCGCGCCTCGTTCGCCGGGCGACCGTCGCTGTATGCCGGGGTCGAGGTGAGCGATGCCGACACGCGGGCGTGCATCGACGAGCTCTGGAAGCTCTCCGCCCTCGTGCAGCAAGGCGCGTCGGCGGAGACGCTCGGGAGGTTGCCCCTCATCGAGCGGCTGACGCACGCGCGCTACACGGTCGGCCACGAGAAGGACGCGCTCGTGGTCGCGTGCCCGAACCCGGCGCTGCACGGGCTCGCGCGGCTCCGCATCACCGACGTTGCGCCGATGCCCGAGGCGTCGCGATGACGGTGCGGGGATCGACGGCGGTCGAGGTGACGGTCGGGCTCTGCGTCTTCGGCGCGCTCCTCGCGATCGGCATGCCGAACTACGCGGAGTACACCGAGCACGGCCGCGAAGCGCAGTGCGCGAACAGCCGGCACGCGCTGGAAGGCGCGGAGCGCGCGTGTGCGCTCGACAACAACGGCGCGCCCTGTCTGGAGATGCGGAAGCTCGCGAGCAGCGGCTACCTCGGCACGGTGCCGAGCTGCACCTCGGGCGGCGCGTATGTCTGGATCACGACCCACGCCACCGACCCCGAGTACCCGAAGATCGGGTGCTCGAAACACTTCTTCCCGGAGAACGCCCAACGATGATGAGCGCGCCACGGCCGGCGGTCCAGACGAACGCGCTGCCGGCGCTCGTCCTCTGCGTCGACGACGACCTCGAGATCCTCCAAGCGCTCGAAGCGCTCCTCGGCGACGCCGGCTACGACGTCATGGTGGCCGAAAGCGGCGAGCGCGCGCTCCGCGTGATCTCGACCGTCCGTCCCGACCTGCTCCTCCTCGACGTGTCGATGACCGAGGTCGACGGCTACCAGGTCTGCGCGACCTTGCAGCAGAGCAAGGAGCTTTCGTACCTGCCGGTCGTGCTGCTCGGCTCGCCCGAAGAGGGCATCGACACGGTGCGCGCCGTGGCGCTCGGCGCCGTCGAGTGCCTGACGAAGCCCGTTCCCGACGCGGAGCTCCTCGAGCGGGTCGCCGCGCACGTCAAGACGAACGCGTGGTGGCGCGACCTCGAGCGCCAGAAGACGCCGCCCAAGACCGGCGCGTCATCGAACGTGACGCGCTTCAAGCAGCATCTGGCCGCCACGCTGACGCTCGGTCCGGCGCAGGTGCAGCGTCTCACGGCGTCCACGCCGCTCGACCTCTATGGCATCGCGTCCGAGCTCGGCACGGCGCCCGCCAAGATCGCCGAGGAGATGGCGGCGTTCCTCCAGCTGCCGTACCGGGGCCGGCTCCGGCCCGACGCCGTCGCGCTCGGGGTGCTGCCGGTGCCCTTCTGCAAGTCCAACCTCGTCGCTGCGATCCGTGACGAGCGCGGCTCGCGGTCGTTCGTGATGAGCGACCCGCTCAACTGGGAGCTGCAGCAGATCCTCCGCCGCGTCGGCGCCGGTGCGGCGGTCACCATCGGCGTCACCGAGCCCGAGAACATCGTGGCACTCTTCGACGGCACGGCCGCGCAGCACACGCCCGGCACGTCGGCGGTCGCCGACGCCGACAGCGGCGTCATGGCGGTCGCCGTCGACGAGCGCATCATCGCCGTCGACAGCGAGAAGTCGGGCCCCATCATCCGTCTCGTGAATCAGCTCATCGAGAACGCGCACGCCATGGGCGCCTCCGACATCCACCTCGAGCCGTGGGAGAGCGAGGTCGTCGTCCGCTACCGGATCGACGGCAACATGCAAGTCGTCAACCGCTTTCCGCAGGCGCGCCTCATCCAGCCGCTCGTCTCGCGCCTCAAGATCATGGCGAGCATGGACATCGTCGAGCGTCGTCTGCCGCAGGACGGCCGCATCGTCTTCAAGAAGTTCTCGCCGAAGGGCCTCGACATCGATCTCCGCGTCGCGACCGCGCCGATGAGCCACGGCGAGAAGGTCGTGATGCGCATTCTCGACAAGCGGAAGGCCGTGCTGCCGCTCACCGACCTCGGGTTCTCGCCGCGCCACTTGCAGCTCTACCACGAGCGTCTCGCGACCCCGTACGGGATGATCCTGCACGTCGGACCGACCGGCTCCGGCAAGTCGATGACGCTCTACGCGGCACTGAACGAGATCCAGCGTCCGGATCTGAACATCCAAACGGCGGAAGATCCGATCGAGTACACGCTCTCGGGCATCAACCAGATGCAGGTGAACCGCGAGATCGGCCTCACGTTCCAGCGCGCGCTCCGGAGCTATCTCCGCCAGGACCCCGACGTCATCCTCGTCGGCGAGATCCGCGACCTCGAGACCGCGGAGATTGCCGTCGAGGCGGCGCTCACGGGCCACCTCCTGCTGTCGACGCTCCACACCAACGACGCCACGTCGACCATCGTACGGCTCGTCGAGATGGGGATCGAGCCGTTCATGGTGAGCTCGTCCCTCGTGCTCGTCTGCGCGCAGCGCCTGGTCCGCCGGCTCTGCCGCGAGTGCAAGGAGCCGTACGAGCCGGACGACCTCGCGCGCCGGCTGGTCGGCGTCGATCCCGGGACGCCGCTCACGCTCTATCGCGGCCGCGGCTGCCAGCGTTGCAACGCGATCGGCTTCCGGGGCCGCATCGGCACCCACGAGATCTGCGTCCCCGACGACGCCATGCGGAAGGTGATCGCGACCAAGGGGGCCACCGCCGAGACCCTGAAGCGCCTCGCGGTCGAGACCTGCGGCATGACGACGCTCTACTGGGACGCCATGGAGAAGGTCCGCGCCGGCATCTGCTCGCTCGACGACGTGCTGACCGAGGTCCGCCGTGACGAGTTCGATTCCCGCCCCCAGTGGATGTTCGACGAGCTCGGCCTCGTCCGGCCGGCATCCCGCGACACGCCGCTCGCCTGAACGAAGCCGCCGCAACGACCGACTCGTCACCGTCCACCGCGTCGACTAGATCTTTGGTGATGATGCGCGGACGGCGGCGATACCTCGTCGCGCTGCTCCTGGTGGCGCTGCTCGTCGTCCTGCGCATCGCCTTGCCGTCGATCGTCCGCTCGCAGATCGAGCAGCAGGCGAATGCCGCGATCGCCGGCGAGCTCTCGGTCGGCGAGGTCGATCTCTGGCTCCTCCGGGGTGCCGTCGCGCTGAAGGACGTCGCGCTGCGCGCCGAGCACGGCGCTCCCGACGCGCCGCCGGTCGTGGCGTTCGGGCGCCTCTACGTTCGGATCGGCTACCTGCCGCTCTTCCGTCGGACGGTGCGCATCGAGGACGTCTCCCTCGACGGGCCGGCCGTGCACCTCGAGCGCCTCGCCACCGGAGAGGTGCCGATCCCGGGGCTCCGTCCGGTCGCCCCCGACCCCGAGCCGTCGCCCGCGCCGGGCGCCCCGTGGAACGTCGTCGTCGACCGGGCCGCGCTGCAGGCGGGGAGCTTCAGCGTGCTCGACCACGTGCCCTCGCCGCCCGAGACCGTGAAGCTGACGCTCGACAACCTCGGCTTCAAGGACTTCACCTTACTGCATTCCGACGACGGCGTTCCGGGTCAGGGATCGATCGAGGCGATGATCGGCGACGGGAAGGTCCGGATCGACACGTCCGTCACGACGCGGCCCGAAGGCTACGCGTTCGAGGCGACGGTCGACGTCGCGAACCTGCCCCTCGATCGCATGCAGCAGCACGCGCCCGAGCTCGGCTGGAGCGGCTTCACGGGCCGTCTCGACGCGCACGTCACACTCCGCGCCGAGCCGAACGAGCTGCCGGTGACGAGCGGCACCCTGGCGCTCCGCGATCTCCGCGTCGAGGTCCCCGGCGAAGCGGAGCCGGCGCTCGCCTGGAGGAAGCTCGCGGTCGACGTCGAGGAGTTCGGCATTGCGCGCAGGCGCGCGCTCGTGAAGACGCTCGTGCTCGACGGCGGGGCGGTGACGGTGACGCCGAAGGGGCTGGTGCCGCTGCCCTTGCTGCGGGGGCGCGCGGAGGAGAAGGCGGTCGCTGCGGCGCCATCGCCGGCGCCGTCATCGATCGTCGCGTCGCCGGCAGCGCCGATCCCCGCGTCGCCGGCGGTGGCGATCCCTGCGGCACCATCAGCGTCGATCGCCGCGGCGCCGTCGGTGCCGATCCCCGCGGCGCCGATCGCTGCGTCCCCGTCAGCGCCGATCGCCGCCGCGCCGTCGCCCGAGCCGGCGGCGTCGCCGCTGCCGTGGACGTGGAAAGTCGGCACCGTCGAGATCGCCGACACGCGTGCGACCGTCGTGCTCGAGCCGCCGCCGCTGGTGGTCGAGATCGCGAAGGGAACCGTGACCGGGCTCGAGAGCGCGCCGGGTGCGCGCGCCCACGTCGACCTCCGGCTCCGCGAGGAGCAAGGCACGCTCGGGCTCAGCGGCACGGTCGGCCTCGATCCGCTCGCCATGGACCTCGCCGCGACGATCGAGGGGATTTCCCTCGGGCGCATGCTCGCGGCGTCCGGCGCGGCCCCCGTGCAGCTGCGGAGCGGGACGCTCGCCGGCGATCTCACCCTCAAGGCGGATCGGGGTCCGTTGATCGTCGCAGGTACGCTCGCGGTCTCCAACCTCGGGGTGAAGCTTCCGACGGGCGACGGCTTCGGCGTCGGGTGGAAGCGGCTCGAGGTCGGGATCAAGGAGGCGCGCGTGCCTGGGGTGCTGCCGGGGTCGGCTCCGCCCGCACCGGAGCCGATCCGGATCGACCTCGATCGGCTGAAGCTCGTCGCGCCCGTGGTGACGCTCACGCGGACGGCGAGCGGGCTCGTGCTCCCGGGGAGCGGGGGG
>JANNPN010000100.1:0-11932 GCA_031400185.1 Polyangiaceae bacterium
CATCTACGCGCTCGGCGTCGGCGCGAGCGAGATTGCCGTCTTCGTCTTCTACGTCTGCGCGACGGGCTTCAGCATCACCACCGGGTACCACCGCCTCTTCGCGCACGGCTCGTACGAGTGCTCGCGGATCGTGAAGGTCTGCTACCTGCTCTTCGGGGCGGCGGCCTTCCAGCACTCGGTGCTCTCGTGGTGCTCTGACCACCGCCGCCACCACAAGCACCTGGACCACGACGACGATCCCTACAGCATCACCCGCGGCTTCTTCTGGGCGCACATGGGATGGCTGCTCGTCACCGACCACAAGCGCGCGGAGGATTTCTCGAACATCCCCGACCTCGTCGCCGATCCGTGGATCCGATTTCAGCACGACCACTACATGCCGATCGCCGTCGTCATGGGCTTCGTCGTGCCGTTCGGGCTCGGGTGGGCCGTCGGCCACCCGTGGGGCTTCGTGCTCTGGGCCGGGATCTTCCGGGTGGTGATCGTGCACCACTCGACGTTCCTGGTGAACTCGCTCGCGCACCGGATCGGCCGCCGGCCGTACCTCCGCGCCATCTCCGCGCGCGACAGCATCGTGACCGCGCTTCTCACCTTCGGCGAGGGCTATCACAACTTCCACCACCGCTTCGCGACCGACTACCGCAACGGCATCGGCCGCGCCGCCTGGGATCCCACCAAGTGGCTGATCCGCGGTCTCGAGATGGTGGGCCTCGCGTGGAATCTGCGCCGCGTCCCGACCGAGAGCATCGTCGCGGCCGAGCTCGACTGCGATTCGCAACGCCTCTCCGAACGCATCAAGGACCACTCGGAGCACGCGCTCGCCCATCTTCGCGAGCGCTTCGCCGAGATGGCCGCGAGCGCGCAGCGCGCAGCGACCGCGCTCTCCGTTCGCGAGCGCGAGCTCGCCGAGGCCCGCAAGCAATGGGGCCGCGACCGCGCCGATCAGCTACGCCGCATGCGGGCCGAGCTTCGCGCCGCCCGTCTCGAGATGCGGGCGGCACGCGTCCGCTGGCGCGCGGTCGTGGAAGAGCTTCTCGCCGGCGGGGTCGCGCTCCCGACGACCTGAACGACCGATGCCGGCGAGCTCACGGCGCCCCGGCCTCTACGCCGCACGCGCGGCGCGCGCGTCGGAAGGGTCGATGCTGCCCCCCAGCGTCGTCCGGGGCTCGAGCGGATCCGCGCCGCGCTCGCCCCGCCTGCGCCAGAATGGACCGCCAATAGGCCTCTCGGCATATTGACGATCCGGGCCGAGACAGACGAGAGTTCCTCTCTTGCGAACTCATCCCCTGCCATGAAGGAGCCCCCTTGCATACGAATCGTCCCAGCGTCCGCCCGGCATCCGTTCCCAACGCCCTGCTCGTTCTCTCGCTGATCGCGACGCTGGCGACGTTCGCCGGCCCCACGCGCGCGGTTGCCGCCGCCGACCCGAAGACCGTCGCCAAATGTCAGGCGGCGCTCGCGAAGAGCGGCGCCAAGTTCGTCGGGAAGAAGATCGGGACGCTCGCGAAGTGCACGGACGGCATCTTCAAGTGCATACAGACCGTCGACGAGACCGCCGACGCGGGCGCCAAGCGCACCGCGTGCATCGCGAAAGCGCGCGCGAAATGCGCGGGCGCCCTCGGTGCGATCACCGCCGCCCGGCAAGCCTTCGTCGCCGGCGCCACGAAAGCGTGTGCGGGACTCGACGCGGCACAGGTCACCGGCAACGACGGCCTCGGCTTTACCGGCGTCGACTGCGCCGCGTTCGGCGGTGCGGTCACCGATCTCGCGAGCCTCACCGCGTGCCTCGCCAAGCAGCACGACTGCCTCGCGAGCCAGATCTTCCAGCTCCAGGTGCCGCGCGTGCTGGAGCTCCTGCAATTCACCCCGCCCGATGCCGTCACGGTGGCACCCGGCGATGCCGACGCGCTCGCGTGCCTCGACCCGACCGGCGGCACGGGCGCCGACGTGAACGACGTGGCCCTCGGGAAGTCGGTCGCGAAGTGCCAGAAGGCGATCGCGAAGAGCGGCGGCAAGCTCGCGAGCCAGCGGCTCGCGGGTCTCTCGAAATGCGCGAACGCGCTCTTCACGTGCGCCGCCACCAAGAGCGGCGACGACCTCACCAAGTGCAACGCGAAGGCGAAAGCCGGCTGCGCCAAGGCGTTTGCCAAGAACGACGACCAGAGCGACGCGCTCGAGGCCGCCGCCGGCAAGGCGTGCGGCGACCCGACGGTCTTCCCCGCGTTTCTCTCGCCCGCAGGCGGCAACCTGGAGGCCCTCCTTCCGAACACGCTCACGACCGGGCCCCGGACGCGCGCGCTCTCGGGCATCTGCTCGCCGCTCGTCACCGTCGCGGACTACCAACTCTGCCTGGTCGTCCACCTCCTCGGCCTCGCCGACGAGCTCGTGACCTTCGCGGCACCGCGCACCGAGAGTCTCTTGTCCAGCGTCGGCTGCAGCGTCGACAAATGTGAAGGAGGGGGCCCGCCACCACCCGACGTGCCGGGCATCTACCAGATCCTCAACGCGGCGGGCGACGGCACGCATGCCTTCGATACCTCCCGCGCCGTCGCGGTCGACGATGACGGCAACGTCTACGCCCCCGCCCAGGGCACCAACAACGTGTTCAAGATCACGCCCAGCGGCACCATCACCCAGATCCTCGACGCCAGCGGTGATGGCCAGGGGCATACGTGCGAGTCCCCGCGCGCAATCGCCGTCGGACCAAACAACACCGTCTACGCGGGCAGCCGCGAATACGTCTTCAAGATCACCGCCGGCGGCACCATCACGACCATCCTCGGCCCCGACGGCGCCGGCGGTCCGTTCGACGGTTTCCGCAGTGCGAGCTCGATCCTCGTCACACCCGACGAGACCGTCTACGTGACGGGCGCCCTCAGCGACACCGCCCACAAGATCACCAAGGCGGGCGTCATCACGAAGCTCATCGACGAGAACGGCGACGGCCTCGGCCAGGAGCTCTTGGATCCGGAGGGCATCGCGGTGGATTCCCAAGGGAACGTGTACGTGACGGACATTCAGGACGGAGGCATCTTCAAGATCACGAGCGCCGGCGCGATCTCGTACATCGACACGCTCGGCTTCCCGACCAAGATCATCGCTCGGGGTGACGACCTGTATTTCTCGAATCTCTTTCGGGTCGTAAAACGCGCAGCCAACGGCACCACGTCGACCGTGATCGACGCGACCGGCGACGGCCAAGGGCACTTGCTCGACACGCCCGTCGGCATCGCGTTCGACAGCGTCGGCAACCTCTACGTCGCCGGCGTCCAGAGCAACAACGTGTTCAAGGTGACGCCGGGAGGCACCAAGACCCAGATCATCGGACCCGACGGCGACGGGACAGGAAACCTCTTGGACGGACCGGAGGACGTCGCCGTCGACGCCCAGGGCCGGGTCATCACCGGCGGTTTCACGTCCGACAACGTGTTCCGCATCATCCTGCCCTGACGCTCATCGGTCATGAAATGACCGCTCAGCGGTCGTTGTCGTCCGACACGTCGAGCGCGACCGTCGTGACGTTGTTCGCCGGCGTCGGATCGCTACCCGGTCCGACGGCGGTGAGCGTCAGCTGACAGTGCGCAGGCGCGTCCGGGTCGGGTGAGAAGAAGTCCGCCGCCGCGACCGTGAGGACGACGGACGCCGTCTTGCGCTTACCGGCGCGGACCATGATCCGATCCTGGGCGCCGAGCGTGCGCGGCGCGAAGTCGGGCGCCCCGGTCACGATCCCGGCGGGACAGTTCCCGACGTCGGTCACGAGCTGGATCTCGTGACCCGGTCCGCCGCGGTCGGCGATGACGTCCTCGTTCCGCACCTTGATGCGGAGCCGCAGCGTCTTCGCGACGATCCCGTCACGCAAGCGCACCCGCTTCGGTCGCTTGAGCCCCGAGGCGCTGGAATCATGTCCGCCGCCGCCCGGACCGGGCGTTACGGTCGGCTGCGGGAACACGAAGGTCGGCGTCGGCCCCGGGCCGGCACCGACCGAGAAGCGGCGGTCGACGCGCGTGACGTTGCCCTGCTGGTCGGCGACCGCGACGCGCAGGTGCGCGCTCGCGACGTCGGTGAGCGGCGGCGAGAGCGCGACGCTCCAGATGCCGTCGCCCGCGACCGTCGCGAGGTCCGCGAGCTCGGCGCCGGGATTGCGGCCCGCCATCGGCACGTCGGCGGTGATCGAGAGCGAGCCGGGCGCGAGGCCCGAGTCGGCGTCGGCGGCGCCGATCAGCAGCGACCCGAGCTCGCCGCTGTTCCAGCCGGGCCGCGGCAGGGTCACGTCGAGCGCCGGACGGAGGTCGTCGAGGAACCAGCCGTGGCCGTTCTGCGTCTGGTCGATCGGGCATCCGAGGTCGACCCAGCGCGCGATCGTGCGCTTCTCGTCCTCGCTGAGCGCCGGCACGCCGCTGCCGATCGGCGGCATGATCGTCCCCGTGAAGTCGAGGTCGGCCGCGTTCGGGTCGGCCCCGTTCGGCAACGTCGCCCGCACGCCCGGCGTCGACTCCGTCGGATGGTCGGCGTTCGTCCAGCCGTCGAGGCGCGCGCCGAAGATCTTCCACACGAGGAGGCTCCGCCGGCTCTGGAAGCTCCGGACGTATCGGCTGGCGTTCGTCTGGCGCCAGCTCGACGGGCCGACCGGCGGGTACCCGAAGTCCGCCTCGCGGTCGTCGGCGAGGCGCGCGTAGTCGCCGGGAACGCCGTCGACCGACGCGAGGTCGTCGAGCACGAGCTTACCCGGCGGGTTCGCGACGTTCTTCGTGTGACACGGCACGCAGCTCCGCTGGAGGAGCGGGCGCACATCGCGCAGGAACTCGACCGTCACCGCCGGCACCGCCTCGACGCGGATCGTCGGCGACCCGTCGAGCGCGGTCGTGATCAAAGGCGTTTCGTGCACGAGGTCCGCGACCGGGAATCCGGGCTGCCCCGCGGCGGTCGCGTGGAAATCGAGCGGCTGCTGGCTGTGGGCGTGGCAGCCACCGCAATCGTAGCGCGCCTCGCCCGGCCGCACCTGGTGCCACGTCTGCGCCATGTTGAGCACGAGCCCGCGCCGGTCGAGGGTCTGGAACGTGAACGGCGTGTCGGCGGGAATGCGCGCGAGGAAGCTCGTGTCGGGGTTGCCTTCGGGGTCGAGCAGCGGTGCCCCGCCGGGCTGCGTCTTGCGCACGGGAATCTCTCCGAGGATGCGCAGGCGCTCCATCGCGTGGCTCGAGAAGAGCGGGCCACCGCTCGGGCCGATGTGCGGGCCGTAGCTCCGGTGCGTGTTCGGCTCCATCGCGAGGATTCGGATGGCCCAGATGTCGTCGTCGTCGTACCGGCCGGCGTCGGCGCCCTGCCACTCCCAGTTGCTGCTCTGGCCGTTCTCCGCCGTGTTGAAGGCATCGAGCCCGTCAAAGGTGTTCGACCAGGGCGGCACGAAGCCGGGGAAGCTCTCGCGCTTGTAGAGGCTGCTCGTGCCGACGAGGCCCGTCGCCGTCCCTGCCGGGAGCGCCGCGTGCACCGTGCCGTCGTTCGGGAGCCACGGCAGCACGTCGGGCTGATCGACGCCATGCACGGCGCGATACGGCACCACCGCGCGCGGCCAGGCCTCGTTGTAGTTGGGATCGTTCTTGATGAGCACGAGGCCGCTCGGGGCATTCACCACGTTGCCGCCGGGCACGAGGTAGAGACCCCCGTCGTACTCGGGCGTCGTCGTCGGACGGTCGAGGTCGTTCGCCGGCCCCGGCGTCCACACCACGAGCAGGTCGTTCGCGGGCGCCGCCGACGGGTGCGTGAACTTGCCGACACGGACGCCACCCGTGCCGACGGGCGCCGCCTCGTCGTTCCCGTGCGTGAACGGCGTGATCGAGAACATGCCGAACGGCGTGAACGCCATCTGGAAGTCGTAACGGAAGCCGCCGCCGACGGTCTGCGCGATCGCAGGATTGTCTTCCGGGAACGCGCTGAAGAACGCCGGCGTCCCGGCGGGCGGCGCCACCGGCATGCGGTAGAGCGCGCCGAAGCCGTTGTTGTTCAGGTTGTAGTAGTCGACGACCACGAGGTCGGTGTTGGAGAGCTGGGTCATGAAATGGAACGCCTGCCCACTCCGGAAGGAGCTGACCGTCGGCGCCCAGGAGCGACCATCGGGCCAGATCGACCAGATGCCCCACATGCGACCGTCGCGGAGACCCTGGCTTTCCAGGGTCGAATAGATCAGCCGGCCGTCGCGGAGCGGCGTCGGGTGAAGCGCGCTCCCGATGTTCATCGGCGCGATCTGCGTCACGTTGCCGCCGTCCTCGTCCATGACGAAGAGCTGGAGCGTCGGGTTCGTGAGCCCGCGCGGCGGGACGAAGCCGTTCCGATTGCTCGTGAAGGCGAGCTTCCCGCCCGCGACCGGCGCGGGGCCGAGATTCAAGATCCCGTACCCCAAGGAGTCGTAGCCGCCGCCCGGGTTCACCGGGTTCGACTCGTCGAAGTGACCGGCGCCGGTGTTGGGCGTGAACTCGCCGAAGGTGAGCCGCGTGATCGCGCGCGTCGCGAGCTCCAGACGGAAGATGTCGGCGCCCTCCCACGGGAGACCGCGCTGAGAGTTGTACGCGGACGGTCGGACGTCGGGGAACACACTGTAGTAGACGAAGCGGCCGTCGAACGAGACGAACGGATCGGTGACGGCGCCGTTCCCGCCCGCGACCAGCAGCTCCTCGCTGCCATCGGGGCGGAGCAGCATGAGATCCGCACCGGGCTCGAGGCGCGCCGGGTGCGCGACCTCCGGCCACGTCGTGCTGGTCGTGTTCCCGTGGCGCGGCTGGCGGACATAGACGATGTCATAGTCTCGCGCCGCCGCCGCCGTCGCGGCGAGCGGCAGCAACGTGACGGCAAGCGTACAAATCGCGGCGATCAGTCTTCGCATCGTGCGTCCCCCCGACGACGTTCGGTCGCGGACGTACCAAGGAGCAAGTCCGACGCCACCGTTCGCCGCAACATTCGCCTACGCGTCCGCCGCGTCCAGTGAAAGCCAGAGGCGCAGGAGATGCCGCTGCCGGCTCGGATCGGGCGCGTCCTCGTACGCCGTGCGCGCGTGCAGGATCACGTGATTCGACACGAGCTGCACGTCACCCGGGGCGAACTGCATGTCGAGGCGGAGCTCCGGCTCCGTCGCGATCGCCTCGTAGACATCGAGGAGCTCCTGCTCCGCCGCCGTGAAGGGCGGCACGTCCGCGTGACGCGTGACCGAGCGGAAGTAGTCGCTGTGGTAGAAGGTGCGGAGCGTCCCGGCGGCGAAGCGGCACGGGATCACGGGCACCCAGCCGGGCCCGCCGTCCTTCGTCTCGTTCCGGCGGTCGAGGTACATCGGCTCGAAGAGCCGCGCGATGAGATCGGGCCGCCGGCGCGCGAGCTCGTTGTAGACGGTGACCGAGCTCACGAGACGGCTCGCACCGCCCGCGCGCGCCGCGCAGAGACAGAGCAGCCCGACCGCGTCGGCGAGGTCGCAGTGGTAGGCGATCTCGCCCGCCGTGCGATAGCGACGCACGAAGGGATCGCCCGCGTCTTCGCCGGTGTCGCGGACGTGGCCGAGGAGATCGCCCTCCGGGTTCTGCGCACCCGGCCGTCCGAGCGCCAGACCGAGCGCCCAATACACGAGCGCCGCGTCGTCGTCGCCCCAACGCTCGACGGGAAGCCCGCGGACGACGAGGAAACCGCGCCCGTCGGTGAGCTCGTGCCGCCACGAGGCGATCGTGGTGCCGAGCGTCGGCAGCACGACGTCGTCCCGGCGAAGCGTCGCGACGGTGCGGCCACGCGCGCGCAGGGCCGCGCGGAGCGCATCGAGCTCGGCGACCGCGGCGGGGTCGAGTGTCACAGCCCAGTCGTCGCGGCGCGCCAGGTCCTCCCCGCGCCATGCCGCGGGTCCCGCGAGCGACGCGCCCGGCATCCCGTCGTGCGGCCGGTCGAAGTAGTGCAGCGCCTGCGCGGCGAAGCTCACCAGACCCGCGGTCATCGCCCCTCCTCCGAACGAAACGCGGCGCGAAAGCCGCGATAGCCGTACAGCACGTTGTTCATCCCGACCTCCGCCGGGCCGACCTCGATCCTCGCGACCCGCCGGACCATCGCACGGAGCAGCGACTGCATCTCGAGCTGCGCCACGTGCGAGCCGGCGCAGCGATGGACACCGTGACCGAAGCCGAGGTGATCGCGGGCGTCGCGGCTGACGTCGAAGCGGTCGGGGTCGGGGAATCGACGCTCGTCGCGGTTCCCGGACGCGAACAGGACCAGCACCCGCGCGCGCGCGGGGATGATCGTGCCGGCGACGTCGTATTCGGCAACCGCGAAGCGGCTGAAGGCCCGTACCGGCGCGTCCAGGCGCAGCGCCTCTTCGATCGCGCGCGGGATCAGCTCGGGGTCGGCGCGGATCAACGCCCATTGCTCGGGATGACTGCCGAGCTGGAAGAGCAGGTGGCCAAGGCCGAGAATCGTCGTGTCGAGGCTCGGCGCGATGTAGTCGACCAGCATGCTCGCGACGTCGGTCGGCTCGATCTTGCCGGCGTCGGCAGCGGAGAAGAGCTGGGCAGCCCATCCGGCCGGATCGATCGTCGCGCGTTCGACGCTCATCGCGTAGCCCAGCATCTCGAACACGAGCGGCGTCGCCACCCTGCCCCGCTCGTTCATCGGGCCGAGCACGTCGAACGTGGCCTTCGCCCAGTCGAGCATGCGCTCACGGCCGTCTTCCGGAAGCCCGACCAGATGCGAGACGATCGCGACAGGCAGGGGCTGCGCGAAGTCGGCGATGCCGTCGAAATCCTCGCGAGCGAGAAGATCGGTGACCAGCGCGTCGGCCAGCCGCTCGACCTCGCCCTGCACCGCGCGGAGCGCGCTCGGCATCATCGGCTTCATCAAGACGGCGCGCAGCTGGCGATGCACGTCGCCGTCGGTCGCGAGCGTGATGCGCGAGCCCTCGACGTTCGCCACGTCGTTCATGGCGACCCCGTGACCCGAGACGAGCACGCCGTCTGCGCGGAGCGCCGCCCGCACGTCGTCGAAGCGCCCAATCGCCCACGCGTCGTGCGCGGCGAGCCATACCGCGGGTCCGAGGTCGCGGATCGCGCGGTAGAGGGGATACGGATCGCGGATCGCCGCGTCGGTATAGAGGTCGGTGTCGAACGTCGGCGCGTTCACGCCGTGGACCTACCCCACGCGAACGTTCCGACGCCAGCGCCGTCGACTCTCGCTCTGGGTTCGACAACGGAGTCGGTCTGCCGCGCGAGCACCGACCTGCGACACGACGGTCCGAGCGGGACGCGGAGGGACACGCCGCGTCGCACGGGGCATCGAAGCGCGGCGGGCCCGCGTCGCCTAGTGTGACCCGCCCGCCGCCGCCATGCCGCCCTCGCCCCCCGGCTTCAGCTGCGCCGCCGGGCGCTCGAGCACGCCCTTCTTGGTGAGCTCCGCGACCGCGGCGTCCATCGTCTGCATGCCGTGCTGCTGCCCGGTCTGCATCGCCGACGGGATCTGGTGCAGCTTGGCCTCGCGGATCAGGTTCCGGACGGCCGGGATGCCGATCAGGATCTCGGTCGCGGCGACGCGGCCGCCGCCCTTCTTCTTGAGGAGCTTCTGCGCGATCACGGCTTCCAACGACTCGGAGAGCATCGTCCGGATCTGGCCCTGCTGGCCCGACGGGAAGACGTCGATGATGCGGTCGATCGTCTTCGGCGCGCTCGAGGTGTGGAGCGTGCCGAACACGAGGTGGCCGGTCTCGGCGGCGGTGAGCGCCAGCGAGATGGTCTCGAGGTCGCGCATCTCGCCGACCAGGATCACGTCCGGATCCTCGCGGAGCGCGCTCTTGAGCGCGGCCGAGAACGAGCCCGTGTGCGGGCCGACCTCGCGCTGGTTCACCAGGCAGCGCTTGGACTGGTGCACGAACTCGATCGGATCCTCGACGGTCAGGATGTGCGCGTCCCACGTGTTGTTGATGTGGTCGACCATCGCGGCGAGGGTCGTCGACTTGCCCGAGCCGGTCGGTCCGGTCACGAGCACGAGGCCGCGCTCGCGCGTGCAGAGTTGCTCGAAGATCGGCGGCAGGTTCAGCGACTCGAGCGAGGGGATGACGGTGGGAATGCGGCGGAGCACCGCGCCCGGGCCGCGGTTCTGCATGAAGACGTTCACGCGGAAGCGGCCGATGTCGGGCAGCGCGCACGCGAGGTCGAGCTCGTGCTCGGCCTGGAAGCGCGCTTTCTGGTCCGCGTTCAGCACGGCATCGACGCACGCCATGACGTCCTCCGGGCTCTGTACCGGGTAGTCGAGCGGTGCCAGGTCACCGTCGACCCGCAGGCGCGGCGACTGGCCGGCGCTGAGGTGGAGGTCGGAGGCGTTCTTGTCGACGGCTTCGCGCAGCAGCTGTTCCATGGTCGGCATGCGGTGGATCCCCTTTCGTCGCGCGCGCGGGAGGCGCGGAACCAGCGGATGCTGCTGCAAGAGACACGCCACGCGCGGGAAGCGTAAACGCGTGCGTGGTCCCGACCGCGCCCATTCCCGCGCCGACACGCCACCGTCGGCGCGTCGATCGGATGGCGCACGCGCGGCGACGAATGCTAACAGACGCGCCGATGCCGCATGTCACCTGCCCTGCCGCCTCGCGTGCGGCGCGCTCCGGGCCGTGAGCACAACGCGCCCCCGGATCGCCGTCGTCGGACACGCGCAGCACGTCACGCTCGCCGCCGTGCCGAGCCTGCCGCGCCCCGGTGACATCCTTCACCTCGAGCGGCCGATCTGGATGGCGGGCGGGGGCGGCGCGATCACGTTCTTCCAGCTCGTGCGGAGCCCCGCCGAGGTCCACTTCTTCACCGCGATCGGCGACGACGCCGCGGGGGCGGCGGTGGAGGACCGCCTGGTCGCGACCGGCGCGTCGATCCACGCCGCCCGCCGCGAGCCGCCCCACAGCTCCGACCTCGTGCTCGTGACTCCGGACGGCGAACGCACGATCGTCGTCATGCACCCGCCGCTGCAGGCACGCATCGACGACGCGCTTCCCTGGGACGTGTTCGCGACGTGCGACGCCGTCTTCTTCACGGGCCAGGACCCGACGATTCTGCGCGCGGCGCGGGCGGCACGTCTCGTCGTCGTAACCGCGCGCCGCGCGGCAGTCGTCGCCGCCGCCGGCGTCGAGGTCGACGTCGCGGTCGGCAGCCTCAACGACCCGCGCGAATCGTCCAACGATTACCCCGTCCCGCCGCGCGCCCTTGTGCTGACGGACGGCCCGCGCGGCGGCGACATCCGCACCGCCACCGGCACGGAACGCTTCGCGCCACCGCCGCCGCCGGCGCGAATCGTCGGCACCTACGGTGCCGGCGACAGCTTCGCTGGCGCCCTCACGTGGTATCTGGTCGCGGGCCTGGCGTTGAAAGACGCCTGCGAGCGCGCCGGTGCGCACGGCGCGGCGGTGCTGCGCGGCATCGATCCGATCGCGCACCAGCTGCCGCTTGCGGCGTGCTGATCAACACACGAGAGTGACGTCGTCGAGGCCGCCGAAGATCTTCCGTCGAGCGTGCCGGAGCGCCGACTGTCCGCCGGTCGTCGGGTAGTACCTCAGTTTGATTCTCGCGCGGCGGAGCAATCGGAAGTGGTGGCAGCAGGCGGGCGCGTCGGGGATGGTTTCTACGGTCGCCGGGTCGTTGCCGCCCAGCGCGTACTACCCGCCGGTGCCTCGCTGGCTTACGCACACGCGAGCTGGGGCTCCCCGGAGCCCTCCCTGACCCACCCGCCGCCGATGCGTCGAAGCCCGGACCGATCGACCGCGCACAGCGTCGCCAGCCAACTCGACGGCTTCGAGAAGATGAGAAGATGATGCAGCAGGCGGGCGGGTCGGGGATGGTTTCGGGGAGCCGCAGCTCGCGTGTGCGAAAGCCAGCGAGGCACCGGCGGGCAGTATGCGCTGGGTGGCAACGACCCGGCGACCGTAGAAACCATCCCCGAC
>JANNPN010000152.1:0-28623 GCA_031400185.1 Polyangiaceae bacterium
ACGGTCGGTGTGGCGGTCAGCGCTACGGTTGCCGTGACCGTGGGCGTCGCGGTGAGCGCCGCCGTTGCAGTTACGGTCGGTGTCGCGGTCAGCGCTGCGGTTGCTGTGACCGTGGGCGTCGCGGTGAGCGCCGCGGTTGCAGTCGCGGTCGGTGTGGCGGTCAGAGCCGCGGTCGCAGTCACCGTTGGCGTGGCGGTGAGAGCGGCCGTCGGGGTCACGGTGGACGTCGCCGTCACCACCGCGGTTTGGGTCGCTGTAGGCGTTGCGGTGACCGTCGCGGTCAGAACAGGCGTGCTCGTGGTGCTCGGCGTGCTGGTGCGGGTCGCGGTCAGCACCGGAGTGCTCGTCGCGGTTGCGGTGAGGACAGGGGTGCTCGTGATGGTCGGGGTGCTGGTGCGGGTCGCGGTCAGCACCGGAGTGCTCGTCGCGGTCACGGGCACCACGGGGGTCGACGTGCTCGTCGGGGTGATCGTGGCCGTGCGGGTCGCCGTGCGCGTCGGGGTCGCAGTACGCGTCGGGGTCGGCGTACGCGTCGCCGACAACGTCGGCGTCGGGGTCGGCGTGATGCAGAGGAGCTGGGTGCAGGTGGCATTGCAGCATGCGCCCTGTGCGCCCGCGCCCGGATCGCAGATCTCCCCCGCCTGCTTGATGCTGTCGCCGCAGACCGGACAGTTCGGGAACGGACCGTTCGCCACGTTGCTGTTGACGAGCCCCGGGTTGAACGTGGTGCCGCTGCCTATGACCGGGTTGGCGCCCACCGGGTGAATCGCCGTGATCGAGCCACCAGGATCGGCGAAATAGGACGAGTTGGTGCGGAGCTGCGCGGACCGCCGCGAGATCAGCTCGAGGATCGCGCCGCCGTTGAACGCGTTGAACGTGCCGGCCCCGCCGTCGACCTTGACGCCCTGCCCGACGTCGAGGCCGCAGCCGGCGAGCGAGATCGACTGCTTCGCGGGGTTCTGATCTCCCCCGAACGCAAGGATGTTCTTCTGGATCAGCAGGTTCCCCAGACCGTTCTTGTCCGACGCGACGCCGGCCTCGAAATCGATGAACCCCCCGTCGCTCGCGACCGCCGTGCCGCTTACCTCCACGTCCCCATTCATCGTGAACGTCTGGCCCGCGCTACCGGCGAACTCGCCGCCGCTGTCGTAGCCAGTCGCGGTGATGCTCGCGGTGACCGTGAGATCCCGACCGGACGTGATGTCGACCGTGCCGCCGCTGCCGCCGAGGTTACCGCTCTTCAGCGTGATGTTGCCACCAAAGCTGACGTCGCCCTCGAGCGGACCGAGGCGGAAGAACTCCGAATCGCTCGCGTCGAGTGCGATGACGCCGCCATCGCAGTCGAAGTTGGTGGCCGCAGAGGCGTTGATCACCATGCCAGTGCCGCCGATCGTGATGCTGCCGAGCGCCAGAACGTCGATCTCGCCGCCGTCGCCACAGAACTGCTCGCTCGAGCTGCCACCCAACTGAATCGAGACACCGGTAATCGTCGTGCTACCGCCCGGGGTCCCGCCGCCGATCTCGTCGGCCCCGCTGGTGAGATCGATGAGGCCGCCGGAACCGCCGCCGACGCTGCTCTGGGCAAAGATGTTGCCGGCGCCGCTGATCGTGATGTTGTCGCCGACGAGCGCCGCGACCTCACCCCCGTCGCCGCCGCCGCCGCTCACGTCGATCGCCTTGCTGATCGTGAGGCTCGTCGCCGCCGTGACGTCGACGATGCCGCCGGTGCCCTGGTTCGCGCCGCCGAGCGCGATCGTGCCCGCGAGCGCGACGCCGCCGGTCGACGAGAAGATGTCGATCTCGCCGCCGTCGGTGAACAGCATGCCGAGGTCGGGTTGATCGCTGATGCCTTTGCCCTCGATGACGGAATCACTGGTGAGGGTCACGTTGCCGACGGCGTCGAGCCGGATGAACCCGGCGCTGTCGCCCGTGACGTCGATCTGCCCGTCGATCGTGATCGTGCTGGCGCTCGTGAGCGAGATGAGACCGCCCTGGACCGCCATCTGATTCACCTTCACGAAGTCGCCGCGCGCTCGTAGCTGGCCCGCGCTCGTGATGGAGATCGGCCCCGCGTTCACCACCCGGATGAACCCCCGGCCGTTCATCTGGAAGACCTTCTCGAATCTGAGCTCGCGGCCGCCGAGGTTGAACTCGCACCCGCCGCCGGTCACCTCGATGGCCCCGGTGACGCGTACGAGGGCAGGGTTGCTGCAGTCGCCGGACGCACAGAGCACGTTCTGAGTGTTCGCGATGGCGTCGGCGCCGCAGGTACGGGCGACGGCGTGCGCCTCGGTGGCCGCTCCGAGAGACAACAGGAGCGCCAGCAGCGGGGCGCAGAAACGGCGGGGCGCGAAGAGTGTCACGTGACGAGCATTCTCAAAAGAGCGAGAAGATGTGTGCTCGGCTGTAGCCGCCCGACACGCGCGAGGTCAAGCGACCGGCGCGATTCTCCGCCCGCAACCAGCGTCGCCGAGCATCCCGAGCCCTACATCATGCAGCGACGCACGATCGCCTGCCGCACGCGGTCAATTCGGATTGCCGATCTCGAGCCGGTACGGCTCGCAAGACGTTCCCGCGATGCCGCGCACTTCCACACCGTACCGGCCGGATCGATCGCCACTGCCCGAGAAGCTCACTACCTCGTTGCCCGTTCCGTCGTTCGTGGAGCTGTCGAGCGGCATGTAAGCGCTTCCGTCGAGACGATAGAGGTACAGGTCGTAGTTGGTGTCGTCGGGAATGTCCGAGAGCCGCGCCGTCAGCGAGAAATTGTGGCCGACGAGGTCGACGACGTCGAGGACGTAGAAATCGCTCTCGCCCGCGACGTTGATCGTGCCCTCGACGAGGATGTCGAACCCGTCGTCGGTGCACGTCCCGCCGCATTGGTCGTCGACGGCGACGGGGGTGTTCGGAAAGGCGCTCGGCTCGAACGCATCGGCGCAGGTCGGCGTCGGGCTCGCGGTGGGGCCGATCGCGGTTTCGGTGGGGACTGCGAGCGTCGGGGTGGGCGTGCCGCTCGGACCGCCGGGGGTCGGGGTCGTGCCGTCGGGCGTCGCTGTAGCCGTAGTCGGCGTTGCTGTGGCAGCGATCGGCGTCGCTGTCGCAGCAATCGGCGTTGCTGACGCGACTATCGGCGTGGCGGTCGGCGTCGGCACCAGTGCGGGGCAGAGCGCTGCGCCGAGGCTCGTGCCGACGCGCGCGAGCAGCTCGTCGGCGCGCGGCGACGTGAAGCGCGTGAGCGCGGCGATGCCGCAGCGATGGGTCGCGGTGAGGCACGCCGCGTATGCGGCGAGGGACGTCGTGGGACCGGTGCCGGCGGCGGCGCAGAGCGCATCGAGCGCCGCGAGCCTGAGCCCTTCGGGGGCGCGCAGCACGCTGTCCTCGATCGCGCTGCAGGCACTCGCCAGCGCAGGCGCCGGCCGTCCTGCCGCCGCAGCGAGGTTCGCGAGGTCGAGCGCGCAACGCTTCTGCGCCTTGGCTTGGCACGCAGGCGCGGCGCCCGCGTCGTTCTTCACCTGCACGCACGTGAAGAGTGTCTCGAGGCATCGTCCGATGCTCTTCCGACTCGACTCGACGAGCTTCAAGCTCGCGTTGGTGACGGCGCGTGCGCAGCGTTCGAGCGGCCGTCCGACGCCGCGCGGATCGGCGACGTGCTCGTCCGCGCCGCCGAAATCCGTGAGGCAGGCGAGGTCCGTGCGCGCGGCCGGATCGACGTTCGCCAGCGCGAGCAAGCTCGCCGTTCGCGGAGCGCTGATGGCGAGCAGACGCTCGAGCTCGCAGGCCTGCTGGCGGGCGAGGCAATCGCCAACCTCGGCGAGGCTCGTGAGCCCGAGGCCGAAACGCGCCTGACACTCGTCCCGCAGACTCTCGACGTCGAGCCCGGCGGAGATGAGCAGGTCGTCGACGGCGAGGTCGCTCCCGCACTTCCGGACGATCGTGTCGACGATCGCCGCCTCGGCGACCGCGCCCGCGGCGAGCTGCTCATTGCAGCGTGCCCCCGCTTGCGCGACGCAGCGGGCCACACCGGGCTTGGTCTCGACGCACTTCAGGATCCCGTTGCTGCACTTCGCGAGGCTCTTCAGCTTCTTCACCGCGACCTTCGTCGCCGTGCGGCTGAGGACGATGTGACACTTGTCGAGGGCCTTGGCGCGAGCCGGATCCGGAAGGCTCTGGGCGGCGACGCCACCGACGTGACCGAAGCTGAACGCGACGACGACTGCGAGCATGCGGGCTGAACGTCTCATCATCGCACCAGAAGGCCAGACCACGGCGACGTAGTCGAGCGCGCGAGCGCGCGAAAGCGCGAACGGCCGACGCGCTCGTTGCGAGCGTCGTCGGCCGTTCGTGATGGAGTGGGCGCTACCGCGCGCGGTGCCCTAGGGGGTAGGAACCAGGTTCACGTAGAGCGAGAGGAACTCACCCGAGCGCGCGACCTCGAGCCCGGAGAGGTTCAGGCCGAAGAACTCGGGCAACGGGAAGTTCCCGAGACCGCCGGCAAGCGACGGGATCAGCGTCGCGATGAGCGGCGGGAGGACGTCTTGCTCGAGCGCGGCCTCGTTCACCCCGAGGACGTTCTTGAGGACGGCCACCGTGATGTCGCTCGTCGCCGGCGTCGACAGGTTGAACTGCAACCCGCCGCTCACGAACGCGAAGTTCATCCCGAGCTTCGCATCGACCGCACCGCGGAGCACCTCGAGGTTGCTGGCGTCGTTCTTCACGATCGACACCGTGAGGTGCGCGAGCTTCAGGGTCGCGAGCTCGCCGCTCGGACCCGTTTGAGCGAGCACGATCGGCGAGAGCGTCGGCCGCACGTCGATCCGGAACAGCGTCGCCGGCGGGTACACCGCAAACTCCGGCATGATGATCGACAGGACCTGGGCGGTGAGCGGCACGAGGCCGGTCCCGAGGTCGAGGGTATTGATGCTGGTGACGAGCAGGCCGCACTCGGTCTGCGCCTTCAGCAGCTGGTTGAAGCCCTCGCTCGAGATCGCGATCGCGAGACCGTACGGCACGTGCCCGACCGGGGTCGTGGTGGGGAAGCTCGGCGTGCCTTCGCTGACGGCGTACGAGGCGGTGAGGTTCGGCGAGCCGGCGGGCGGCTGGCATTGCCCCGGACCGGCGCCGATCGACGAGACGAACTTGCCGTCGGAGATGAAGCTGAGGCCGTTCGTGTCCTCGTTGACGGCGTTGAGCGGTGCCTGGAAGTCGACGCTCAAGGCTTGACCGACCGGGCCCGCGATCGTGATGCCCGCAAGCGCGGTCTCGATGGCGTCGGCGATCGGGCCGTCCTGCGGTCCCGACCCGTCGGGGTCGCTCAGGAAGCCGCTGATGGCGTCGATCGTCAACTGCTCGAGATCCGGCAGGAACGACTGGATGATCGAGCCGATGATCGGCAGATCGCACGTGCCGCCGTAGCTCGCCGTGAACGCGGTGAAACCGACATCGAGCGCGCCGACCTGGTTGACGTCGATGTTCTCGGGATCACCCACCATCGGCGAGAGCGCGTAGTCGCCGTTGAAGGAGGCCGAGTCGGCATGGATCGCGATGTCGCAGCTCGGGACGAGACCGGAGCCGCTCAAGTACACGTTCACCCGGATGTCGTTGACGGTGATGTCACCGGCGACGAAGTTCGTCATCGAGTCGGCTGCGAACGCAAAGCTGTCGAAGGAGGGCGGCGGGTTGTTGATCGTGACCGTCGCCCGACCGAGGCAGCCGAGGATCCCGCCGTCGATGAAGCACTCGTTGTTGATCAGCACCGTCCCGACCGGCACGAGGTCGGCGAGGTTGAGGCCGCCGCCGGCGAGGTCGGCCATGAGCGGCTCGACCGTGTTGAGGCCGCTGTCGGTGATGCGGAGACCGACGCTCGACGGCGAGTCGGCGCCGTCGGCGACCGACGCGCCGCGGATCACGACGACGCGGGCGTTGGCCGCGCTGCCGTTCACCGAGTCGACCACTCGGGCACGGATCGGGTTGAAGACGTCGGTCAGGCTGAGCGACACGGTCGTGCTGAACGCGCCGTTGGGCGCGACCGGGACGGAGACGCCGTTCACGGTGAGCTGCGCCTGCGCCTGGGGCAGGTTGGTCACGGTGCCGGTCACCGCAACCGAGCTCGCGGTCGTGAAGATGCCGTGGGTCGGGGAGGTGATGGTCACAGTGAACGCGGTGCAGACGCTCGGTTGACCGGTGCAGAAGAAGCCCGGTTCGACGTTGCACTGGCCATTGCAGCCGTCCCCGCCGTCCAGATCATCGTCGTCGCACTGCTCGGTGCCGCGCAGGAGCCCGTCACCGCACACCGGGTCGCACTCGCTCGGCTCGCCCGTGCACGTCCATCCGTTCTCGACGTTGCAGGTGATGCCGCAGCCGTCGCCCGGCGTGAGGTTCTCGTCGTCGCAGACCTCGGTGCCGCTGATGAGGCCGTTGCCGCAGACCGCCGTGCAGGTGCTCGGCTGGCCCACGCACACGTAGCCAACCTCGGTCGTGCAGACGGCGCTGCATCCGTCACCCGAGGAGAGGTCGTTGTCGTCGCACTCTTCGTCGCCGCGGAGCAGACCGTCGCCGCAGACGGAGTTGCAGTTGCTCGGTTGCCCGGCACAGAGCCAGCCGCCCTCGATGGTGCAGGTCGCGCTGCAGCCGTCGCCGGGGGTGATACCGCCGTCGTCGCACGCCTCACCGGGACGGATGATGCCGTCGCCGCACACGGTGGCGCAGAGGCTCGGCTCGCCAGCACAGAGCCAGCCCGCTTCGGTCTGACAGACGTTGTTGCAACCGTCGCCCGAGCCGAGGTCGCCGTCGTCGCAGCCCTCGGTGCCGCGGAGCAGGCCGTCGCCGCAGACCGCCGAGCAGCTGCTCGGCTGGCCACCGCAGGTCCAGCCGGGCTCGATCGTGCAGGTCGCAGCGCAGCCGTCGCCGGGGAGGAGACCGCCGTCGTCGCACACCTCGCCCGGACGGAGCAGGCCGTCGCCGCAGACCGTCGTACAGACGCTCGGCGCGTCGCCGACGCAGCCGTAGCCGGACTCGACCGTACAGGTCGCGCTGCAGCCGTCGCCCGAGCTCGTGTCGCCATCGTCGCAGGCTTCCCCGCCGCTCACGAGACCATCGCCGCACACGGGGGCGCAGGTGCTGGGCTGGCCGCTGCAGTTCCACCCGGGCTCGAGGGTGCAGAGCGGGCTGCAGCCGTCACCCGGCAGGGTCCCGCCGTCGTCGCAGCCCTCCATCGTCTCGACGTCGCCGTCGCCGCACTCCGCGGGCTCGGCGCACGTCTCGTTCTCGTCGTTGCCGTCGTCGAAGAGGTCGCAGTCGCGCGACAGGCCGTCGACGTCGTTCAAGAGATTGCAGAGCCGGCAGCGCAGACGCTCGTCCGCGCATTGCGCGACCCCGACCGCCGTGGTGGCGCCGCAGCCCGGGAACGCGGCCGCGAGATTGACACCCTGACCGACGCACGCCGACTCGATCTTCCGCGCGGGGGCGTCGACGCAGGTGCTCGCGATCTTGCCGCCGCCGGGATCGGGCTGGATGCTGCCGGTGCCGAGACAGGTGGTTTGGAGCTGGAGGGCGTTGGCGACGAAGCCCCGTTTCAGGCCCTCCTTCTTGCACTTGTTGAAGGAGTTGATGCGGAGATCCTCGCACTTCCCGGCAGCCTTCAGGACTGCTTGCTGGCAGCTCATGATGACCGAGTTGGTCGCGAGCACGGTGTCCGGGGTGGGCCCGAACAGATCCGCGAGGAAGCTCTGCGCCATCTGCACGGCGCGGGTGCCATGGAGGTTGATGCTCGGCGGTCCGAAGGAGGGCGGGGCGCCGCCACACGTGTTGTCGGCGGAGATGAGCGCTCCGATCGTCGCCTTTTGCACACCAGCCCCGGCCGCAATGCACTGGGCGACGGTCTGCGGGCCGAGGACACCGCCGGCCTTTTTGGCGACGCAGGCTTTCGTCTCCTTGGTCGCCGCGGCCGTGACTTTCCGCAGGCCCTTGTTGATGGCGTTGATGCATTTGCCGGTCTCACTCGAGACTTGGGCCGCCGCGAACGAAGGGGCGAGCAGCGCACAGACTGCGAGCGTAGCGACGAGACGCTTCCTCATGGGGGTGGTCTTCACGAATTCCTCCGTCCTGCTTCCGCCGCCCGACGTACTCAGTGACACGTGATTTCGAGGTTGACCGCGGCGTCGCCATAGGTCGTATCGATGTCGACGACCGGCAACGCTCCGACGATCTTCAGGGTGTTGAGGCTTCCGCTCGCACCCACGATGTTGTTGCAGGTGCGCGGCAGACCCGACACCTGCGTGGTGCAGCCGGAGCATCCCGCCCCCATGTGGTCCAGCAGGCTGTCCGCCGTGGCGTTAGTGTCGTAGATCGTCGCGCGCGCGTCGCCCGTCGTGAGGAATACGTTCAGCGTCGCCGGCGCACTGTAGGTGTCGTCGTCCGTGCACTGGATGGTGTCGGGACCGACGTCGCTCACGAGGCGCAGCGTCAGGGCCTCGCTGAGCCGCAGGTCCCCGTTCCCGAACGTGCCGCTCTGGACGAACTCCATGGGGCTATTGCAGAGCCCGGGATGCGGCGAGTTCGGGTTGCACGTCGACCCCGGCCCTTCCAGGCAGGCTTGGTCGATGAGGCCGTCCGGGTCGGTTCGCGTGTCATCGCATTGGGGATCCTGCGGCAGACCGCCGTTCACGCCCGGCGCGACGTTCGTGTTGTGGTCGAGGCGCGCCTGGTAGTCGATGTTCGGGTCGCCGCCGTTGCAGTCGATCTTGCCCGTGCTGTCCGTGCCGGCGCTCTCGACGCAGATGCGCACGTGCTGGCCGGCGATGTTGATGTCGATCGGGTTGAAGACCATCGAGCTCGCCGGGACCGTGACCTGACGGGCCCCGGTTCCGTCCTGGCCGCTGAACTGCATCGTCTGCGAGCCGCTGAGACCACCCGGGCCGGCCGGGCTCTGGATGCGGATGTTGCCGAAGGGCGTGTTCTTGAGCTGCAGCGAGAGCTTGCTGTCGCTGGCGACGAAGGTGCACGTCCGCGTGATCGGCGTGGCCGTGACGGTCGGGGTCGGTGTCCTCGTCGGGGTCGGGGTCGCGGTGCGCGTCGCGGTCGGCGGGATCGCCATCGTGAAGGTCGGTGTCGGCGACGCGGTGAGAGTCGGCGTCGCGGTCGGCGCGGTCGACGTGGGTGTCACCGTCGGCGTGATGTTTGAGGTCAACGTCGGCGTCGGCGTCGGCCCAGCGTTCAGTTGCACAGCGACGCAGAGGTCAAACGGCTTCTTCACGTCGAGCGTCTCGTTGCCGAACTGGTTCGCCGTGTAGGCGCGAACGGGCGTGAAGGTCGACTGCAGCTTCACGTGGTAGCAGAGGAGGTGTTCGCCGTGCAGCTCGGCGCCCGGCTCCTCGTTGTTCTTGTTGGTCGGGACGCAGAGCCGCCGGATCTTCATGATGTTGAGCGACAGCGGGCCGAACTGGTCGACGACGACCGACGCGAGGCGCGGGACGAACTTCGTCGTCCCTGGCGAGGTGCGCGCTTTGTAGCAGGTGAAGTGGTCGGTCACGGGCGAGGCCGGCGCCGTCGGCGGCGACACCAGGCTCTTGGCGCTCGGCACGAGGAGACGCTCCGGCTTCAGCAGATCGATCGTCAGGCTGCCGAACTGGTCGGCCACCTCCTGATTCAGGGTCTTCGGGAACTTGCCCGTGCCGGGCACGCGCTTGATCTGGTAGCTCTCGAGGTGCTCGGTGTGCGAGGGCGCGCTCGGATCTGTGGCCTCGACGTTGGCGGGATTGCAGAGCTCGGCCGGTTTCGCGACCGAGAAGCGCCACTCACCGAACTTATCGATCGTTTCCAGGTACGGGATGGCGATGAAGTGCGCCGTCCCGGACGCGGTCTTCGCTTGGTAGCACTGGAAACTGTCGAGCGGCGGGGGGCTTTGCGCTCCCGCCACCGACACGAGACCGTTGGGCGTCATGAGCGAAGGGACTCCGCGATCGATCGCGAGGACCCCGGCCGCCAGAATGAGCGTGGCTGCGAGGATACGGATCACGACGCCTGTCTTCATGGTCTAGTCCGCCTTGTCGCTGAACTTGAGGGGCGACTGCGCCGTCGGCGGGCCGCTGTAGACCGCCTCCCAACACGTGCCGTCGGATTGCTGGATCTGGACGGTGAGAGGCTGACTGATCGTGGTGAGATCCGCGGGCATCCCGAGCCCCGCGCCCCGGGCCGTGAGCTGGATCTGCGCCTTCGAGAGCGCGCCTTCCTTGAGCTTCAGCTGGTAGCCACCGTCCGGCGTGAGATCTTTGTCCTTGTACTGGTAGCTCTTCGATCCGCTGGCCTTCCAGCAGGGCTTCCCGGCGCAGGTGCCGCCCGCCGGGTGGGTGATCTCGAAGCGCAGGCCGGTCTGGTCGTAGATGCAGACCTGGTAGTTCGTGGTGGTGAGCGGCGTGCCGTACTCGGCGAACGTGGTGCGCTCGCCCTTCAGCCACTTCCACTTGATCTGATCCTTGCTGCCGCCCTTCTTGATGAGCTGGATCGACGCCTTCCCGGGAACGAAGGGCACGCGGCAGCCCGTGAGCGGACCGGCGGTGCAGCCGAGCCCTGGCTCGACCTGACAGGTCGGCGAGCAGCCGTCGCCGGGATCGAGGTTCGTGTCGTCGCACTGCTCGCCGCAGCCGTCCTGGAGCGTGCCGTCGCCGCAGAGCATCGAGTCGCCGGTGCAGACGCCGGCGACGCACATGTCGTCGAGCGTGCACGTGTTGGCGTCGCTGCAGGACGTCCCGTCCGCCTCCAGTGCGTCGCTCGGACAGTCGACGGTCGCGCCGTCGCAGCTGTCCTCGACGTCGCAGTCACCGGCGTCGGGCCGGCAGACGGTAGTCGCGGGCTCGCGCGCGTCGGCAGGGCATTCGGAAGCAGCACCGCTACAGCTCTCGGCGACGTCGCAGACGCCGGCGGCACCGCGGCATTCGAGGGTGCTCGGCTCAAAGGCGTCGGCGGGGCAATCGTCGCCCGCACCGTCGCACACCTCCGCGACGTCGCAGACGCCCGCGACCGCGCGGCAGGAGGCCGTGCTCTTCGCGTCGGACGGGCAGAAGATTCCGAAGCCGTCACAGGTCTCGGCGACGTCGCAGACGCCGTTCGCGGGACGACAGACAGTGGTGACCGGCTCGAGCTGGTCCGCGGGGCAACCGTCGCTCACGCCGTCGCAGGTCTCGGCGACGTCGCAGAAGCCGCCGGCCGGCCGGCACACGCTGCTGCTCTTCGAGTTGGCGGGACACGCGGCGCTCGAGCCGGTGCAGTTCTCGGCGAGATCGCAGACACCTGCCGCCGGGCGGCACGTGGTGGTGTTGGGGACGAACGTGTTCCCGGGGCAGGTCGCGGCCAATCCCGTACAGTTCTCCGCGGTATCGCACACGCCCGCGGACGGACGGCAGGTGACCGTGTTGCCGGCGAACCCGTTGGCGGGGCAGGTGGGGCTCGAGCCGCTGCAGGTCTCGGCGACGTCACAGACGCCGGACCCCGGACGACACGTGGTGCCGATCAGGAAGCTGTCGCCGGGGCACGCGGCAGAGATGCCCGTGCAGTTCTCGGCCGCGTCGCAGACGCCGCCCGTGGCTGCACGACAGACGACCGAGCTGCTCTGGAAGCCGTTCGCGGGGCAGGTCGCCGCGGAGCCGGAGCAGGACTCCAGGACGTCGCAGATGCCGGCCGACGGCCGGCAGGTGCCGCCCGAGGAAAAATGACAGGTCGAGTTGCAGCAGACGCTGCCGACGATGGCGGTGTCGCACTGCTCGCCCTGGGCCGAGTCGACGGTGCCGTTACCGCAGAGGTTGTGGAGGGTGACCTCGACGAAGTGGCCGTCGTTGCTCTGCGTCCGGCTCGGGTTTCCGGGATACGCGCAGGCGCCGCACCCGGTCACGCTGCTCCCCTCGCCGACGCGAACCCCCGCTTCGCACGAGTTGCTGCGGGCGTGGCCGTTCCACGTGAAGGTCAGGGAGTGGCCCTGGAGGACGCCGTTGCTGGTTCGGTCGATGCGCGCGGTGCTGGTCTGATTGATGGGTCCGCTCACATCGGTCCCGCCGTTGGGAATGGATCCGGGATCCGCGAGCGACAGCGAACCGCTCGTCAACGTGCCTCCGGTGAAACCGCCGGTCACGCTGCTGATGTCCGCCGAGCCGTCGCAGCCCGAGGCGTCGTTGATACGGTTCAGATCGCCCGTCCGCTGGGTGTCGACCTCGAGCCAGTACGCGCCGGGGGCGGTGACGTTGAAGGAAATGTTGTGCTGCGCCGAGCCGGTGCTTTGGCGCGTGCTGAAGATGCCGACGTCGGCGCTCAGGTTCCATGCGAACCGGGTCCGAAACGACGTTCCGTCGTTGGGGTCGACGAAACCAACCGAGGACCGAATGGATCCGTCGCCGTCCCCCGAGTTTCCGGTGCTGCCGGCCGTGGTCGCCGAGACGCTCGAGATCGACTGCGCGGAAGCGGCATCGATCGAGGCGATCGACGCGAGGGCGATCAGGAGCGCGGCGGCGACGGCTTTGCGCGTTGGGGTCATGCGACGATCCTCCGTGGGGTGGGTCCCCAGGTTCCTAGGGTGCGGTATTGCTGCGAAGGCGCGCATGCGCCTCGGCACGGCACTATGACGGACATAAGCGGAGGGAATTCCCACCGCTGGTAATGGCGCTGCTCCCTTACGCGGGGGAGGGCGCTTTCGTCAAGCAAAATCGCATGAGAAGGGCATGCGACAGTGCTCTCGACGGGGTCGAGCGCGGCCGCTCCGACACGAGCGCGGACCCCCAGATGGGTCCGGGGCTCGGTTCCCTACTTCTTGGCGCCGTACTCGGCGCCGAAGAACTCCTTGCTGGCGTCGGTCGTCGGCTTGATGGTCCGCTTACCCTCCTGCCAATTGGCCGGACAGACCTCGCCGTGCTTCTCGTGGAACTGCAGCGCCTTCACCATGCGGAGCGCCTCGTCGACGCTGCGGCCGAGAGGCAGGTCGTTCACGACCTGGTGCCGGACGATGCCCTCCGGGTCGATGAGGAAGAGGCCCCGGAGCGCCACGCCGTCCGGCAGGAGGACGTCGTAGGCCCGGGCGATGTCCTTCTTGAGATCCGCCACCAGTGGGTAGGTAATGTTCCCGAGCCCGCCTACGTTCCGGGGCGTGTTCCGCCACGCGAGGTGGGAGAAGGCGCTGTCGACCGAGACCCCGAGGATCTGGACGCCGAGCTTCTGGAACTCCTCGCCGCCATCGGAGAACGCGATGATCTCGGTTGGGCAGACGAACGTGAAATCGAGTGGGTAGAAGAACAGGAGGACGTACTTACCGCGATAGTCCTCGAGCTTGATCTGCTCGAAGGAGCCGTCCTCCATGACGGCTTCCGCGGTGAACGTCGGGGCCTTCTGCTGTACGAGCACTGCCATCGCGTGTTCTCCTTATGGTCGTCGATCCCACATTATTGGCCGTATGGCGCGCGACCCTAGCATGCGTGTCCGCCCTGCCAAGGTTGGTCAGTGGCATGTCGTGACGTTCTTCACGTCGAAGCAACTCGTGACGGTGCCGCCCGGGGTCACGATCGTTTCGCGGACGGAGCTCGCGGCGAGCGCGATCTCCTGCAGCGGCGGCCCGTTGCCCTCGCCGGCGCGGCGCGCGTTCGCGTTGACGACGGCGTCCGTCAGCACGTAGCTCGCGGTGACGCCGCGGCGCACCGCGACGTCGACACGCACACTCGTGACGGTCGTGCCGCCGAACGTGAGATCGAGGAGCGCCGGCGAGGTCGCGTCCACGATCTTGACGATGCGAAACGCGTCGAAGGCGACCTTGGCGGCGGTGCCGCCGCCGCCCGACGTCGAGAGGCCGTTGGTTGCATTCCACGTGAACCCGACGATCGCGACGTTCTCGAGCCCGGGCCGGCCCGCGAACGTCACCGTGCCGATCACCTTCGGTCCGGCCGCGAAGGTCGGAGCAGCAGCGCATGCGAGGAACGCGAGCACGAGCGTCGCGCGCGACGCGGATCGAACCGAGCGCGTGATCATCATGGCGCGCGACGCTAGCCGTGACGTTGCGGCGGCGTCAATCGACCCGCCGCCAAGGGCGTGGTGGCTGGCGCGGCGCCGCCGTGCCCGGTAAGAGAGCCGCCGCATGTCGGGTCGGATCCGGAAAGTGCTCGTCGCGAACCGCGGGGAGATCGCGCGCCGGGTGCTTCGCACGGTCCGCGCGATGGGTCTCGCGAGCGTCGCGGTGTACTCCGACGCGGACGAAGACGCGCCGCACGTCGCGGAAGCCGACGAGGCCGTCCGCATCGGCCCGCCGCCAAGCCGCGAGTCGTATCTCGCGGTCGACCGCATCCTCGCCGCGGCCCGCGCGACCGGCGCCGACGCCATTCACCCGGGCTATGGCTTTCTGTCCGAGAACGCCGAGTTCGCGAGCCGGGTCGCCGCCGAGGGCCTCGTCTTCATCGGCCCGCCCGTCGACGCGATCCGGCGGATGGGGAGCAAGATCGGCGCGAAGGAGATCATGCAGGAGGCGGGCGTACCGGTCGTGCCGGGCGCGTCGCTCGCCGAGCTGCCGCTGAAGGAAAGCGTCGCCGCCGCGCGCACGATCGGTTTCCCGATTCTCATCAAGGCGTCGGCCGGCGGCGGCGGGAAGGGCATGCGGATCGTCCGCGAGGAGGCGACCCTCACCGACGCGATCGCGACCGCGCGGCGCGAGGCCGAGAGCGCGTTCGGCGACGGCACGCTCCTCATCGAGCGCTACTTCGACGCGCCCCGGCACATCGAGATCCAGATCTTCGGTGACGCCCACGGCAACGTGATCCACCTCGGCGAGCGCGAGTGCTCGATCCAGCGCCGCTATCAGAAGGTGATCGAGGAGGCGCCGTCGCCCGCTGTCGATGCGGCGCTCCGCGCCCGGATGGGGGAAGCCGCCGTCGCGGCGGGCCGCGCGATCGGCTACGTCGGCGCCGGCACCGTCGAGTTCATCGTGGACCAGGCAGGGGAGTTCTACTTCCTCGAGGTCAACACCCGGCTCCAGGTCGAGCACCCCGTGACGGAGGAAGTGACCGGACTCGACTTGGTGCGCTGGCAGATCCTCGTCGCCGACGGCGAGCCGCTGCCCCTCGGGCAAGCGGACGTCGTGTTCCGCGGCCACGCGATCGAGGCCCGTCTCTACGCCGAGGATCCCGGTAACGACTTCCTGCCGGCGACCGGCACCGTCGCGCTCTGGGAGCCCGCGGTGCTTCCCGGCGTCCGCTACGACGCCGGCGTCGAGCCCGGCAGCGTGGTCGGCGTCCACTACGACCCGCTGCTCGCGAAGATCGTCGCGCACGCGCCGACGCGGAGCGACGCGATCGGCCGTCTCCGCCGCGCGCTCGCGACGCTCGGCGTCGGTCCGCTGACGACCAACCGCGCTTTCCTGATCGCGGTGCTCGATCATCCCGCGTTCGCGGAAGGCGCGCTCCACACGCACTTCATCGAGCAGCATCTCCCGCCCGATGCGCGGGCGACGACGCGCGACCCGGCGCACGACCGCGTCCACGCGATCGCCGCGGCCCTATACGAGCATGCATTGCGGCGCGCGGCCGATGGCCCGCTTCCCCCGAGCATCCCGTCGGGCTGGCGGAACAATCGGTGGCGCGCACAGGATCAGGCCTATGTGATCGCCGGCGAGCGCATCGAGGTGCGCTACGTCGCCGAGCCGGACGACGCCTTCACGATTGAGAACGGCGACGCGCCGACGAAGTGCGTCGTCCACGCCGTCGACGCCGACGCCATCACCATCGAGATGGACGGCATTCGCCGCCGCTTCCGAGTCATCGCGAACGACGGCACGCTCGTGCTCCACGGCCCGCTCGGCACGGCGACGATGACGAGCGTCCCGCGCTTCCCGCCCGCGGAGCGCGAAGACCTGGCCGGCGGCTGCCTGGCACCGATGACCGGCATCATCCGCGAGGTCCGCGTCAAAGAGGGCGACCAGGTCGAGAAGGGCACCGTGCTCCTGGTGCTCGAAGCCATGAAGATGGAGCACCAGATGATCGCCCGCGCCGACGGCGTGGTGAAGCACGTACGCGTCGAGGTCGGCCAGATGGTCGACCCCGACGAGGTACTCGTCGTCGTCGAAGCCGTCGAAGCTTGACCACCGGCGTCGGGGTTACGGCGTGGCCGCGGCCCGTCGCGTTTCCGGGTCAGGCTGCAGCCAGGCGCGTACGCGTGAGGGCTTCACTCACCAGCAGGCTCACTTTGGACTCGATGCCGAACGACGTGTGGCTCCCGCCGTGCCACTCGATGCGGGGGTGACCCCAGTGCTTCCAGAGCGCGCTCACCTGGCCCGACGGGACCAGGCGGTCGGCGACGCCGCCGAAGATGAAGAGCCGGTCGGTGGCGACGCGCGGCGTGAGCGCCAGCGGCGACACCACGCGCAACAGTCGTCCGACGGCCTCGAACGAGATGCCGAAGCGCTCGGCGACGTTCCTGACAAACCCGGGAACGTGGCGATGGACGAGTCCCATCACGTCGACCATCGGCATGCCGGCGATGACGCAGGCGAGGTCGGGATCGAGCCCGGCCGTCAGCGCCGCGATGCCGCCGCCGAGCGAGAGGCCGTAGAGCCCGATCGGCATGCCGTCGCGAGCGCGGAGCCACGCGAGGATGCGGCGGAGGTCCCAGACCGCCTGCGCCTTCAGGTGGACGAGGTCGAGGATCTCGCCGGAGAAGAGGCCGTCGCCGCTCCGCCAGCCGCTTGCGCGCGGGCCGTGCAGCGGCAGCACCGGAAGGACGAGATTCACGCCGAGCGTCTCGTGCAGCCAGCGCGGGCTGAACTGGAAGAAGCCGGTGAGCGGCGAGCCGGTGCGGTAGCCGTGGAGACAGACGAGCCACGGGCGCGGCGGCCCCGGGTGCTGGAGGAGCCAGGCGTGCGCGGTGCGGTTCGCGGCACGTCCGTGCCAGCGCTCGCCGCCGGGCTCGCCGCGACGCGGCTCGTACTCGCTCGCGAAGGTGAGATGACGATAGGTGCGGCCGAAGCTCGACGCCGTCTCGATTGCGCGCGGCTCGAGCGGTGGCGGCGCGGGGAAGTAGCCGCGCGGATCGTCGAGCCAGCCCGCGGCGCCGAACGACGCGAGCGCGGTCTCGATCTCGGTGCGCAGCCGGTTGCGATCCGCGCCGGCGACGAAGCGCGCCAGCAGGACCTCGCTCATGAAGAAGAGCTCGTCGCCGATGACCTTCGCCGCGAGCATCGGCGACACGCCGATGCTCGGGAGGGTCTCGGTCACGTGTCCGTGCGGAGCCGTCGGCAGGAGCCACCGGCTGGCGAGGACGCTCGGCGCGAGCAGTGCGCGCACGGCAACTTCGAGAGCGAAAGCAGTAGCGTCGCGGATCATTGGGGATCTCCAGACGTGCAACATGCTAGCACGCGCGCACGTCGCCGTGTGTGCGTCGTCGTGCGACGCGGACGGTCCACTGCGCGGGCGTGGGAGTAGATGCCGGTCATGGGCGTCTCCCGGGGGGTGTGGATCTTTACGCCGGTCCGCGCGCGGTTGTAAAGCTCGCATTCGATCCGCATCGCATCCGCGACGAGGAGGACATGTGCAGACGACGGTGACGCGCTACGAGCTTCGTGACGGAGCCGCTTGGATCACGCTCGACTCGCCCGAGAACCGGAACGCCCTCTCGGCGCCGCTCGTCGCCGAGCTCGGCGCGCATCTCCAGACCGCGAACGCCGATCCCGCCGTGCGCGCGATCGTGCTGACCGGCACCGGTCCCGCCTTCTGCGCCGGCGCGGACTTGAAGAATCGCGGCGACGCCGTCGTTGCCGGGACCGGCACGAATCCGTTCGTCGAGATCCTGCGCGCGATGTGGGACGGCCCGAAGCCCGTCATCGTGGCCGCCAACGGGCACGCCTTCGGTGGCGGTGTGGGGCTCATCGCGGCGGCCGACATAGCGATCGCCGTCGATGCCGCGATGCTGAGCTTCAGCGAGGTCCGGGTCGGGGTGATCCCCGCGATGATCTCGGTCGTCGTCCTCCCGAAGCTCGGTGTGCACCACGCGATGCGCCTCTTCCTCACGGGCGCGCGCTTCACCGCGGCCGAGGCGCAGGGCTACGGGCTCGTGCACCGTGTCGTCCCGGCTGTCGGCCTCGAGCGGGCGGTGCAGGATGAGGTCGACGCGATCGCGCTCGGTGGCCCGAACGCGGTCGCGGAGGCGAAGCGGCTGATCCGCACGGTGAGCCGGGTCTCGATGGACGAGGGCTTCGCGTACGCCGAAGCGAAGATCGCGGAGCTCTTCGCGTCGCCGGAGGCGGCCGAGGGCATGATGGCGTTCGCGACCAAACGCAAGCCGAGCTGGGCGAGCTGAGAGGGCGCCATGGCAGAGCACGAGCCGCGGCCGCATGGGGCCGAAACGTACGACGTGTGTGTGATCGGCACGGCGGCGAGTACGTCGGCTGGAAGGTCGTCGGATACCCGGGGCGGCAGCACCACCGCGGCGGCTACACGAAGGACCAGATGCTCGGGAAAGAGCCGCTCGTGCCCGTCTGGAAGGCCTAGGCGATTCTGGTAGGACACGAGACATGACCGACGTCCTTCGCATCGCAAATTGCAGTGGCTTCTACGGCGATCGCCTGAGCGCGGCGCGCGAGATGGTCGAGGGTGGACCGATCGACGTGCTGACCGGCGACTACCTTGCCGAGCTCACCTTGATGATCCTGCTCAAGGACAAGCTGAAGGACGGCTCGCTCGGCTACGCGCGGACGTTTCTCCGCCAGCTCGAAGAGATCGCCGCCGCGTGCAAGCAGCGCGGCATCAAGATCGTGGTGAACGCCGGCGGCCTCAACCCGGCGGGCTGCGCGGACGCCGCGCGCGCTCTCTACAAGAGGCTCGGCGTACACGCCGTCGTCGCACATCTCGAGGGCGACGACGTCCTCCCGAAGCTCGACGCGCTCCAGGCGGCGGGCGAGACGCTCACCCACCTGGATCAAGGCCGGCCGCTTGCGTCCCTCGGAGCGCCGGTGCTCTCCGCCAACGCCTACCTCGGCGGATGGGGCATCGTCGCGGCCCTCGAGCGCGGCGCCGACGTCGTGATCTGCCCGCGCGTCACCGACGCCGCCCTGACCCTCGGCCCCGCGGCGTGGAAGTTCGGCTGGAAGCGCGACGACTGGGACCAGCTCGCGGCCGGCGTCGTCGCGGGCCACATCATCGAGTGCGGCGCGCAGACGACCGGCGGGAACTACGCCTTCTTCAAGGAGGTCCCCGGCCTCGACCACCCTGGGTTCCCGATCGCCGAGATGCGGCCCGACGGGAGCTTCGTCATCACGAAGCACCCCGGCACGGGCGGTTTGGTGTCGGTCGGTACCGTGACCGCGCAGCTCCTCTACGAGATCGGCGGACCGCTCTACCCGAACCCCGACGTCACCGCGCGCTTCGACACGATCCGCGTCGAGCAGGAAGGGCCCGACCGCGTCCTCGTCCACGGCATCAAGGGCGAGCCGCCGCCGCCGACGACCAAGGTCTGCATCAACTACTTCGGCGGCTACAAGAACAGCATGACGTTCGTGCTGGCGGGCCTCGACATCGAGGGGAAGGCTACGCTCGCCGAGGAGACGCTCTGGAAGCTCGTCGGCGGACGCGAGCGCTTCGCCGAAACCCGCGCGACCCTGCGCCGCGGCGACTCTCCGGATCCCGGCAGCAACGAGGATGCGTTCGCGTACCTCACCATCAGCGTGAAGGATCCCGACGCGCAGAAGGTCGGGCGCGCCTTCTCCAGCAAGGTCGTCGAGATGGCGCTCGCGAGCTATCCGGGCTTCTTCATGACGAGCCCACCCTCCGGCGAGTCGCAGATCGGGGTCTACTGGCCGACCCTCGTGCCGTCGGCCGCGGTCGAGCAGCGGCTCGTGATCGGTGAGGCGTCGGTGCCGATCCCGCACGTGGAGCCGCCCGCGTCGTTCGCGCAGCCGCCGGCGGAGGCGATCGCGCTGCCGCCGGTACCCGGCGGCCCGACACGCAACGTGCCCCTCGGCACCATCTGCGGCGCGCGCTCGGGCGACAAGGGCGGCAATGGCAACGTCGGCCTCTGGGTTCGCACACCGGAGGCGTATCGTTGGCTCGCCGAGTATCTCACCGTCGAGCGTCTGCGCGAGCTCATGCGCGAAGCCCGCACGCTCGACGTCGACCGTTTCGAGCTTCCGAACCTGCTCGCGCTGAACTTCGTCGTGAAGGGACTTCTCGGTGACGGCGTCGCGGCGTCGCTCCGGAGCGACCCGCAGGCGAAGAGCCTCGGCGAGTACCTGCGCGCCAAGGTCGTGCCCATCCCGACTTCCTTACTGTAGGGCGCTGACCGCCGGTTCGACCTCGGCCCGCGGAGCGCCTCCCGAGCGCAACGAGCCGGCGGTCCTCGGTGAGTGCGGCTGTGCCGCTCACCGCAGTGGGAAGAGATCCGGGACCCGGCAGATTCTGCCGGGTCGTTTCGGCCGGCCGCACGCCCGCGTGCGCCAGGACGACGACGTCCCAGCGGGCACGGAACCTGCTCTCCCCGTCCTCGGCGAGGTGGGTGGCGATGCCGGCGGCAGTGCGCGCGAGGATCGGACGGTGGACGTCGGTCGTGGGGTTGGCCGCCGCGCTCGCGCTGCGCCTCGGTCCAGCCGAAGCCGCCGCCCCCGTCTTCGGCGCCGCGGCTCCGCTCACCGTCGATACGGCGACCGACACCGGTAACGATTCCACGCCGCGCATCGTGACCGACGGCCACGGCACCTGGATCACGATCTGGGCAGCCACGTCCGGGATCGGCGGCGCACTCGGCACCGACTCCGACGTGGTCGTCGCACGGTCGCAGGGTCTCGGCGTGACGTGGACCGCGCCGCTCGCGGTGAACGCGAATGCGAAGACCGACGACGCCTTCGACTTCGCGCCCGCGCTCGCGACCGACGGGCACGGGCTCTGGATCGCCGTCTGGGTCGCGACCAACGGGCTCGATACCGACATCTTCGCCGCGCGCTCGACGAACGGCGGCGCCAGCTGGAGCGCGCCGCAGCCGATCCACCTCGACGCCGCGAGCGACGGCGCGAACGACGATCACCCGCAGATCGCGACCAACGGCACCGGCACGTGGGTCGTCGTGTGGGATGCCAACGCACGGACCGGCACCGACCGCGACGTGTTCGCCGCGCGCTCCGTCGACGGCGGATTCACCTGGAGTGCCCCGGCCGCGCTCGCCGCCACCGCGGCGACCGACCGCGGCACCGATCAGCGGCCGCAGCTCGCGACCGACGGGGAGGGCCGCTGGCTCGTCGTGTGGGCGTCGAACGACACGCTCGGCGGTACGACGGGCAACGACTTCGACGTGCTGGTCGCGCGCTCGACCGACGGCGCGGCGACGTGGACGCCGGCCGGCGCGCTCAATACCAACGCGACGACCGACCGCGGTCTCGACGACCGGCCGCAGATCGCGACCGACGGAACGGGCACGTGGGTCGCCGCGTGGGTCTCCGACGAGAACCTCGGCGGCCTGCTCGGCACCGACCTCGACGTGCTGACCGCCCGCTCCACCGACGGCGGCGTCACCTGGAGCGCGCCCGCCGCGCTCAATGCCAACGCGGCGACCGACGCCGGCGAGGACGGCGGGCCTACCTTGACGGTCGACGGCGCCGGCACGTGGGTCGCCGCGTGGGAGTCGACCGATACGCTCGGCGGCACGATCGGCGACGACTTCGACATCCTCATGGCGCACTCCATCGACGGCGGCGCGCACTGGTCGACACCCCACGCCCTCGACCCCGGCGCAGCGAGCGACGGGCGGCGCGACGTGACCCCGCAGCTCGCCGCCGCCGGCGGCGTCTGGAACGCGGTCTGGGTCGGGAGCGGCGCGGCCCTCGGCAACGATCGCGACGTGTTGCGTGCGGGCGGCCGCGAGCGCTGCGGCAACGGCAGCGTCGACCCGGGCGAAGAATGCGACGACGGCAACACCCGCGGGGGCGACGCATGTCCGGCGAGCTGCGAGTACCCGCCGCCACCGCCGACGCCGGTCGCGACCGGTGCGCCCGGCGGCGGCACGTCGAGCCCGGGGGAGGGCGCGACGCCGACGCCGGGAGAGGGCAGCGAAGCGACGCCCGGGGACGATACCAGCGACACGCCGACGCCGAACGGCGACGCGACGCCCACGGCGGCGAGTGGAGATACCCCGAGCGGCGCGCCGACCCCGAGCGCCGACGCCGGCGCGACGCCGAGCGCTACTGCGACCGCGGGTGAGATCGATCCGCTCGCCACCGCCACCGCGGACGCCGCAGGTCCGTCGCCGACGCCGACCGCGAGCCGCGCGCCGGGTGCCTCGACGAACGGCACGAGCCACGCAACCCCGACGACGGCCACCGGTACGCCGCGCCCGGCTCCGACCTCCTTTGCGGGCGGCCTCGCGGGGGCGCCGCGTGCGAAAGCCGCCGTCGCCTGCCAGCGCGCGGTGCTGAAGGTCGGGAGCCAGCTGGTCGCGACCCGGCTCTCGAACCTCGGGAGCTGCGGCCGCGCGGTGCAGCGCTGCCTCCAGACCAAGCCGGACGACCCGGCGTGCATCGACAAGGCGGCCCTCCGTTGCCGGAGCGCGCTCGCCGGCTTCGCGAAGGCCGACGCCAAGCACGCGGCGGCGCTGCGCAAGCGCTGCGGCGGCACGCTCGCCCTCGCCGACGTGCTCGCGCCGGCCGGTCTCGGGTTCGGCGTGCTCGCGTGCGGCGACGAAGGCGTCGCGCGCGACCTCGAGGATCTCATCGACTGCGTCGTCGGTGAGCACGGGTGCCGCGCGGCCGCGCTCTTCGAGATCCTGCAGCCGCGCGCCAAGGAGCTGCTGCGAGTTCCCGGCATGAACGCGGCGACGCTCGACAGCGTCGTCTGCTTGCCGGATCACGGCGGCGACGGCGCCGTGGTCGGCGACCCGGCGGGGCAGGGGAAAGCGGTCGATGCCTGTGCCAGCGCGATCGTCAAAGCGGGCACGAGCTACGTCCGAAAACGGCTCGCGCGGCTCACGAAATGCGCGGACGGTCTCTTCGCCTGCGTGCAGCTCGCCCCGGACGACGGTGCCTGTCTCGCGAAGGCGCGCACCCGCTGCGACCAGGGCGAAGCCGCGAGTGCCGCCGACGAGCGGAAGCTCGGCTCCGCGGTCGGCGGCCGATGTGCGGAGAACGTGGTCGCCTACGCGACGCTGCGGGCGGCGCGCGCCGCCAACCTCGATGCGCTCGCCGCCGCCTGCACCGGCGTGGGCGTCCCGCAGCTCGTCTCGCTCGCCGACTATCAGCAGTGCGTGCTGCGCGCCGAGGCGTGCCGGCTCGACGGCGTGCTGACGGTGCAGGCGCCGCGGATCGCCGAGCTGCTCGCGGTCGTCGGGCGCTCGTTCGCGCGGCCGTACTGCGGCGTCCCTTGAGCGGGCCGCAACAGCGGGCGGAGAAAGCGGGCCGCAAAAGGCTGCTCGCGGCGCTTCGCGAGGCGCTGTCCAACCCGGTCTCAGGGCCCGAGGCGCAGGGCCGGTGGCTCGTGCGCGGTTACGTACTCGAACTGCGCGCGAAACTCGTCCGCCGTGAGCTTCACGAGGCGCGCCAGCGACCCGACCTCGCTCGGGTCCGCGAAGTCGCTCTTCGAGAGGCGGATCATGTAGCGCCGCGCGATCGCGTAGCGCGACGAGTGCACGTCGACGAGCCGGACCCGCGCGCGGCCGGTCGTCGGGTCGATCATGTCCCTGAACGGGATCGGCACGAACTGACCGCCCTGGATCGACACCATCGCCGCGTTGCCGCCCTCGATGAGGTATTGGGCCGCGCAGTAGCCGAGGTCGCGGGTGTACTCCATGTCGTGCGGGATCGGATCGGCGCAGCGAAGCTCGTAGCCGAGGTTCTTCGACACGATCGTCGTGCCGAGGCCGAGCTCGGCGATCCGTTCGCGGACGGCGCGGCGGAGGATCTGTCCGATGTCGATCTCGGCGAGGCGCGGATTCCCATGCTCGTCGTGTCCGAGCTGGCTCACCTCGGCGATGTCCCCCGGATCGATGCCGAGCACGACGCCCTCCGCGATCACCGCGACGCCGTCGTGCCGCCCATCGCGCAGCCGCTTGATGATCGCGCCGACGAGCGTGTCGACGATCGTCTTGAAGGCGATGCGTTCCCCGAACTCCTCGGGTACGAGTGTCAGGGTGGCGCCGGCCGCTTTGCCGATGCCCAGCGCCAGGTGGCCGGCCTTCCGGCCCATCGACGTCACGAAGAACCAGTGCGAGGTCGTCTTGGCGTCGACCATGAGGTTCTTCACGATCTCGACGCCGACGTGGCGCGCCGTCTGGAACCCGAAGGTGTCGACGTGCGGCGGCAGGTCGAGGTCGTTGTCGATCGTCTTCGGCACGTGCACGACACGGAGCCGACCGTCCGCGTGCTCGACGAGCTTCATCGCGGAGTACGCGGTGACGTCGCCGCCGATCGTGATGAGCTCTGTCACGCCGAGACTCGCGAGCGAGCTCACCGTGTACTCGAGGAGTACCGGAACGGTGGTCGGGTTGGCGCGCGAGATGCCGAGGTGCGACCCGCCGCGGAAGTGGATCCGGCTCACGTGCTCGATGCCGAGCGGGCTCACGTGCTCGATCTCGCCCTGCATGATCCACTTGAAGCCGTCGCGAATGCCGAGGACGCGTACGCCCTCGAGCGCGCTCCGGATCGTGGCGGCGCCGATCACGCTGTTGATGCCGGGCGCTGGGCCGCCGCCGACGAGGATGCCGAGCTTCGCGCGCGTCGTCATGGGGGCAGTATGGCCGGGCCGTCGGCGCGCTGCCAGTGCGGCTCCGCCGCGCTCGCATCGCCGGCCCGGGGGCGGGGCGCGCTCGCCTTCGCGCGCGGACTTGGTACTGTCGCGAGCCCATGTCCCGCCCCGCACTCGCCCGTCCCGTCACCGCCGTCATCTTCGACCTCGACGGCGTGCTCCTCGACACCGAGCGCTTCTATACCGTGGTGACGCAGGCGATCGTCGGGCGCTGGGGCAAGGTGTTCGACTGGTCTATCATGGGTAACATGGTCGGGCGGCCGGCGATCGACTCGGCCCGCTATCTGGTCGCGACGCTCGCATTGCCGATCACGCCCGAGGAGTACCTGACCGAGCGTGAAGCGATGCTCGAGCGGCTGTTTCCCCAGAGCCTGCCGATGCCCGGCGCGCGCGAGCTCACCGACGTACTCGCGGCGCGCGGCGTCCCGCAGGCGATTGCGACGAGCAGCCACCGCCGCCTCTTCGATCTCAAGACCGCGCGGCACCGCGACTGGTTCGCGCGGGTCTTCGCAGCCACGGTGCTCGGCGACGATCCGCGCGTCGCGCACGGCAAACCCGCGCCCGACATCTTCCTGCTCGCCGCGGCGGAGCTCGGCGCGGATCCGACGACGTGCCTCGTCGTCGAGGACGCCCCCGCGGGCGTCGCGGCCGCGCGTGCCGCCGGCATGCAGGTCCTCGCGGTCCCCGATCCCGGGATGGACCGCGCGCGTTTCGCCGACGCCGACCTCGTCGCCGGTTCGCTCGCCGAGGTCACGCCGGCCGCGCTCGGGCTCTGACCCTCACTCGCGGTGCGCGGTCTGCTCCGGGCCGGGCTGGGGCGTCACGACCGCATCGATCCGCACGGGCGCGACGCCGTTCTTCACCCCGACCTTCTCCGCCGCCGCTTTCGAGAGATCGATGTCGCGTCCTTTCACGTACGGACCGCGGTCATTGATGAGGACGTCGACGGACTTGTCCGTGTCGAGGTTGGTGACCGTGGCCTTCGTGCCGAGCGGGAGAGTCGGGTGCGCGGCCGTGAGGGCGTTCTGATCGAAGCGCTTCCCGGTCGCGGTCTTCCTGCCGTGGTGGAACTTGCCGTACCAGGAGGCTTCGCCCTTTTGCTCGACGAGCGCGTTGCCGTTCGCGTCGGTCTTCACGGTGACCGAGTCCTTCACGAGGTCTTGCTTCCCTTCGGCCTTCTCGGTGCGCTTGGCCTTGCTCTCTACTTGCCGCGCGACCTCCGCAGCGTGCGCGGCTGAGGCGGGGTCGGGTGCCGGCGCGACAGTGACGGCCCCGTGGCGCGCATCATCGCGCGGCTCCGTCTTGGGTCCGCAGCCTGCTGCCAGCACAATTGCGCAAGACATTTGTACAAGAATTGAAAAGCCGAATCGTGTGTCCACCCGAACTTACCTCCTTCGTGACGTGCGATCCCGCAGAGCAACTCAAGATCCGTACCAAGCGCGCGTTGACGGCGCAGGGGCTCTCGGGGCAGCGTCGCCGGATCGTGCCCTCCGGTCGACGCGCACTCCGAGCGATCGCCGCGCTCGTCGTCGTCGCCCTCGTCGGCGCGCGGAGTGCCGACGCGTGCCTCAGCGATGCCGACTGCGGCTGCGACGGGAGCGCGATCTGCGAGAGCGGGCAGTGCGCCGCCGCGTTCACGCTGCCGGTGTTCCCGATCGGGGCGCCGGGCGCGGGGCCCTACGCGACCGCGGTCATCGCCGTGCTCGACCACGCGGGCGGGTTCTATACCGGCTGCTGCGACACCGAGATCACGGCGTTCACCGGCGAGCACGCCGTCCGCGACGACGACGCAGTGCTGTGCCCGTTCGCGCCGACGTTTCCGGCGTGCCTCTTCGGGAGCTGCCTCTGCGGCTACGGCAGCAGCGACGGCGCGCCCTTCGTCGCGAACGGCAACTACGTCGGCGTCGTCGGCGCCGACCATCTGCAGTACGACGGGCACGCCGGGTACGACTACGTCGCGAACGCCGGTACGCCCCTCGTCGCGACGCGCGCCGGCATGCTCTGCAAGGCCGTCGCCGATCCGGTGAACGGCAGCGCGCAACAGCCGACCGGCGTGGGACGGCTTCCACACCTTCTATGTCGACCACGGGGTCGTCGCCGGGTCCGGGTGGGCGTCGTGGTATCTGCATGCGACCAACCTCAGCGGCACCGCGACCGACGGGCAGAGCCTCGTCGTTGCTCTTCGGCATGACGATCCCGGCGGGCGGCGCCTGTCCGCCGCCGTCCGCGACGCCGTGCTGGAAGGGTCGCGGCGCGCCCCCGGGCAGCCGCGGGTGGCGCTACCGCGATCGCGCGGCGACAGCGGGCGGCGTCGAATCGCTGCAGCTGCAACCCGGCGCGGCGGGGGCGGCGAAGATCACGCTGAAAGCGCGCGGGCCGAGCCTCGTGCTGCCGACGCTGCCCCTCGCTGTCCCGCTCCGCGTGCAGCTCTCCGCCGAGGGCGCCGCCTGCTGGGAAGCGCGCTACGAGACCGGCGGCGTCGCGCGCAACGACTCGACCCGCTTCACCGCCGCGAGCGAATGATCAGCGCGGACAGCGCCCGTCCGCGTCGAGGGCGGCGAGCGGACCGCCCGTGTGACCCATGGTGTTGCGCGTGCCGTCGCGATTCGCGAACGCGGCATCGGGGTTGCCGCCGTGCAGCGCGGGGCTCCTCGGGCGGAGTCGAAAGTCGCCGCGCCGCGCGTTGACGAAGCGAGGCGAGCGATCCGTGTTCGCGGCGAGGTTGGGGTCGCCGATCTCGCGCTCCGCGGCACGCACCCGGCGGAACTGTTCCGTGCGGGTGAGGAGTGCCGCCACGGTGTTCCGGAAAAACGTGTTGTAGAGGATCACGGCGCCGCCGCTGAAGTCGCAGATGCCGCGGCCGCGGCCCGCGCCGGCCGTGCCGTTCAGCGCGATCACGTTGTTCATGATGATGGTCGCGGCGGAGGCCGAGCCTGAGAGCAGGATCCCATTGCTGTCGCCCTCGACGATCGTGTTGTTCACTATCGCAGGGGTCGCATCGCTCACCTGGATCGTGTGCGGGTCGCCGACGCCGCCGAGGTTGGTGTTGTAGCTGAGCAGGTTGTTCATGATCTGCGGGACGGGCGTGCGGATGGTGCCGCGGATCGCGATCCCGCTGCCTTGGCCGCTCGCGCGGTTCCCCGTGATGACGTTCCGCAGCACCGTCGGGCTGGCGTTCTCGATCAGGATGCCGCCGCCCGCGGGTGCCGCGCCGCCCGTGATCGTGACCGAGTCGAGCACGCTCTCGGGTCCTTCGCCCCGCGTGAAGCGCACGACCGGCCCCGTCCCGGTGCCGAGCACCACCGACGCGGGCCCGCGCCCGACGACGCGCACGGCCTTGCCACCGAAATCGAGGTCCTCGACGAACGTTCCAGCCATGACGCTCACGGTATCGCCGGTATTCGCCGCGTCGATCGCGGCCTGAATCGACGCGCCGTTCTCCACGACGATCTCGCCGGCCCGCACCGACGTCGACATCAGCAACGACAAGCCCACGGTACACACGCGCAGAAGCATGGACATGAATGCTCTCCTCTCGATGATGAACGGCGCTGTCACCCTCTTGGATGCCGAGACACGGCGCGCGGTCGCACCATAGCCACGTGAGCTTGATCAGATGGGCGTGAGCGAAGCGAACGCCCCACCACCACGCGCGATCAGCACCAAGCAGGTTGCTCAAAAAGGGTCAGCTGCTAGGCGCGACTGACTGAGCGCGGAGGCGTAGCGGAGCTACGCCGCACAAGCGAAGGAGGGAGCAACGACGCAGATGGCCCTTTTTCAGCGACCTGCGTCCGATTGCCGCCAGAAGTCGAGCAAGTCGCGGAGGGACTGGCGGAGCGAAATCGTGGGGCGCCACCCGAGCGCATGCGCGCGCGCTGCACTGCCGACCACCCGAGGG
>JANNPN010000150.1:0-15941 GCA_031400185.1 Polyangiaceae bacterium
GGACGATCCCGTCGCCGCCGCGCGCGGCGAGCTCGATGAAGTTGAACCGCAGCAACATCGTGCCCGGACCCGTCCAATAGGCCGACACGTCGGGATAGCCGGACGGTGCCGGGAACCCGTAGAGATCCTCGCCGAGCTCCCGCACGCGGCGGCGGATGCGGTCGAGGTTCAACGTCGTCGGGTCGGCGTGCACCGCGCGCGCGAGGCTCGCCATGAGGTGCAAAGGCCGCTTCACTTTGCTCCGCCGGTTCGCGGGATCGTCGAGGAGCTCGGGCGAGAGGAGGATCGTCTCCATGACCGCCCGGAGGTCGCCCCCGGTCGCGAGCCAGGTCGCGGTCGCGGCCGCGACCAGATCCGGCGGCGGCGTCTCCGAGACGAAGCGCACGACGAGCTTCCGGGCGATGCGCGCTGCCGTGCTCGGGTGGACGGCCAGCATGTCGATGACGGCGGTGCCTTCGTCGTAGCCGCCGTTCGCCGGCAGCGCGAGCCCGAGCACCTGCTTGGAGCCGCGGTCGTGCCAGGCGTCCAGGAACTAGAAGCCGTCGGACGCGCCCTGATTCTCCTTCCAGCCGGTGAAGACGCGCGCGACGGCCTGGATGTCGTCCTCGGTGAAGGCGCCGACGCCGACCGTGTGCAGCTCGAGGAGCTCGCGCGGGAAGTTCTCGTTGATCGCGTCGAGGCGGTTCCGGCGGCCGTCGAGGTAGTCGCCCATGCCGGGGCTTCGCACGACGGCGCGCAGGAGATCGCGGAAGCGGCCGAGCACGTGCGGCCGGATCGCAATCCGCTCGTAGGGGCTGATGTCGTAGTCGCGCCGGTCGGTCGCGAGGATGTTGAAGTGGTTGAACCAGAAATCGGTGAGGACCTGCTCCAGCTGGCGCCGGCTCGCGACCGCGCGCAGCACCTTGGCGCGCTGCAGCTCCTTCAGCACGTCGCCCGATTGCGGCTGCCCCGGGACGACGCGGTTCGGGTAGTGGATGCGGAGGTCGAGGAAGCTCATTCCGAGGCTCGGAGACTGCGCGAGCAGCGCGTCGACCGCGTCGTCGGCGATCGTCTCGGGGTGGAGCTGTTCCGCGACGTATCCGGGGACACCGAGCGCGCGGAGGCGCGCGAGCGTCCACGGGTCGGGGCCGTAGCCGAGGCGATTCAGCACGTGCGCCTCGAGCTCCGGCGGCACGCAGCTCAGGTTCGCCATGCCGTCGTCGGTGAGATCGCAGGGAACGGCGAGGGCGTACGCGGCGGCGCGGCCGCGCTGATACCGGGTGCGCGCGACGGCGGCGGCGCAGGCCGCGAGCTCGGACGTCGTGTCGAGCTTGGAACAGCCGAGCGCGAACAGTGCTGCGAGCGGCGTCCGGACGCGGGCGCATGTGCGGCGCGTGTCCTCCTCGAGCCGGCGGGTCGCGATCGCGACGGGCGAGCGTCGCGTCGCCCGCGCGACGCTCGCACGTGCGCCGATCGCTTCCGCCCAGAGCGCACGGTGGAGACGCGCGGCGCCGGTCGCGACCGCCCACTGGCAGCGCGCGCCGGCGCGATCCGGCGCCGGCACCATGGCGAGGCCGGCACCGAGCACGTCCTCGACGACCCCGACGGCCGCCGCGCGCGCGGCGGCAGCGAGCGCGGCGTCGCCGGCATAGCCCGCGTTCGGCAGCTGGGACGGATCGTGGCGGCACCAGCGCGCGTCGGCGAGCGCGAGCCTGCCGATCGTGGTCGCGAGCCCGCGCTCGACGCCGCGATCGAGACAGACATGGGGCGCCCGCGGGCCGGAAGCCCGCTCGGCGGCGCGCACGCAGACGAGCGCGCTCCGGCTCGCCGCTGCGACGATGCGGACACCGTACCGTCCGGCGACGTCGAGGCAGCGCGCCTGCGGGGCGGAGGCGGCGAACGCGGTCGCAGGCAGCGCGACGGCCAGGGCGAGCATCGCGCCCCCGAACCTCGGCGACATGGCCGGACTCAGGGCGCGGTGACGACCAGCGTCACGCGGCCGTTCGGACCGGTCGTCATGCCGGTCGCCAGGTCGCGCGCGCTGATGAAGGCCTGACCGGCCTTGAGGGCAGTCACGCGGCTCCGGTCGCCGGGCGTGTTGTCGGCGCGCACGACCGACGGATTGCTCGAGATGTACTCGACCTCCTGGGTGAGATTGATCGAGCTCCGGTCGTTGAGGTGACCGGTCGCGGTCAGCTGGAGCGTCTCGCCCACCGTCATGACGGTGCGGATCGCGCTCACGGTGACCGCCGTCAGGTAGCTCTTCACCTCGAAGGCCGCGTCCTCCGCGCTATCGCTCGAGCGCGTTCCGGAGAGCGGGTCGGTCGCCGAGATGGTCGTCGTGACACCCTCGTAACGGTACAGGGCGTCGATGCGGCTACGGTTGCCCTCGGGATTGTGCGCGACGGCGATCGTCGGGTCGCTCGACGCCCAGACGACGTCCTGCGTGACGTTGGTCGAGCGTCCGGCCGCGTCGTAGCCGATCGCGGTGAACGAGAACGATCGGAAGGCGCTGCGGAGCACGTAGTCGGGCTGGACGCGGATGCGCGTGAGCGGCCCGACGACGGTCAGCACCGCGTTCCCTCCGGAGTCGGCACTCGAAACGCCGCTCACCGGGTCGGTTGCGGTGATCGTCGCGGTGCCGCCGGCGACCGCGTTCACTTTGCCGCGCACGTAGAAGTCGTTGGTCGCGAAGGCGACGCTCGGGTCGCTCGAGGCGTAGACGAGGCTCTGCGTACCGACCTCGGTCACGCCGCCGACGTAGTGGAGGAGGGCGGCGAACGGATGCGCCTCGCCGTTGCGGCGCGTGACGGTCGACGGCACGAGCTCGATACGCTCGAGCGGGCCGCGGACGCCGATCCGGAGGCTGTCGCCGAACGCGTCCGAGCTGATCCCGGTGAGCAGGTCGGTGGCGGAGACGGTCGCGACGCCCGGGGCGAGCGAGTGCACACGCCAGCGGCCGTTCGAGAAGATCACCTCGGCCACCGCCGGGTTGTCCGACGCGAACACCAGGTCCGTCGGCTCGAGGCTCGCCGGACCGTCGCCGAACTCGCCGGTCGCGCCGAGGAAGAAGTTCCGGTTGACGTCGAGAATCGTCGTCGACGCGGTCGCGATCTTCACGCGCGTGAGGCCGGCGAGCGAGCGGAGCGGCACCGACTGCGAGACGAAACCGTTCCGCGGATCGGTCGCGTGGATGAGCGCTGTGCCGCTGCCGACGGCGTCGAGCCGGCCGCGGTCGCCCGGGACGTTCGGCGCGGCGACGATCGCCGGAGCGCTCGAGGTGAAGACGACGTCCTCGGTGACGTAGTCCTTCTGGACCGGGGGCGCGTACCGCTCGATGGCGATCGCGTGCCACGAGCGGCCGGCGCGCTTCGGGAACCAGGCTCGCGGGTCCGGCGGCTGCAGGTAGAGGGCGCTCGGGGCACCGACGCGTACGAGCGGACGGTTCACGCACGTGAGGCCCGACACGGGGTCGGTCACCGTGATGTTCGCCTCTCCGAGCGCGTGGGCGAGCACCCGGCTGCGGTCGCCGTCGGTGTTGAGGGCCTCGACGATCGCCGGAGCGTCGCTTGCGTAGACCACCTGCTGCGTGACGTTCCGTTGGAAGCCGCCCGGATAGAAGCCGGTCGTCGTGAATTGGTAGTGCTCACCGACCGTCAGGCCGACGACGTTGAACGCGGCGTAGCAGTACTCCATCGGCGGCACGACGGTGATCGCAACGTCGTCGCTCGACATCGCCGACGTGACGCCCGAGAGCGGGTCGGTCGCCGAGATCGTCGCGACGCCGACGTCCGCTGCGATCACCCGGCTGCGGTTCGCCGGTTCGGGGTCGTTCGTCGGCAGCGCGATGTTGGAGGCGCTCGACGCGTAGACCAGGCGCTCCGGGATCGGGCGCGTGAAGCCGCTCGCGAAGTAACCGGTCGCCCGCAGCCGGATCGACTCGCCCTTCCCGCGCGTGGCCGTCACCGGCAGGAGCTCGATCCGCTGCAGCGTCCAGTTGACGTCGAGGATCGCGTCGTCGCCGGTATCGGTCGACGCGACGCCGGTTGCTTCGTCGAGCACCGAGATCACGGCCGAGCCGCCGTCGACGGCCTCGATGCGGCCGCGGTCGCCCGCCTCGTTCGGGGCGAGCGCCGCGCCGGTGCTCGACCGCCAGAGGACGCGCTCGGTGAAGTCCACCACATTGCCGTTCTTGTAGAAGGCAGTCGCGGTGAAGTGCGTGCTCGTGCCGATGTCGATCGTCGCCGCGTTCGGCCCGACCTTGAGCGTGAAGTCGGGCGGCGGTGTCAGGGTCGGCGTCGGCGTCGGGACCGCGGTGCGCGCGGGGGTGGCGGTTGCGCTCACGCCGGCCGCGTCGGACGGCACGCAGAGATCGAACGTGGCGGTGAGGACCAGCTGCTCGTTTCCGAAGCGGTTGGTCGTGGCGACCTCGCGCGGGAACGGTTTGCCTTGGGGCGGCTTCGTGCGGGTGAGCTTCGCGCGATAGCAGACGAGCGCTTTGGTGGGCGTCGTTGCCGCGGGGTCGGTGCCGCCGACGTCCGACGGGAAACAGACGCGCGTCGGAGCCTTCACGTCGAGCTGCCAGGTCCCGATGGCACTTGCGACCGCGAGCGGCGCGGTGGCGGCCGGACGCCCGCGCAGGCCGACCGTCCGCTCGGCGTCCCAGCAGGCGAAGTCGTCGGAGATCGTCGGCACCGACGCCGGCGCGGGCGGCGGATCGAGCACCGCTGCCGACTGCACCATGACGTCGCTGAGCGCCTTCAGGCGGAGCTCATCGCTCCCGAAGCGGTTGGTCAGGCGCTGCACGTCGATGGCGGGACGCTGCGGCGGCCGCGTCCGCGCGAGACGTGAGCCGTACGCCTCGAAGGCCGTCGCGGCATTCGTGACCGGTCCGCCGGCGATGCTCGCGGGGAGGCAGACGGCAAGCGGCTTCCGGACATCGATCTTCACGACGTCGCCGAGCGCGTGATTTCGCAGGGTGAGGCCCGCCTCCGGGGTGAAGCGAAGCGCCCGGTCGATCCGTGCCGCGGGCTTCGCGTTCAGGCAGAGCAGGTCGTCGAGCGCTGGGCTCGGCTGCGCACGGGCACCCGCGGCGGCGAGGAGGCCGGTCAGGGCGAGCGCGGTGGCGAGGAGGAGCGGGCGCATGCGGAGCAAGTGCCGTCCGCCCGAGCAAAGGTCTTGCCACGGGGAGTGCACTATCGCCGCGGCAAATCGTCACAATCGGGGAGGCGAATTCGTCACTGCTCGCGAGGTCGTGCAGCAGCGCATGCGTCGATGCCTGGGTCGCCGCGGCCCGCGTGCGGCGAGCCCCCGACGTTGCACGAACGGTCCCGAGGTGGTCGCCCGTGCCGTCGATTGGCGGAGGATATCAAATTGCAGTTTACCTTCCCGAATAACAATATATCACGAAACGTATTCGACCGGAGCTCGGCTCCGACACTGAGCCGGCGGGGAACCTCCTAACGTCACGCGCCGAGAGCCGGCACGAATCCCTCAGGCGAGCGATTCGAGCAGCTTCTCCGACGCGAGCGGGGCGGTGAGGTTGGCCGCGAAGAAGCAGCGCACGAGCGCGCGGGCCTCGACCGCCATCCCGGGAGCGATCCGGAAACGGTGGCCGTCGATCGCGGTGAAATTGGTCCGCTGGAGCGTGATCAGACGCTCGAGCACCGGCTGCGACGCCTGGTACGCGCGGCCCTCGCCGCGGCAGCGTGCGCAGAGCACACCCCCGCGGGCCGGGTGGACGTACATCGTCGTCCCCGATCCGACGGCGATCGCGCAGCGCCGGCAGCGGTCGAGCTCGGGCTCGTAGCCCGTGAGGCGCAGCAGGTGCAGCTCGAACGCCCGGAGAACCCCGGGCTCGGCCTCGCCGCCCTCGAGCAACGCGATCGCGTCGCGGACGAGCTCGTAGGTCTCGGGGCCGGCCTCGCGCTCGCGCACCATCCGGTCGGTGAGCTCGAGGACGTAGCTCGCGTAGGCGAACTTCATGAGGTCGCGCGCCAGGCTGATCGGGGCGTCGCGCAGCACGCAGGCATTCACGAACGCGAGGTCGCTGCTCGGGCGGAGCCGCAAGGTGACGTCGACGTGGGTGAAGGGCTCGAGGACGTTCACGAACCGGCGCTTCGAGCGCTGCGCGCCCTTGGCGATGCCCGCGATCTTCCCGAGGTCGCGGGTCAGGAACGTCACGATCTTGTCGGACTCCCCGAAAGCGCGCGTGCGGACGACGACGGCGGGCGTGACGGTCTCGTGGAACGGAATCGCCGAGCCGGGCACGCCTCCTTAGTATAGGGGCGCGTTCGTGCCGGCAATGTTGGGGCATCCCGGTTGACAGGGTTTGATTCGGCCTTACGTTCGCGCGGGTCTTCAGGAAATCCGCAACGAATCCAATCAGAAGGGGGCACCAGACGGCATGACGGATGGGGACGCGACGCGCCCGAAAACCGCTCTCGATCCGGGAGCTACGCCGAATGGGGCCGATGGGCAGCCGGCCGACGGGAGCGGCACCCCGAGCTCGGACGTCGAGCGCGAGCTCGCCGAGCTCCGCACCGGGGTCACCGAGGCAAAGGACCGCTGGCTCCGCGAACGCGCCGACCTCGAGAACTTCAAGCGCCGTGCCGCCAAGGAGAAGCAGGACGCTCTCCGCTTCGGGTCCGAGGGTCTTTTGAAGGACCTGCTGCCGGTCATCGACAACCTGTACCGCGCGCTCGCGCACGCCCGCGCCAGCCGCGAGGACGATCCCATCCTGACCGGGATCGAGCTCGTGTTGCGCGGCTTCGACGAGGTGCTCGAGCGGCACGGGGTGAAGGTCGTGCCCGCCCGCGGGACGCCGTTCGACCCGAACCGCCACGAGGCGATCAGCCACGTCGAGAGCGAGCACCCGCCCAACACGGTCATCGACGAGCACCAGCGCGGATACGTGCTGCACGACCGATTGCTGCGGCCGGCGCTCGTGACGGTGGGCAAGGGGCGAGCGCGCCCCGCCGACGTTGCGACCGAATCGGAAGATGCTTAACGAACGCCACACCAAGGAGCGACGATAATGGCGAAAGTCATTGGCATAGATCTCGGCACCACCAATTCCTGCGTGGCGATCATGGAGGCGGGCGACCCCGTCGTGATCACCAACGCGGAGGGCAGTCGCATCACCCCGTCGACGGTCGCGTTCACCGAAGGCGGCGAGCGCCTGGTCGGGCAGATCGCGCGCCGGCAGGCCATCACCAACCCCGAAAACACCATCTTCGCGGTCAAGCGCCTCATCGGGCGGCGCTTCGAGGACGCCGAAGTGCAGAAGGCGGCCAAGATCTCGCCGTACAAGATCGTGAAGGGTGACAACGGCGACGCTTGGGTCGAGATCCGCGGCAAGAAGTACAGCCCGGCTGAAATCTCCGCGTTCATTCTGCAGAAAATGAAGCAGACCGCCGAAGACCATCTCGGCGAGCCGGTCACCGAAGCGGTCATCACCGTTCCGGCGTACTTCAACGACAGCCAGCGTCAGGCCACCAAGGACGCCGGCCGCATCGCCGGCCTGAACGTGCTTCGCATCATCAACGAGCCGACGGCGGCCTCGCTCGCGTACGGTCTCGACAAGAAGAAGGACGAGAAGATCGCGGTCTTCGATCTCGGCGGCGGCACGTTCGACGTCTCGATTCTCGAGCTCGGCGACGGCGTCTTCGAGGTGAAGGCGACCAACGGCGACACCTTCCTCGGCGGCGAGGACTTCGACCAGCGCGTGATCGACTACCTGGCCGATGAGTTCAAGAAGGATCAGGGTATCGACCTCCGCACCGACCGGATGGCGCTCCAGCGTCTGAAGGAGGCGGCCGAGAAGGCGAAGATGGAGCTGTCGACCGCGATGGAGACGGACATCAACCTGCCGTTCGTCACCGCCGACCAGACGGGACCGAAGCACCTCAACATGAAGCTCAGCCGCGCCAAGCTCGAAATGCTGGTGGCCGACCTCCTCGATCGACTCGAGGCGCCGTGCACGACGGCGCTCCGCGACGCCGGGCTCAGCACGAAAGACATCGACGAGGTCATCCTGGTCGGCGGCATGATCCGCATGCCGGCGGTGCAGGAGCGCGTGAAAAAGCTCTTCGCGAAGGACCCGCACAAGGGCGTGAACCCCGACGAGGTCGTCGCGATCGGCGCCGGCATCCAGGGCGCGGTACTGAAGGGCGAGGTGAAGGACGTCCTCTTGCTCGACGTCACGCCGCTCTCGCTCGGCATCGAGACGCTCGGCGGCGTCTTCACGAAGCTCATCGAGAAGAACACCACGATCCCGACCAAGAAAAGTCAGGTCTTCTCGACGGCGCAGGACAATCAGAACGCGGTCACCATCCGGGTCTTCCAGGGTGAGCGCGAGATGGCCGCCAACAACAAGCTGCTCGGTCAGTTCGACCTGGTCGGGATCCCGCCGGCGCCGCGCGGCATGCCGCAGGTCGAGGTCACCTTCGACATCGACGCCAACGGCATCGTGCACGTCCACGCAAAGGACCTCGGGACGGGCAAGGAGCAATCGATTCAGATCACCGCCTCCAGCGGCCTCTCGGAGGAGGAGATCAAGAAGATGGTGAAAGAGGCGGAAGCGAACGCCGCCGAGGACAAGAAGAAGCGCGAGGAGGTCGAGGCCCGCATCCAGCTCGACCAGGGCGTCTATCGCGCCGAGAAGTCGATCGCCGACGCGCCGGCGGAGATCGACCCGGCCGCGGAGAGCGCGCTGCAGTCGGCGATCGACGAGGCGAAGAAGGCGCTCGAGAGCGGCGACGCGGACAAGATGCAGTCGGCGCGGACGGCGCTCGAGCAGGCGAGCCACAAGTTCGCCGAGGCGATGTACGCGAAGGCGTCGTCGCAGGGCGGTGCGGCCGGCGGCAACCACGACGGCGACGGCGCCGGGGCCGAGCAGGGCGCGGGCGGGGCGAAGCCGGGGAGGGACGACGCCGTCGACGCCGATTTCGAGGAAGTGAAAGAGTAGGGCGCACAGCCGGAATGAGGAGTGACATGGGCCGCGACGCGTGCAAGCGCGTCGCGGCCCGTATCGTTTTTGCGAGGTGACTTTTGAGACCCTTCGGCTATAACGCGCGCTGATGCCGCCGCGACGCGACTTCTACGAGGTGCTCGAGATTTCCCGCGACGCGAGCGACGACGACATCAAGCGCGCGTACCGGAAGCAGGCGCTCAAGTACCACCCCGATCGCAACCCCGGCGACAAAGAGGCCGAGGACCGCTTCAAGGAGTGCTCGGCCGCCTACCAGATCCTCTCCGATCCGGAGAAGCGCGCGCAGTACGATCGCTTCGGGGCCGCCGCGTTCGACGGCGCGGGCGGCGGCTTCGATTTCAACGCGGGCTTCGAGGACATCTTCAGCGGCATCTTCGGCGACTTCTTCGGCCAGGCTCGCGGCGGCGGCGGGGGCGGGGGCGGTCGTGGGCGGAGCCGCGCGCGGCGCGGTGACGACCTCCGCTACAACCTCGATCTCAGCTTCGAAGAGGCGGCGTTCGGCTGCGAGAAGACCATCTCGGTGCCGCGCATGGCGACCTGCGAAGGGTGCGACGGCCAAGGCGCCAAGCCCGGCACCAAGCCGAAGACGTGCACGGCGTGCCGCGGCTCGGGTCAGGTCCGCTTCCAGCAGGGCTTCTTCAGCATCGCCAAGACGTGCGGACAGTGCAGCGGCCAGGGCAGCATCATCGGTGATCCGTGCCCGAAATGTCAGGGTCAGGGTGCTGTCCGGCGGACGCAGAACCTGAGCGTGAAGATCCCGGCCGGCGTCGACACCGGCTCGCGCTTGAAGCTCCGCGGCGAAGGCGAGGCAGGCGGGGGCGGCGGACCGGCGGGCGACCTCTACGTCGTCGTGCGTGTCCGCGAGCACGCGCTCTTCCGGCGCGAGGACAGCGACGTCATCTGCGACATCCCGCTCAGCTTCCCGCAGGCGGCGCTCGGCGCCGACATCGAGGTTCCGACGATCGAGGGCAAGCACAAGATGCGCATTCCGCCCGGGACGCAGTCGGGCGCGCTGTTCCGCTTGAAGGGCAGGGGCATCGTCGACCTCCGCGGCTACGGTCGCGGCGACCACGTCGTGCGCGTCGTCGTCGAGACCCCGCGGAAGCTCACCAAGCGTCAGCAGGAGCTGCTCGAAGAGTTCGCGAAGAGCTCGGGGCAGGAAGTGCATCCCATGAGCCGGGGTTTTTTCGACAAAGTGAAGGAGATGTTCGGCTAAGTGCGCCGGCCGCGTCCTGCCGCCGCTTGGCTCTAGGGACATGGGCCCACGTTTGCGCGATCTCGGTGAGGTCGCGCTGCTCGAAGAGATCCGCCGACTGATTCCGCCGACGCGCGACGTGCTCGTCGGAGTCGGGGACGACGCGGCGGTCCTGAAGCGGGTCGGTGCGCCGTTGCTGCTGACCACCGATGCCCTCGTCGAAGGGGTGCACTTTCGGCGCGCGTGGTTGTCGGCGGCGGAGCTCGGGCGGCGGGCGTTTCACGTCGCGGCGAGCGACGTCGCGGCGATGGGTGGACGAGCACGGGCCGTACTGCTCGCCATCGCGGCGCCCGGCGCGTGGCCGGTCGCGGAGCTCCGCGCGGTCGTGCGCGGCGTGCGCGACGCGGCGGCGGGGGCGGGCGCGGCGCTCGTCGGCGGGAATCTCGCGGCGGCGCGCGAGCTGTCGCTCACCGTGAGCGTGCTCGGCGACGCCCCCGCGCGTCCTGTCCGCCGGAGCGGCGCGCGGCGCGGCGACGCGCTCTTCGTCACGGGCGGGCTCGGCGGTGCGGCGTTCGGGTTGCGCCTGCTCGCGGGCGCTCGTAGTGTCACCGGTGGTGAGGCCGCGACACGCTGTTGGCGGCGCCCGGTCGCGCGGTTGCACGCCGGTCGGACGCTCGCCGGTGCCGGAATCGCGACGGCGATGATGGACCTGAGCGACGGCCTCCTCGTCGACGCCGCACGTCTCGCCCACGCCAGCCGGTGTCGGCTCACGATCGATGCCGACCGCCTGCCGCTCGCACCCGCGCTTCGGGCGCTGCCCGCCCGCGACGCGCGGGCGCTCGCGCTCGGCGGCGGCGAGGACTACGAGCTGCTCTTCACGGTCCCGCAGGGCAAGATCGCCCGGCTCGCGCGTCTCGGGCTCGGCTGTCGCGTGACCCGCATCGGCGCCACCGGACTCGGACGCGGCGTCGACGTCGTCGACGCCGACGGCCGCGCGATCGCCCTCCCGCGGCGGGCCGGACACGAGCACTTCCGATCGTGAACGACGCGCTGACCCCGCTGTTGCAGCGGCTGCCGACCACGTTGGCGGTGTCCGATCTCTTCGTGCTCGGAACGCTCGCCCTGGCGCTTCTCGTGTGGACGCTGCTCGCCGGCGCCGTGGCGACTCTCGCCGAGGCGCGCGACGTGGCGCGCACGTCCGCGGGTCCGCGGAAGCTCGGCGAGCTCTTCTACGAGCTGCATCGCCATCCCCGCCGCCTCGTGATCTCGCTGGCGCTCGGACGCGAGCTCGCGCTCGTCGCCGCCGCGGTGCTCGGCGCCCACGTCGGCTATCAGCGCGACGGGCTCCGCGGCGGCCTCGTTGCAGTCGCCGCAACGGCCGTGGTCGTGCTCGTGCTCCGCGGCGCCGCCGCGGGCATCGCGAAGCGGCGGGTCGCGCGGGGCGCGGCCACCATCGGTCCTGCGCTCGGGTGGATGCTGGCGCCGCTCCGCGGTCTCGCCGCGCTCGAGCGGAGCGTCGGGCGCGCGCTCACCCACGGCTTCCTCGGCGAGGCGCCATCGGGCGACAACATCTTCGCGCCCGAGGAGCTTGCGGCTCTCTCGCACGAGACGGAGTCGGAGCTCGCGGACGCCGAGCGCGATCTCGTCGCGAAGGCCGTGAGCTTCGGCGAGCGTTCCGTGCGCCACGTGCTGACGCCGCGCCCGGACATCGTCGCGGTGCCCGTGGACATCGCCCCCGCCGAGGTCCTCGTCGTGATGCGCGAGTCGGCCTGCTCGCGCCTGCCGGTCTACCGCGGAGAGAAGGACGACATCGTCGGCTTCCTCTACGTGAAGGACGTGCTCGGCGTGACGCTCGGCGCCGACGGCATCGGTCCGCTCCTCAGGCAGCCGTACGTGGTGCAGGCGGAAAAGCCGGTCGGCGAGCTCTTCCGCGAGTTCCGCGCGCGCAAGGTCCACATCGCGCTCGTGCTCGACGAGTACGGGAGCCTGGTCGGTCTCGTCACGATGGAGGACCTGCTGGAAGAGCTCTTCGGCGAGATGCGGGACGAGCTCGACGACGAGGACGCCGAGCCGGCGATCCGGCGGCGCGCCGCCGGCAGCTTCCTCGTGAGCGGACGCGTCTCCGTGAGCGAGCTGAACGCCCGCTTGAAGCTCGACATCCCGCCGTCGGACGACGAGGCCACGATCGCGGGCGTCGTGATCGATCGGCTCGGCCACGTCCCCGAGGTCGGCGAGACGCTCGCCATGGACGGTTGTCAGGTGACGGTGGAGAAGCTCGACGGATCCGCCGTCGAGCTCGTGCGCGTGGACCTATGGTCGTCATCCTCCTCGGCATAGCGCTCCTCGCGCTCGGGCTCCGTGCGATCGCGGCGGGGGGGTCGGCGGCGCTCTACGCGCCGCTCGCGCCGCGCACGGCGGCGAGCCTCGAGGCGGGCGCCGCCTTCGCCGCCGTGGTCGCCGCGGGTGCCACCGGCATTGCGCTCCTCGTCTCGACCGGCGGCATGAGCGTGGTCGCCGTGCCGATCCTCGTGCTGGCGCCGGTCGCGGTGCTGGCCGCCGACCTCTTGCCGCGGGCGCTCGCCCAGGCCGAGCGCCGCGTCCTGCCGGCGTCGATCCGCACCTTCGCGCATCGCACGCTGGCGTTCGCGTGTACGCCGCTTCGTTGGATCGAGACGGCGGCCGCGCGCGTGACGGGGGGCGCGGGCGACCATCTCGTGCCCGCGCTCGGCCAGGTGCTCTCCGATCTCCTGCGCCGCGAGCGTCCCGGCGAGGAGACCGCGCTCTCGTCGCCGCAGGTCATCCGCCGGATCTTCCAGTTCCGCGAGACGCGCGTGCGCGACGTGATGATCCCGCTGATCCACATCTACGCGGTGCGCGACGACGCACCCATCGAGGAGGCGCTGCTGTTCGCAGCTCGCGAGAAGGTGTCACGCGTCCCGGTCTTCCAGCAGCGCATGTACAACATCATCGGCGTCGTGCACGCGTTCGATCTCCTCGGGGAGACCCGCCTCCACGAGTCGGTGCGGACGATCATGCGACCGCCGCTCTACGTGCCGGAGAACCGGCTCGCGCACCAGCAATTGCGGCTCATGCAGCGCCGCGGCATCAACATGGCGGTCGTCGTCGACGAGCATGGCGGCACCGTCGGTATCGTCACCGTCGAGGATCTGCTCGAGGAGATCGTCGGTGAGATCGAGGACGAGTACGACGAGCGCGAGATTCTCTTCGAGCCGCTCGCCGATGGATCGGTGCGCGTCGAGGGCGCGATGGAGATCGCCCGGCTGAACGAGATCTTCCCGTGGCACCTGCCGGCCGGCGACTACGAGACGATCGCGGGTCTCGTCGTGACCCAGCTCGGACGCGTGCCGCGTCCCGGGGTGCGCGTGAAGCTCGCGCGCGTGACGATCCAGGTGACGCGGGCCGACGCGCGCGCGGTCCGTCAAGTGATTGTGCACCCGATCGCCGCGGGTTAGCGTTCCCGGGCGGATGAATCGGCGCGGCCTCGAGGAGCTCTTGCAGCGGGTGCAGCACGGCGAGGAGACGATCGCGGGCGCGCTCGCGGCGCTTCGCGACCTGCCGTTTGCCGAGCTCGGCTTCGCCAAGCCGGATCTCCACCGCGAGCTCCGCACCGGTCTCCCCGAAGTGATCTTCGGCGAGGGCAAGACCGTCGAGCAGATCGCGGCGATCGCGGCACGCCTCGCCGCCGACGGTCAGAACGTGCTCGTCACGCGGCTCGACGCGGAACGCGCGGCGACGCTCGCGACGCTCGTGCCGGCATTCGTCTATCACCGGGACGCGCGGCTCGGCGTGCTGAGCGCGACGCTCGTCGAAGCGAACGGCGCCGGGACGATCGTGGTCGCGTCGGCCGGCACCGCCGACCAGCCGGTGGCGGAGGAGGCCGCGTGTACCGCCGAGCTCCTGGGGAACCGCGTCGACCGCATCTACGACGTCGGCGTCGCGGGGCTGCATCGGCTCCTCGCACACGGCGAGCGGCTGCGGGCGGCACGGGTCGCGATCGTCGTCGCCGGCATGGAAGGCGCGCTCCCGAGTGTGGTCGGCGGGCTCGTCGACCTCCCGGTGATCGCGGTTCCGACGAGCATCGGCTACGGCGCGAGCTTCGGCGGGCTCGCGGCGCTGCTTGCGATGATGAACAGCTGTGCCGCCGGTATCATGGTCGTGAACGTCGACAATGGGTTCGGCGCGGGCGTCGCCGCGAGCAGGATCAACCGCCGCTGACCATGGCCGACCGTACGCCGCCCTCGTCGTTCGACGCCCCACGCGCGAAGAAGCGCGCCCCCGCCGGCGCGCGCAGCCCCCAGATCACGACCGGCCGAGCGCGGCGCGTGCTCAAGGTCGGAAGCCTCACGACGTCCGTGGGGTCGAGCTACCTCTGGCAGGCATTGAAGCGCCCGTTCCAGTCGCAGGCGCAGACCGACCGCGGCCTGCTCGACGCGCACGTGCGGAACGCGGTCCGCATCGTCGAAGGGTCGACCGAGCTGAAGGGCGCCTTCATGAAGCTCGTCCAGATGCTGAGCATGCGGAACGACCTCCTGCCGGGCGAGGCGCTCGACGTGCTCGCGACCGTGCAGTCGTCGGTGCCGCCGATGGACGCCGACGTGATCCGCGCGCAGATCATCCGCGAGCTCGGTGCGCCGCCCGAGAAGGTCTTCGCCGAGTTCGCGCCCGAGGCGTTCGCCGCCGCCTCGCTCGGCCAGGTGCACCGCGCCCGCTTGAAGAACGGCGCGGACGTCGTCGTGAAGATCCAGTACCCCGGCGTCGAGGAGACGGTCGACCAGGATCTGAAGAACATCCGCGCGCTGATCGCTGCGCTCGTCCGCATCGGGCGCGACGTCATGGGCCAGCGCATCGACGCGAGCGAGGTCGCGCGCGAGCTCGAGGATCGGCTCCGCGAGGAGCTCGACTACGTGAACGAGGCGCAGAACCTGGTTCGGTTCCGCGCACTGTTCGCGGACGACCCCGAGGTGGAGATTCCGGCGCCCGTGCCGAAGTACTCGTCGCGGCGGGTGCTCACCATGCACTTCGTCGAGGGCTACCCCCTCGCGGACATCCTCGGGCCCGGCGTCGACCAGAGCCTGAAGGACTGGGTCGCGATCAAGTACTTCCAGGTGATGTGGCGGCAGATCTTCGAGTTCGGGATCCTGCACACGGACCCGCACCCCGGGAACTACATGGTCACGCACCATCCTCACCTCTGCATGCTCGACCTCGGCAGCGTGCGCGTGTTCGACGAGCCGATCCGGCGCGCCTACCTCGAGCTCGCGGTGAGCCTCCTCGCCGGTGACGAAGGCGGAATGAGCGACTGCTTCGTACGCCTCGGCTTCCTCGACCCCGGCGACGACCCGGCCCCGATGATCCGGATCATGCGGATCGTCTTCGAGCCGGCGCTCGTCGACCGCGACTTCGACCCGAAGGATTACCAGTCGGTCGACCGCGCGATGGAGATCGCGCAGATCGCGTTCGAGCACCGCATCTTCAAGTCGCCCGGGCACCGCGTGTTCCTCGGGCGCGCACTCGTCGGGCTCGAGTCGTACGTGCAGCAGATCGGCACCGTCACCAACTGGCGGCGCGTCTTCATGGACTGCGTCGCGCGCGCGCAGGCGGCGCGGCGTCCACCGCGCGGTTAGACGGCAGCCTCCTCGAGATCCTGATCTCCGCGCGCGTGGACCGCTGCGGAGGGAGGCGTGGGGAGTCGGCTCGCGGGCCAACGTCTCGCACGCCCATCCCGTTCAAGAAACAAGTGCTCGCAGGGTAAGG
>JANNPN010000156.1:0-5345 GCA_031400185.1 Polyangiaceae bacterium
GCGGTGTCCGCAGCACTTCGTCGAGATTCGAAGCCGGGTCCGTCGACACGAGCAAGACCTTCTTGCCCGCGTCGGCCAGGCGCACCGCCGTGGCACAGGCGACCGAGGTTTTGCCCACGCCTCCTTTGCCGGTGAAGAACACGTTGCGGGTGGGATGATTCAGGAATTCCATGGGATGCCCTTCGGCACGCGTAGGGGATGGAAGGACTGGCGTGCGGTCACTCATCAGGAATGGCCCGCAGAATCGTCGACGAGAGGAGGCCGAGCGCTTGCGGCCCCTGTGTTGACCCAGTTGGTCAGCAGGTCACGCGACGGATACCCACGCCGACTCACGATGTGCCCATCGACCATGATGAGCGGCAAACAGTCTGCCCCTTCCGTGGCCAGGAGTTGTTTCACTTCGGCGTTCTGAACGAAGGCCGCAGGTTGCTGGGCCAGGTTGAATCGCTCCACGTGATGTCCCTGCGCCTCCAGCCAGTGCAGATCGGCCGCGAAGCGTGGCAGCACGGGATCGACTTGGGGTCCGCAGACGCCCGTCGAGCAGCACATCGGTTTGTCGTACACCTGAATCGTTTTCATACTTTCTTCTTTCTCCGTTCCAAGACCTTACGGAAACGAGATCAGCGGCTTGATCATCCCGTCCTCTTTGGTCTGCATCATTTGGAACGCCTGCTCGATGTCCTTGAAAGGGAACCGGTGCGTCGTCAGCAAAAGGGGGTCGACACGGCCCATTGCGATCAGCCGCATCAGGCGGCCCATCCGCTCCGATCCGCCGGGGCACAAGGCCGTTCGGATGGTCTGGTCGCTCATGCCAACGCCCCAGGGCACGCGCGGGATCGGCACGCTGTCGCCATCGCCGTGGTAACCGGTGTTGGAGATCGTTCCGCCCGGGCGCGTCACACGTACGCACGCGGCGAAGGTCTGGGCCGACCCGAGCGCCTCGATCGACGCATCCACGCCCGCGCCGCCCGTGAGTCTCATGATCGCCGCGACGGGATCTTCCTTCGTGAAGTCCACGATCGCGTCGCAGCCATACTTAGTCGCCAGCGCGATGCGGTTCGGCACGGACTCCACTCCAATGACGAGTCCCGCTCCGCGGAGGCGCGCGCCGACGGTCGCCATCAAACCCACCGGCCCCTGCGAGAAAATCGCGACGCTGCCGCCGATGGGGATGTTCGCGTGCTCGGCCCCGACGAAGCCGGTCGAGAGCATGTCGCAGCAATAGGCGGCCTGCTCATCGCTCACACCATCGGGGATCGGCGCGAGGTTGGCCATCGCGTTGTTGACGTGGAAGTACTCGGCAAAGCTGCCGTCCTTGACGTTGGCGAATTTCCAGCCGCCGAGCATCTCGCCGCACTGGCTCGGGTAGCCGCGCTGGCAGTTGTGACACGCGTAGCACGGGGTGATGGCGTTGACCGCGACCCGCTGGCCGATCGTGAACAGACCGCTGGCGGCCGCGATCTCGCCGAGCTCGGAGATCACGCCGACCGCTTCGTGCCCGAGCGTCAGGTCCTGGCGATCGCCGATGGCACCCGCCACGGTGTGGACATCGGAGGTGCAGACGAGCGCAGCGGTCGTGCGGACGATGGCGTCGCTCGGTCCCGGGCGCGGGACGGGCTTCTCCGTCAGGCCGACTTTGCCGACCCCGTGCATCACGAAACAGCTCATCATCTTGGACATGGACCGGTGCCTCGTTGTAGTGACTCGATGTAGTGGCTCGATCGCAACGTAGTGGCTCGATCGCAACGCCGTAAGCGCGGCGTCCTACGCGCGTAGCTCTACGTGTGGTACGCGCTGATGCGGTGTGACCTCCGTCAGGACAGCGGGTCGGCTCGAGGTCGTCGGGCCGCGCGATCCCGGCGGTGACGCCCCATGCCTCGTCTCGGGCGGCAGCAACCATGCGAGCGTCCACGCCGTGATGGCGAAGGGCAACTCGCAAGTTCCCAACGTGGACGGCCTACGGCAATACTGAATCCTGCCCATCGGGACGGTCGTCCGATCGCAACAGTCCGGTGTGGCGAGGAGCAACGAATGGAGTCGATCCAAAACGCATGTGCCGGGAGCAGACTGCGGTTGATGTCGGCCGCGGGAACGTCCCACATCCAGTTCCCCATCAAGGCCCGAGGGCACGGGCACGAGGGGCGCGCAGCGGTGCGGGTTGAAGTGCCGACGTAGGTTCGACGGCGCTCCTCGGCCTCAGTGTAAAACCCTGCGCGCACGTCCTGGCAGGATCGAATCAGAACCGATACTCGATCGCCGGAGGCATCGGCCGGCGGAGTTCAACGTAGCGGCGCAACCGCGGTAAGACGATCCCGAGCCGTTGCTCGAGATGATAGAGCACTACCAGGGCACCCGTCGCAGCCACAGCGGGGAAGACGGAGCCGAACCGCCGATCGGTACTCGTCGATATCATCTGGAGGCGACGAAGGACATGAAGAATCCGAAACCGCCTCATGAGCGGCACAGGAATACGGTCGACGAAAAAAGCTCCGGCGTAAGCTCCCACGACGAACCCGAGGCAGATGAACCCGACCACCGAAACATCAACGTAGCCCTTCCGGTAGTACTCCAACGCTGCGAAGAGCCCGATGAGGGGAATGTGGACCGCCAGAGAGGTGCCTTGAGCCTCGTGGGGGCTGAAGTGAAAAAAGAAGATCAAGGCGGGAACCAAGAAGACGCCGCCACCCTGTCCCCACAAACGCTAAGGATGCCCACGACGAGCCCAAGCAGAATGAAATTCATGTGCCCCCCATTCCAGCCGTCCTGGCCTGATGTAACGGAACGCCTTCCCGCGCACACGATCCCGAGTTCGTATCCTCGCGGGTCGGTGCCGCTCTTGTTGGTCGGTTGTCGGTCGAAGGCAACGGGGCTAAGGCAGCCCAATGATGAGTGCGGCGCCGCGAGCGCGGCGATCAGGAGCTCCAGAGTGAAGCACTACCCCGAGGGACAGCATGAGACGAGGTGCGACAGAGGCGTCCGCTCGAGTCCCACGGCGCCATGGATCTAGGTCGTTCTCCTCGCCGCACCGGACTGCCGCCTCCGGCCGGCCGTCCTGATGAGCAGGACGAGCACCGCGACCGTCGCGAGGACGAAGGCGCCGGACGATGGCATGGCGAGCCACTTGAGCGACTCTTTTGCGGCGCCAGTGCTGCCGAACGCAGGCGCCCGGAAACCAGCCCACATCCAAAAGACAGAATAGCCGAGCCCCCCAGCGCCGAGTCCGATGCCGATGGCGATCACCGTACGCCGTGAAGCTTCGAGCAGGCACAGCAAGATCATCAAACCCAAGGCGGTGGTACCCATGCCTCCAGCGTGCAGGTGAGCGCGCTGCATGTAGTTCCACGACTTGTCCAGCACGGCTTTGATCGCTGCGTCGTCGGTCTTGTAAACGGTGTCACGCGCCCCGGCCGCAGACGCTTCCAAACGGCTCTTGATGAGATCCTCGTTGAGTCCGAAGACGATGCCCATCCCCTGACCGAAGAGAATGGTGAAGACAGCGAGCGCCATGCCGATCGATGCGGCGCGCAAGCTGGACGCGGACGGCTCGGATGTGTTCATGAGGATTCGCTCTCCAGTCTGTCCGAGGTCGTGAATCGTCTTGGGGGCATCTCCGTGGCGCCCATCTGGCCCTCACGTCAGTAGTGCCCGCGCGCGCGGACGTTGTCGACGGTGAAGCCAATTCGCATTTCTGTTGCAGGGAACCAGGAACAACCCCAGCGGTCGGGACCTGGTAAGCAGGTGTCCATGGACACCCTACGACAAAACCGGTTGAACGGTCTGAACAAAGGCGCCTCGAAGCTCCTCCTGCCATGATTCCCGTAGAAGCGTGGCCGCCATCCCTCAGGCGAGCTCAGCTCTCTTGATAGTCAAATCCTACGCTGGCCTGAGTTCGGACCAGGCCGCCAGGCTCCTGAAAGCGGAGGGCTACAACGAGCTGCCCGCGCCGGATCGCCGCGGCATGCTGCGCATCCTGCTGGAGGTCCTCCGTCAGCCCATGTTCGCCCTCCTAGTCGGTGGTGGCATCGTTTACCTGCTGCTCGGCGACCGCATCGAGGCGCTGCTCCTGCTGGCGTTTGCGTGCTTGTCAGTGAGCATCACCATCGTCCAGGAGTCGCGCAGCGAACGGGTACTGGAAGCGCTCCGTAACCTCGCGAGTCCGCGCGCACTGGTAGTCCGCGATGGCGAGCGCCTGCACATCGCAGGCAGGGAGGTGGTCTCCGGCGACCTGCTGGTGATTGCAGAGGGCGACCGCGTTGCAGCGGACGCGACCCTCCTGGCCGCCGACGATTTGCTGCTCGACGAATCGCTGCTCACTGGCGAGTCGGTTCCGGTGCGGAAGGCGGTCGCGCCGGCGTCCGCAGAGACCGGAAATCGAGCCGGCGTACCGGGACCGGGTGGCGAAGACCTCCCCTACCTGTTCGCCGGAACCCTGGTCGTGCGCGGCACCGGGCAAGCACGGGTTCACGCGACGGGCCTTCGCAGCGAGATGGGTAAGATCGGACGGGCGCTGCAGACGATTGAGACGGAGCATGCTGGTTTCGGCGATCGTGAACGCGTGGATCGGTTCATCGTGGACGCGCAGATCGGTCCATCGTGAACGGAGCGCGAGCGACGCGGGCTATGAGATCAGTGGGTGTCGGGTTCTTTCCTCCGGGACGGGCCCTTTAGCACGAGACGGTGGGCGGGGTGGAGGAGGCGATCGCAGATCGCGTGGAGGAGGCGATCGCAGATCGCGTCCGCCGTGGTGGGATCGCCGACGTAGTCGTGCCATTTGGCCGGTGGGAGCTGGCTGGTGATGACGGTGGAGCGGAGGCCCGTGCGGTCCTCGAGAATTTCGAGGAGATCGCGGCGGTCCTGATCGCGGAGCCCGCCGAGTCCCCAGTCGTCGAGCACGAGGACGTCGGCGCGGGCGAAGCGCGCGAGCAGGCGGAGATAGCTCCCGTCGGCATGGGCGAGCGTGAGTTCCTCGCAGAGCCGTGGGACGCGGCGATAGAGGGCGCGGTGGCCGTTGCGACACGCTTGCTGCGCGAGCGCGCAGGCGAGGTAGGTCTTGCCGGTGCCGGTCGCGCCGGTGAGGAGCACGGTGTGATGCTCGGCGACCCAGCGGCCGGTCGCGAGCTGGCGCAGCAGCGCGCGATCGAGCTCCCGCCGTGGGGCGTAGTCGATGTCTTCGACACAGGCCTGGCTGAGCCGCAGCTTCGCCTCGCGGAGCGCGGTGGCGAGCCGCTTGTTCTCGCGGGCGAGCCATTCGGCATCGACGAGGAGGGCGAGACGTTCGTAGAAGCTCAGGCGGCTGACCTCGGGGTCGGCTTGTTGCGCTTCCCACGCGGCTGCGAAGGTCGCGA
>JANNPN010000239.1:0-9266 GCA_031400185.1 Polyangiaceae bacterium
CCCGACCCGCCCGCCTGCTGCCACCACCCCTGCTGCCCCTTGCTTCTCGGCGCATCGTCCCGCAGGTTCGGCACCTACCCACCAACGGCACGGAGGCAGCGACATGGTTCAGTTCGGGACGTTCGCACCGCAGGGATGGCGGCTCGAGCTGCGCGGCGTGCAAGGCGGCGCGGCGCAGTGGGCGAAGCTCAAGAGCGTCGCGCAGACGCTGGAAGCGACCGGCTGGGACTCGCTCTGGCTCTACGACCACTTCCACACCGTGCCGCGGACGGAGATCGAGCCGACCTTCGAGTGCTGGACGACGATGGCGGCGCTCGCGGAAGCCACCAAGTCGATCCGGCTCGGCCAGCTCGTCACGTGCGCGCTCTACCGCAACCCCGGCTACCTCGCGAAGGTGAGCGCGTGCGTCGACGTGATCAGCGGTGGGCGCGTCGACGTCGGCCTCGGCGCGGGCTGGAAGCAGGACGAGTTCGACGCGTACGAGTACCCGTTTCCGCGGATCCGCGAGCGCCTCGACCGCATGGCCGACACGGCGCGCATCCTGAAAGCGATGTGGACCGAGGAGAAGGCAACGGTCGCGGGCAAGTATCTCTCCGTGAAGAACGCGGTGAACGAGCCGAAGCCGCTGCAGACGCCGCACCCGCCGCTCTGGATCGGGTCGCAGGGTCCGAAGGTCGGCCTGCGCATGGTCGCCGAGCTCGCCGAGGGCTGGAACCACAACCGCGGCCCGGCGATCTTCGAGGAGAAGCTCGGCATCCTGCATCAACACTGCACGGACCTCGGCCGCGACCCGAAGACGATGCGGGTGTCCGTCGAGCGCACGTGCGCCATCTTCAACGATGACAAGGAGCGCGCCGACCACATCGCGCGCTGCTGGCCGGGGGTGAGCCCCGAGCGCATCAAAGGGTTCCTCGACGAGTCGTGCACCGGGACGCCCGAGACGATCGCGAAGGAGCTGAACTTCTACATCGAGCGCGGCGCCGAGCTCATCATCCTCTGGTTCCAGGATCTCGCCGACGTGGGCAGCGGTACGTCGATGGCGGAGCGATTCATGAAAGAGGTCAAGCCGCTGCTCAAGAAAGGCGCGTGAAAGCCATGGCGATGCCGCAGCCGGAACAGCCGTTCGGAATGAGCCTCGAGGAGGCGATGCGGACGCAGCGCGCGATCCGCCGTCTCAAGCCCGACCCGGTCGACGACGCGCTGATCCTGAAGTGCATCGAGCTCGCCCTCAAAGCGCCGACGGGATCGAACGCGCAGAACTGGGAGTTCGTGGTCGTGAAGGACCGCGAGGTGAAGGCGAAGCTCGCGCGTCTGAACCGCATGGCGTGGTCGGCCTACGGCGGCATCGGGCGCTGGATGGCGCGCCGCCAGGGCGACGACAAGATGCTCCGCATCATCGACGCCGTGCAGTGGCAGGCCGACCACTTCGAGGACATCCCGGTGATCGTGGTCGCGTGCCTCAACACGTGGATCCCGCCGTTCCCGTCGATCGCGTCGGGGAGCCTGTACGGGTCGATCTACCCGTCGGTGCAGAATCTCCTGCTCGCGGCGCGCGCCGCGGGCCTCGGCGCCGCGCTCATCACGCTGCCGCTCTGGAGCAAGCTGCTGGCGCGGAGGGCGCTCGGGCTGCCGTGGAACGTGACGCCGGTCGCGGTCGTGCCGATGGGGTGGCCGACGGGCCGCTACGGGCCGACGACACGGAAGCCGGTCGAGGAGGTCGTGTCGCTCGACCGCCACGGCAACCGGGCGTTCCTGAAGCGCTAGCGCGTGGGAGAGCAACGGTCGGGGCTGTTCGCGCGCGGCGCACTCGTCGCGGCCGTACCGCTGCTGCTCCTCTTCCTTCCGCTCTTCGTGCACCGCTCCGCGGACCCGGTCGTCGGCCCGTACGGCCGCGGGTATCTGACCGCGCTCGTCGTCGGCGCGGCCGCGGTCGTGGCCGTGACCCTGCTCGTCGGCTGGGCATGCCGGCGTGCGCGGTCGCTGTTCCCGGCGTTCGCGCTGGTGCTCGCGGTCGCGGGCGTCGTCGTCGCGGGGCTCGTCGCCGAGCTCGCCTTGACCACTCGGCTCCGGCGCGAGGACGCGTTCGCGGAGTACCGCGCCTGGGGACACAAGCGCTCGCTGCTCTTCGCGTTCGAGGCCGCGCCGAACAACCGCTGGACCAACGTCGGCGCCACGTACTCGACGGACGCGCACGGCTTTCGCACCCACGTCCGTGGGCCGTGGGACGCGGCCACGACGCGCATCTTCACGGTCGGCGAGTCGTCGGTGTTCGGCTACGGCCTGAACGACGACGAGACCTGGCCGCATCTCCTGGAAGAGCAGCTCCGCGCGAAGCTCGGTGACCCGTCGCTCGCCGTCGTGAACGCGGGCAACAACGGCCACACGTCGATCCAGACGCTCTTCCGCTTCTACGCCAAGGTCGTGCCGGAGAAGCCGACGCACGTGATCGTGTATCTCGGACCGAACGACATCTACGGCTCGGGGCCCGACAAGCTCCTGATCACGGAGGACATCCTCTTCAGCGGGTCGGTCGCGGAATACTGGGCCGCCGAGACCGCGGGGACGAATCTCTACGCACGGAGTCTGCTCTTCTACGCTCTGCAACGGGCGGTGCCGGCGCTCGCGCCCCGGACGCGGAGGGCCGCCCTCGTCCCGGCCGACGCGCCCGTCGGCAGCGTCTGGGGCCAGCCGGAAGCCGATGCGATCGCGGGCCGCTTCATCGCGAACGTGCGTACGCTCTGCCTCGTCGCGCGCGCCCACGGCATCGAGCCGGTGCTCGTGACCTTCATGCACGACCTGCCGGCCGGCGTGCCGTTCCCGCCGCTCGCGCTCCGCACGGCGAACGCGCGGCTCCGCGCGCTCGCCGCCGAGCGCCAGGTGAAGCTCTTCGACATGGAGGAAGCGCTCCGCGCCGTGTCCGACGCCAAGGACGGCTACTTCTTCGCGGACCACTATCACCCGAGCCGGAAGGGCGCGGCGCTCATCGCGACGACGATCGCCGACGCCTGGTGACGAGCGCGCCGGCCGCCACGCCCCACCCGAGCCACGCCACGGTGCTGAGCGCCGCGCCCCACGGCAGCGCGCTCGGCCGATACACGACCCGGATGTGATGGGTCCCGGCCGCCAGCGGGATCCCGCGCAGGAGGTAGTTCGCCGGCATCACGCGATACGTGCGCGCGTCGTTCGCCTCCCAGGGCTCGGCGCGCCAGCTCGCGCTGTAGTTGTCGGTGATGACGAGGAGCGCGGGATGGGCCGTCACGACGCGCACTTCGAGGACCTCGGTCGAGACGTCGGTCACCGTCACGCGGCCGAAGTCGGCCGCCGGCACGTCCGTCGGTGCGATCCCGGGGTCGCTTTCGAGGAGCGCCTCGCGTGCCGGATCGATCGTCGGGAGCGTGCGCAGGACCTCCGCCTCGTCGGGAATCACCCGCCAGCGCGGGAGGAGCAGCGCGCGCGGCAGCTCCGGCAGGCGCGTCGGCTCGAGCGTCAGGCGCTCCTGCTGGTCGACGTGCAGCCAGTAGCGGAGGCGCAGCATGCCGAAGAGCGTCGACGGCTGGCGGAAGCCCGGGCGCACCATCAACGCGTCGAGCGGCCAATCCTGCGCGTAGGCGACGAAGTGCGTGTAGCGGCCGAGGACCCCGGGCTCGGCGCCCCAGAGGTCGGAGGCGCCGGCGCCCATGGCGACGTACGAGTACGGGTCGCTGCTCGCGATGCGGGCGTCGCCCGCGCCTTGCTCGTCGAGCGCCGCCCGGAGCTTCGCGCTCCGCTCGGGGAGCGGCCGCGGGTCGAAGGTCGCGCGGGTGTAGCGGCCGTACGCCATCACCTCGAGCACGCCGATCACGACGAGGGCGTAGGCGAGCCGCGGCACGCGGAGGCTCGCGACCAGGACGAGGCTCACCGCGACGAACGTCGCGCCCGCAACGCGGAGGGACACGGCGGTACGGGTGCAGGCGGCGACCGACTGGTCGTGCTGCTCGCTCATGATCAAATACTGGTACGCGTCGCCGCCGAGCGGGGACCCGAGAAGATCGGGCCAGAGCCCGCGCGCTCCGGCGGCACAATCACGCGTGAGCGCGCCGCCGTACGACAGCAACGCCGCGCCGGCGAGGAACGCGAGCGGGCCGAGCCAGGCGGCGATCGACCGGTCGCGGAGCAGCCGATCGAGCCCGACCGCGGCCAGCATGACGAGGAAGAGCGAGGGGAGAAAGATGAACTTCGTCGTGCCGCGGAAGCTCGCGAAGCCGGGCACGTGGTCGTAGAGGATGCGGAAGAGCGGCGTGTAGCTGCCGAACGCGAGGATCAACGAGACGACCGCGATCGTCAGGCTCCAGCGCCGCTGGCGGCGGTCGCCGCGGATGATTCCCGCCATCATGAGGACGCACGGTGCCACCCCGATGAAGAGGCACATCTCCGTGAGCGTCCCGCGTCCCCAGTACCCGACGGCGTCGCCGAAGAACTCCGGCATGACGAGCGTCAGGAGGTTCTCGGGCGGGAACGCGAACCACGACGCCATGTCCCAGCTGATCTTCGCGCGGTGGCTCTCGGCGGCCGTCTGCAGGCCGGTCACGAGCTGCACTGCGGCGAGACAGGCGCCGCCGACGTAGATCGCGAGCAGCTGCAACGCCTCGCGCCAGCGCCGCGTCCACGTGACGCGCGGTTCCGAGCGCAACCAGCGGAGCAGCGCATACGACGCCGCGACGATCGCCGTGTAGAAGGTGTACTGCACGTGGCCGGCGAGCACCTGCATCGCGACGGCGAGCATGCCGACGAGCGGCCAGCGCCACCGACCGTCGTCGAGGACGCCGTCGATCGCGAGAAAGATCAGCGGGGCCCAGGCCAGTGTGGTAAGGCAGTGCAAATGCCCGCGCCAGATCTGCCAGAAGTGCGCGCCGCAGAACATGAAGAGCAGCCCCGCGAACACGCACGCCGCGAAATGCAGGCGGCGATGCGCCGCCCACGCGTAGACGAAGACGCCGGCGAGCACGAGGTGCAGCGTCACGGTCAGGTTGATCGCGATCGCCGTCGGCAGGGCCATGTGCAGCCAGTTCGGCGGATAGAGGAGCGCGGGTCCGAAGGCGCCGAAGAAGGGCGTGCCCGCGTACGTGTGCGGGTTCCAGAGCACGAGGTGGCCGCGGCGGAGCTCGCCGAAGCCGAACGGCATCCAATAGAAGAAGGGCCGCGTGGTGTCCTCGCCCGCGATCGAGAGCACGCGGCTCGTTCCGGCGAGCAGCACGTCGCCGAACATCGCGAGGGCCGCGAGCACCATGACCGCGCCCGCGAGCACGTGGCGGCGAGGGCCTGATCCCGCGATGTACCGGGGGCTCTCCGTCATCGCCGTGGCGCCGGCCTACGACGAGGAGAAGAAGATCGGCGAGGTGGTGCGGCGGATTCCGCGCGCCGTCGTCGACGAGACGCTGGTGGTCGACGACGGCTCGACCGATCGAACGGCGGACGTCGCGCGGGCGGGCGGAGCGACGGTCCTGAGCATCGGGCGGGTCGCGGGGGTCGGGACGGCAATCCGGGAAGGCTACCGGTACGCCGTGCGGGGCGGGTACGACGTGACGGTCGTCCTCGCCGGCAACAACAAGGACGCGCCCGAGGAGATCCCGTCGCTGTTGGATCCGATCGCGGACGACCGCGCCGATTTCGTGCAGGGCTCACGCTATCTCAAACCCGATGCGCATTTCGGCGCCATGCCCGTCTATCGCAAGCTGGCGACCCGCATCCACCCGGTCTTGTTCTCGCTGGCGGCGCGCCGGCGGGTGACCGAGTCGACCAACGGGTTTCGCGCCGTGCACCGCCGGATCCTGATCGATCCGCGCATCGACCTCGCGCAATCGTGGCTTGACCAGTACGAGCTCGAACCGTACCTCTACCTACGGGCCATCCAATTGGGCTATCGGACGGTGGAGGTGCCCGTCACCAAGATCTACCCGCCGAAGGAGCTCGGCCAGACCAAGATGACGCCCATCGTCGGCTGGTGGTCGATCCTCCGTCCGCTCGTGCTGGTCGGGCTCGGGATCAAGCGATGAGCCCAAGGGCTCAAACGATGAGCCCTCGCGCTCAAGCGATGAGCCCGGCGTGATCCGCATCGCGGTCATCGGCGCCGGGCACTGGGGCCCGAACCTCATCCGCAACTTCCATGACGACCCGCGCAGCGAAGTGCTGTGGGTGGTCGACCGCGACACCGCGCGCCTCCGCGAGGTGCAGGCGCGGTTCGCGTCGATCGCGACCTCGGCGGACGTCGCCGACGCCGTCGGCGACCCGCGCGTCGACGCGGTCGTCGTCGCCACGCCGACGGCGACGCACTACGAGGTCGTCCGCGCCGCGCTCGCCGCCGGAAAGCACGTGCTCGTCGAGAAGCCGATCGCGACCACGGTCGCCGACGCCGACGAGCTCTGCACGCTCGCCGAGCGGGCAGGGCGTGTGCTCATGGTCGGCCACGTGTTCCTCTACAATGCGGCCGTTCGCGAGGTGAAACGCTACCTCGCCGCCGGCGACCTCGGGCGCGTCTACTACGTCTCGCTCGTGCGCACGAACTTGGGACCCATCCGGCGCGACGTGAACGCGGCGTGGGATCTCGCCTCGCACGACATCGTGATCATGAACTACTGGTTCGACGCCGAGCCCGAGACGGCGAGTGCCACCGGCGGCGCGTGGCTGAACCCGGGCATCGAGGACGCGGTCTTCGCGACCCTCCGCTACCCGGGCGGCGTGCTGGCGCACCTGCACGCGTCGTGGCTGCACCCGCGCAAGGCCCGCGACATCACCGTCGTCGGCGACCGCCGCATGCTGACCTTCGACGACCTGAACCACACCGAGCCGCTGCGGCTCTACGACAAGCAGGTCACCGAGACGACGAGCGGCCCCAGCTTCATCGACACCTTCGCGACGTTTCGCGCGAGCGTCCGCGACGGCGACATCACGATCCCGCGCATCACGCCGGGCGAGCCCCTGCGCGCCGAATGCCAGCACTTCCTCGATTGCGTCGCCGGCGGCGGCGCGCCCTTCACGGGGGGCCGCCAGGCGCTCGCCGTCGTGCGAGCGCTCGAAGCGGTGGAGCGCTCGCTTCGCAATCAGGGCCGCGAGGAGCGGGTCGCGCGATGATCCCGCTCGTGGATCTCGCGGCGCAGCACCGGGAGGTCGCGGCCGCGGTCGCGGCCGGCTTCGCCGCGGTGCTCGAGCGGACCGCGTTCGTCGGCGGCGCCGAGATCGCCGACTTCGAGCGCGAGCTCGCCGCGTTCGTCGGGGTCGGGTACTGCGTCGCGGTCGCCAACGGCACCGACGCCGTCGAGCTCGCGCTCCGCGCGGCCGGGGTCGGCGCCGGGCACGAGGTCGTCGTGCCGGTGAACACGTTCGCGGCGACGGCGCTCGCGGTCGTGCGCGCGGGTGCGGTGCCGGTCTTCGCGGACTGCGAGCCCGTCCACTACCTGATCGACCCGGCGGCGGTGCGGGTCGGCGCCCGCACGCGCGCCGTCGTCCCGGTCCACCTCTTCGGGCAGATGGCGCCGCTGGGTGCGCTCGCGGCCGCAGCGCCCGGCGTCGCGATCGTCGAGGACGCGGCGCAGGCGCACGGTGCCGTGCAGGACGGGCAGCCGGTCGGTGGGCGCAGCCTCGCGGCGGCGACGAGCTTCTACCCCGGCAAGAACCTCGGCGCGTACGGCGACGGCGGGGCCGTGCTGACGACCTCGGAAGCGGTCGCGGCGCGCATCCGGGCGCTCCGGAACTACGGGAGCGCGGTCAAATACGATCACCCGGAGCTCGGCATGAACTCGCGGCTCGACACGCTCCAGGCGGTCGTGCTGCGCGCGAAGCTCACGCGGCTCACGGCATGGAACGAGGCGCGGCGCGCGGCCGCGGCGCGCTATGACGCGCTCCTCGCGGACGTCGCCGACGTCGTGCGGCCGACGACCGCGGCGGGGAACGTCCACGTGTGGCATCTGTATGTCGTACGCGTGCCGCGGCGTGACCGCGTGCTCGCGCATCTGACCGACGCCGGCGTCGCCGCCGGTGTGCACTATCCGGTCCCGTTGCATCTCCAGGGCGCGTTCGCGTACCTTGGCCACCGGCGCGGCGACTTCCCGGTCGCCGAGCGGGCCGCCGGCGAGATCCTCTCGTTGCCGATGTTTCCCCACATTACTTCCGCGCAGCAGGAGCAGGTGGTCGCGGTGCTCCGCGCGGGACTGCGAGGTTGACGATGGTGCGTGATTCTTCGGTGCAGGTCCACGAGCGGGCGCTCTGCGAGAGCGACGACGTCGGCGCGCGGACGCGCGTGTGGGCGTTCGCTCACGTGATGGTGGGGGCGGTCGTCGGCACCGACTGCAACGTCGGCGACCATGCCTTCATCGAGACCGGCGCCCGCGTCGGGAACCACGTCACGGTGAAGAACGGCGTGCAGGTCTGGGACAAGGTCACGGTGGAGGACGAGGTCTTCCTCGGACCCAACGTGACCTTCACCAATGACCTGCGTCCGCGCGCCGGGTTCCGGAAGTCGAGCGACGCGTTCCTGCCGACGCTCGTACGGTACGGCGCCACGATCGGCGCCAACGCGACCATCGTCTGCGGGGTCACGATCGGCATCGGCGCGTTCGTCGGCGCGGGCGCGGTCGTCGTGCACGACGTGCCCGACTACGCGCTCGTCGTCGGCAACCCGGCGCGCCGGATCGGCTGGGCGTGCGCGTGCGGGGAGCACTTGCCGAAGTCCCTCGCGTGCGGCTGCGGGCGGGCCTATCGGCTCGTCGGCCGGGCAATCGGCCTGACGCCGACCGACTAGACCTCGCTCGTCAGCGGCCGGCGATCGCGCGGGGGGCCGCTGCCAAGGAGGCGCGGGGAGTCGGCTCGCCGGCTCGTGTCTCGCACACCCATCCCGATACCTCCAGAGCTCGCAGGGAAAGCTGTGCTCGCCAAACCGCCTGCGAGCCGACTCCCCGCGCCTCCAGCGCCAGCCGCTGCGCGAGCTGACAGAGGAACGAAGTCGCTGCGCTCGCGGTCGTCGCGCGGCGGAGCAATCGGCATCGGAAGCGGTGGCAGCAGGCGGGCGGGTCGGGGGTGGCTTCTACGGTCGCCGGGTTCCTGGCGCCCAGCGCGTACTGCCCGCCGGTGCCTCGCTGGTTTGCGCACACGCGAGCTGCGGCTCCCCGGACACTCCCTGACCCACCCGCCCGCGATCAATGCAACAAGGCTCGTCGTCCGCCGCGCGGACGCGCCGCAGAAGCCGACGGCATCAAGACAAGGAGAGTGAGGATGCCGCACGCGGGCGGGGGGGG
>JANNPN010000245.1:0-15698 GCA_031400185.1 Polyangiaceae bacterium
CACTGAGTCGACGATGGACGTGTCGTCGAGACACCCGCTCGGCTTGGTCGGCTCGCCCGGCCGGCTGCAGGTTCCGCCTGGACATGTGCTGTTGGCGGCGCACGCGGCGCCGTTGTTCCCGCCGCCCATGCAGCGACGGCCGTTGCAGATCGGTCCGATTGGCCCTGGGGGAACGGGGCAGTCGGCGTTGCTGTCACACGGCTCGGCGTTCGCGTTGTTGCACGTGCCGCAGAGACACTTCTGTCCCGCCGCCCCGCTACAGTCCGGGCTCGACGAGGTCAGCGTCCTCACGACGTCGCTGGTCGCATTGGTGAGGTCGATCGGCAGGACCGCGATGATGGCAGCCGGGTTGGGCGGGCAGTCGAGACTGGTGCGTCCGAAATCCGGCCGACCCGGAATCGTGGCGTTGGCGTCGCACGCGAGCCCGACGCGCGGTCCCGCGTCACAGGTGCCGCCGTTCACGTTGTCGTTGATCGCGCCGGCATCGCTGCAGCGCGGACACGGATTGTCGATCCCGGGGCCGGAATAGACCCTCCAGGTGGCGTTCGCCGCCGTCGCGGCTTCACCGCTCTCGACGTTGACCGTCCCCGATACGCTGCCGTTGAACTGACTGACCACGCATGTCGTGACGCCGCCGGCCGCGAGCGGGAGCGGTGCGCCCGTGAAGAATTGGCACGTCCCCGAGAAAGGACACGTTCCGCCCGGGCATTGGGAGTTGAGGCTGCACGACGCGTTGTTGTTCGCGCCGCCGAGGCAGGTCCGCGGCGTGCACGTCGCATCGCTCGTGCAGCTACGCGATTGGTCGTTGGTGCAGCGCTGGTTGTCGAGCTGGCCGGCGCCGGCGTTCGGGTTCGCGATCGGGCCGCTGACGGTGCAGGTCCCGCACGGACGCGTGCTCGCTGCGCAGCTCAGGCTCACGCTGACGTCGTCGTTGGTAGCAACCGGGTGGCGGTGAGTGATGCCGGTCCAACCGAGGTCGAGCTTCGTCTCGGTTGCGGTGGCGTCCCCGACGAAATCCGCGCGCGTCGGGCAGGCGCAGGTGCAGGCCACGCACGCGAACTCCGGTCCACACGCACCCACGTCGGGCAAATCGCAGAACTCGCCCAGATCGACGATCCCGTCGCCGCACACGGCGTCGATCGCCGCGGCCGCGGCGGTGGCCCAGGTGTCGACCTTCGCCTCGATGCCCGCCGCGGTCGCGCCGTCGCACGGCCCGTCGTCCTTGATGACGGCCTTGTCGAAGCATCCCTTGTTGTCGACGTTGGTGAACTTGCTCTCGACCTTTGCCGCGCAGAGCGGGTCGGCGAGGCCGGTCTGGTTCTCCTTGGCGCTGCAGCTCAAAAGGCCCGCGGCCTTCTTGCCCGCGCACTTCTTCTGGGCGGCGTCGCATTTGTTGATGTGCGGCGTCGGATAGCCGGGATCGATGTCGGTCACGACGTCTAGGATCAACGCGTCGGCCTGGCTGAGCTGCGGGCCGGCGTCGCCGGGATTGCTGCACGCGTCGCCCTTGGCGTCGGCCTTGTCGAAGCACCCCTTGCCGCCGCCGGTGATCTTGGCCTCCGCCTTCGCGAGACAGAGCGGGTCGACGGGCTGATTCTTGGTCTCGGCCTTCGCGTGACAGCCCATGACGGCCGCGACGTACTTCCCGATGCACTTCTTCTTGGTGGCGTTGCACTTGCTGATCGGGGCTGCGTCCGTCGTCGTGGCGAATGCCAGCAGCACGGCGACGGCCACGCTGCCTAGGGCGGCCCGAGGTCGGTCGAGAATCATGGTGCTCCTCCTTCGAGTTGCGACCGTCAGGAAGGATGGAGCCTCAGGCGCCGTGCACCTATCCGCGGCCGGAATGAAACGGGATCGAACGAGCAGTAGCGGCCGCTCGCGACGCCGGTCAATTCAAATCGCGACTCGATGCCGTCGATTTAGTGGTCCATTCCAGTGCACGAGGCGAAGCGCACATCAGCGGCGCGGTTGACGACGCACGCCTCAGCGGCGCGACAAGCGCGGATCGGCGCGACCGGTCATCAGCGGCAGGTCGAGGTACGTGCGGATGCCCGGCGCCGCCTTGCAGACGTACGGGATCGCGTTCACGCAGTGCATGGCGGTCGCGACGATCCCGGGGTTGCGGTCGAGGTCGGCGGTCGCGAAGTCGGGTTGCAGTCCGCGGAACGTGGTCGCGATCGACGGGTCGCCTTCCACCTCCACTTCGAAGCGCTCGCCGCCGATCGTCCACGGCGGGTCGAGGTGCTCCTCGCCCATGAGCCAATTGACGCGTACGGTGACGACCGGCGTGCCGTCGACGGTGCCCTGCCAGGTGAAGCGCTGCGCGGCGACGGTGCCGCGCTCGAGCACGCCGACCGGCGTCGCGATCGGCGCCGTCGCGACCGCCATGGCATGGCCCGTGCGCTTCGCCGGGTCGAGCCGGAACCCGAGCGACGCGGCGATCATGTCGATGGACTGGCCGAAGCCGACCCCGAGGAGGTCGAGCATCGGGCTCGCCTGCGCGACCGCGGGCGGCTTCCCGAAGAGCATGATCTCCTTCACGACGAGCTCGGCGCGGTAGACGCGGATGTCGGAGAACTCCTCGGCGCGCACGTGGCGGACGTTCCGCGTGAGCGACGAGATCGTGAGCGGCAACAGCTCCGTGATGCCACCCGGGTGGATGCCCGTGCCGTGCAGCGTCACGCCGCCGCGATGACACGCGGCCTCGAGCTCGGCCATGCCCGGCGTATGAAATGGATAGAACCAGCCGACCGGGGTTACGACGTTCTTCCCCGATGCGAGGATCCGGACCACCTCGTCGAGCTGCGGCAGCAGCGGACTGTAGAGGACGCAGTCGGCAGCGAGCGCGAGGATCGCGTCGACCTCGTTCGTCGCCCGGACACCGGTGCGGGCGAGGCCGCAGACCTCGCCGACGTCGCGGCCGACCTTCGCCGGGTCGCTGACCCAGCAGCCGGCGAGCGTCAGCTCGGGATGGGAGAGGATTCCCTCGACGGCGGCGCGGCCGACGTTACCGGTCGCCCACTGGATCACGCGAAAGGGCATGGCGAGCCTTCTCGCAATTCGCCGTGGCCGGTTGCAAGGGTGGGCGGCGGGTTGCACGGGTCGGGGCTCCCGGGTTTGCACAGGTCGGCGCTCGCGCGCCATGGTCCCGGCGCGATGCTCACGTCCCAGCGGGTGACGGTCGGCTATCAGGACGCATGCGTCTACCCGCTCTGGCTCTCGCGCCTGAACTTCCGGCTCGCGCGGCTCATGGGTGCCGAGGCGCTCTGGGTGCCGGACCACTTCATGAGCTTCACGCCGGAGGAGGTGTGGCGACCCGCGATCACGTCGGCGGCGAAGGTGGTGCCGTCGCTCGATGCGCTCCTCGATCCGCTCCAGGTGTTGGCCGTCACCGCGACCCGCATCGGCCGCGTCGACCTCGGCACGTCGGTGACGGAGGCGATCCGCCGCCATCCGATGTCGCTCGCGCAGTCGTTCGTGACCCTCGATCACCTGTCGGGTGGCCGCGCGATCCTCGGGATCGGCAACGGCATCCGCGAGAACACCGAGCCCTACGGCCTGCCCTACGGCGACAACGTGGCGCGGCTCGAGGAGGCGCTCACGATCATCCGGCGCCTCTGGGACAGCGAGGGCCGGCCGGTCGACTACGACGGCCGCTTCTGGACGCTCCGCGACGCGGTCTTCCGCCTGCCGCTCTACCGGAACAGGGCGCCCCGCATCTTCGTCGCGGCGCACTACCCGCGGATGTTGAAGCTCGCGGGACGGTTCGGCGACGGTTGGCTGCCGGGACAGAAGGTCACCGGCGACGAGTATGCGCGCCGTCTCGCGATCATCCGGGAGGCGCGCGCCGAGGCGGGCCGCGCTGATCGCGAGCTCGTCGCGACCCAGACCCTGCTGGTGGCGGTCGGCGACTCGCGCGCCGACGTGCTCGCGCGGGCGGTCCGGAGCCCCGTCGTCGCGTCGATCACCCTCGGCGTTCCGGGGACGGTCTGGGCGGCGGCCGGCGCCGCGCATCCGCTCGGCGCCGATCACGGCGGGTCGCTCGACCTGGTGCCCACTCGCATTCATCAGCCCGAGATCGACCGCGCGCTTGCGTCGATGCGTCCCGAGCTCGTGGAGGCGATGCTCTACGTCGGGAGCGTCGACGAGATCGTCGCCGAGGTGGCGCCGCTCGTCGCGGCCGGGTGCCGGCACTTCATCGTGGTGAACGTCGGCGCGACCTTCCTCGGCGCCGGGGCGCGCGGGATGACGCGGCTCTGGCAGCTCATGCGCCGGCTGCGGCGACTCTGAGCCTCGGTCGAGGCGGCACGTCGCCGTCGGGGAAGCTGCGGAAGCTCGTGTCGCCTCCCGTATTCGCGACCCGCAACCGGCAAGGAAGTTCCACCGCGCCCGCGCGTTCAGGCGCCGCCGCTCGCGACGCTGGCGGGGGCCGGGATCGCCGCGTCGCGGGGCGCCGCCGCATCGGCCCGCAGGCGCTCGACGAAGCGCGTGACGGCGTCCACCGCGTAGGCGGAGCGCTGCGAATGGAAGACGTCGAATGCGTGCTGCGCCCCCGGGAGCTCGGCGTACACGACCGGCTGGCGCGACACCGCGCGCAGCGCACGGACGAAGTGGCGCGTGTCCTCGACGTACGCGAGCGAGTCGTGCGTCCCGTGGATCACGAAGAAGGGCGGCGCGTCGGCGTGGACGCGTGCGATCGGCGACGCCTTGTCCCAGGCCTCGCGCGCCGCCTCCGGTGACGACTTCATCACGAAGCGCGAGAGCATCGGCGCCATCGACGCCTTGCCGCGCTCGCCGTGGCGGTCGAGGAAGTCGTAGACGCCGTAGAAGGGCACGCAACCCTGCACGGTCGTGTCGACGTCCTCGAAGCCCGGCTGATACTCCGGGTCGTTCGCGGTGAGCGCCACGAGGGCTGCGAGGTGCCCGCCCGCCGAGCCGCCGGTCACGACGACGAAGTCGGGGTCGCCGCCGTGCTCGGCGACGTGGTGCTTGATCCACGCGAGCGCGCGCTTCACGTCGATCAGGTGGTCGGGGAAGGTGGCGCGCGGGCTCAGCCGGTAGTTCGCCGCGACGCACACCCAGCCGCGCGCCGCGAGGTGATACATGAGCGGCAAGGCCTGCTCGTCCTTCTTGCTGACCATCCAACCGCCGCCGTGGATCTGGAAGAGCACGGGGCAGGGACCGGACGCGTCCTTCGGACGATACACGTCGAGCTGATTCCGCGTCCCGTGCGGGCCGTACGTGACGTCGCGGATGCGTTCGACCCCGTGCGTCCGCATCTTGAAGGGCCGCGCGATTTGCCGGAACCGCACCTTCGCCGCACTGTCCACCTGGTCCGGTCCGAAGTCCCCGCGGAGCGCGTCGTCGAAGACGCTCCCGGTGATGCCGGCGCGGCGATGAAACGTCGCGAGCGTCGCCCATGACGCGAAGGTGAGCCCGAGCCCGAGCCATCCCGGCCACGCCCCGAGCGCGCCCATGGCGACGAAGGCGACCGTCGCGAGCGCCTGCCACACCACGTGGTGCAGCGCGAGCTCGCCGGTCAGCCAGGCGCCGAAGAAGTAGGGAATGATGAGGTACGAGATGCGTCGGATGCGGAAGAGGGCGCTCGCCGTGAACGCGGCGCCGACGAGGCTCACGAAGAGGAAGAGCCAGGAGGCGGTCTCGGGTGACGGGATCACTTCTTCCTCTCGTACTCGTCCAGCAGGGCGCGCCGCGTTTCCGCGTCGCGCTGGCGCAGCTCGTAGAACCGCGGCTTGCGTTTCTCGACGAAGGCGTTGCCGCCTTCTTTGCCCTCGGGGGTGTCGAACCAGTCGGGGTAGAGGCGGCTCGAGATGACGCCGAGCTCCTCGTAGCCGTCCATCTCCTGGTCGAAGGCGGCCTTCAGCACCTCGAGGCAGCCCGGGCTCGCGAGGAAGAGCTCGCTGCACCAGTCGTCGACGGCGGCCTCCAGCCGCTCCAGTGGGACGACCTGGTTCACGAGGCCCATGTCGAGCGCCTCGAGCGCCGGGTAGCGGCGGCAGAGCATCCACATCTCGCGTGCCTTCTTGTGGCCGACCACTTTGGTGAGAAACGGGACGAAGTAGCCGTCGGCGGGGCTCGAGACGCGCGGGCCGGCCTGGCCGAAGATGGCGTTGTCGGCGGCGATCGTGAAGTCGCAAACGTACGCCATGTGGTTGTGGCCGCCGAGGCAGTAGCCCTGCACCTGCGCGATCACGGGCTTTCGCGAGAGCCGGATCAGGCGATTGTGGGGGTAGCGGTTGTAGAACGCGGCGCGGAGGCCCCAGCGCTCCCACTCGACGTCGCCGCCCGTGCCGAAGTGCTTGCCGGCGCCCGCGACCACGACGACGCCGACCGTCGGATCGTGGTCCGCGTCGTAGAACGCGCGGAACATCTCGTCGACGGTGTGCATCGTCATGGTGTTGAGCTTCTCGGGCTTGGTGATGGTGACGCGCGCGATGCCGCCTTTGAGCTCGGTGTGGTGCTTCTTCTCGTAGACGATCTCGTCGAAGACGAGGCCGTCGCCCTCGACCTTCTGCCAGGCGGAGTATGTCATAGGGAGCCGACGACCTTTCCCGCCTCGGCGACGAGGCGCGTGAGCCCTGGACGGTCGAGGGCCGTGAGCCCCGCCGGCGGCGCCGTGAGGCCGAGAAGCGCCGACCAGAGCGGACACGCGTAGACGGTCACACCGTCCGTGATCGTCGCAGCCAGCAGCGCCTTCGGATCGAGCTGCCGCCCTTCGCCCTTGCTCACGAGCGGCAGGCCGAGCTCCGTGCCGCCGCGATCCGCGAGCCCGAGCCGTAGGGTCTGCCCCGTGAGCTGGCGCGGCCACGCGAAGGTCCCTCCCGCCACCGCCGCGAGAGCCTCACCCGTCACGAGCACGGCGCTGCTCCGCCCGGCAGCCCGCGCGTCGCGCGCGACGAGCAGCGATCCAATGAGTGAGCTCGCGAGCGCGTCGCGTACGATGAAAACGAGATCCATCCGGGCTCCTTAGCAGGCCCCAGCAGGCGGCTCAAAAAGGCCGAAGCAACGACGCAGATCGGCCTTTTCAGCCGCCTGCATCGACCAACTCGGCGGCGTATCCAACGGTGCCCGGCCGCGTTGCCCTGCCTCTGCCCCTGACCTCGACCACTCCACCGGTCGGTACGGCGACGGCGCCGACGAGATCGCTGCACGCGGCGCCGCGCGCACGCTTGCCGATGAAACTGTAACGTGTTCTATGTCGCCGGCTTGCTGCTCGCCTGGTCGCGACGCACGGCAAGTGCCAACCCGACATGAAGCCGCCCGTCTTCGACTACGCCACGCCGTCGAGCCTCGCCGAGGCGTGCGCTCTCCTCGCGCAGCACGAGGGTGAGGCGAAGGTCCTCTCGGGCGGCCAGAGCTTGGTGCCGCTCCTGAACATGCGGCTCGCGCGGCCGACCGTGCTCGTCGACCTCGCGCGCATTCCCGACCTCGACTACGTGCGCGCCGACGGCGACGGCTTCGCGATCGGCGCGATGACCCGACAGCGGACGGTCGAGCTGTCGCCGCAGGTCCAGGCGCAGCATCCGCTGCTCCACGCCGGCATGCTGCTGATCGCTCACCCGCAGAACCGCAATCAGGGCACGGTCGGCGGCTCGCTCGCGCACGCCGATCCCGCGGCCGAGCTGCCGGCGCTGGCGCTGGCGCTCGACGCCACGTTCGAGGCGACCGGCCCGACCGGCGCCCGCACGATCGCCGCGCCGGACTTCTTCCTGACCTACCTCACGACCGCGCTCGAGCCGAGCGAGATTCTGACGGCGGTGCGCTTCCCGACGCTACCGAAGCGCACGGGCTGGTCCATCCTGGAGATCGCGCGCCGGCACGGCGATTTCGGGCTCGCGGGCGTGGTCGCGATCGTCGGGCTCGCCCCGGACGGCCAGATCGCGTCGGCGCGCCTCGTACTGTTCGGCGTCGGTGCGACGCCGATCCGCGCCGCGGCGGCCGAAGGGATGCTCGCGCAGGCGACCGCGGGGCGCGCGCTCTTCGCGGACGTCGGCGCGCGGGCGGCCGCCGATCTGGAGGAGCCGCTCACCGACGTGCACGCGACCGCCGCGTACCGTCGCGACCTGGCGCGCGTGCTCACGGCCCGCGCGCTCGCCGAGGCGACGACCCGCGCCCGCGCGGCGTAGCCCGAGAGGCGAAGGAACTGAGGCGATCGAAGGATCGATGACGACCACGCGACGCATCGGGATGACCGTGAACGGCGAACGGCACGAGGCCGAGGTCGAGGTGCGTACGACCCTCGTCGACTTCCTCCGCGGGACGCTCGGGCTCACGGGCACGCACGTCGGCTGCGAGCACGGCGTCTGCGGCGCGTGCACGGTGCTCTGGAACGGCAAGGCGGTGCGCTCGTGCATCATGCTCGCCGTCCAGGCCGACGGCGCGGAAGTGAAGACGGTCGAGGGGCTCGCCGACGGCGCGACGCTGCACCCGATCCAGCAGGCGTTCCTCGAGAAGCACGGTCTCCAGTGCGGCTTCTGCACCCCGGGCTTCATGATGTCGATCCACGAGCTGCTGACCCGGACGAGTGCGCCGACCGACGACGAGATCGTCGACACGCTCGGCGGCCATATCTGCCGCTGCACCGGCTACCAGGCGATCGTGGAAGCGGTGCACCTCGCGGTCGAGAAGATGCGGGCCTCGAAATGAGCGGGGTCGACGACATCCCGAAGTCGGTCGCGGGGCTGCCGAACACCTCGCCGCGCTACATCGGCCAGCCGGTCGAGCGCCTGGAAGATCCGGCGCTCCTCACCGGCCGGACGCAATTCATCGACGACGTCGTCCTGCCCCGCATGCTCCACTGCGCGATCCTCCGGAGCCCGCACGCGCACGCGCGCATCGTCGCGGTCGACACGAGCGAGGCCGCGAAGCTCCCGGGCGTCGTCGCGGTCGTGACCGGCGAGGACGCCAAGCGCTGGTCGAATCCGACGATGACGGTGCCGCCGGGATGGGGCACGCACTGCCTGGCGACGGACAAAGCCCGGTTCGTGGGTGAGCCGGTCGCGGCCGTCGCGGCGGTCAGCCGCTATGTCGCAGAGGATGCGCTCGAGTTGATCGGGGTCGAGTACGAGTCGCTGCCCGCCGTCGCCGACGCGCGGAAGGCGCTCGAGCCGGGCAGTCCCTTGTTGTTCGAGGAGCACGGCCACAACGTCATGCTGCAGAAGGTCTTCACGTGGGGCGACGTCGACGCGGCGTTCGCGAGCGCCGTCCACGTGGTGCAGCAGCAGTTTCGCTGGAACCGTCTCGGCGCGAACCCGCTCGAAACGTTCGGCGTCGTGAGCGAGTGGGACGTCGTCGACGGTACGCTCACGTGCCGCGGGAGCTTCCAGGCGCAGAACCACTTCGCGATGGCGCGCGCGATGGTCTTCAACCTGCCCCTCAACAAGGTGCGCTTCATCAGTCACCCGCACGGTGGGAGCTTCGGCGGCAAGGGCGGCGCGCGCGGCACCGACATCACGGCGCTGCTCTCGCGGAAGGCGGGCGGACGGCCCGTCAAGTGGATCGAGGATCGCATGGAGTACCTCGCCGGCGGCGCGAGCCAGGCGTGGGATCGCCACTACGACGCGGCGATCGCGCTCGATACGAACGGCAAGGTCACCGGCTTCAAGGTGAAGCTCCTCGACGACCTGGGCGCCACCGCCGAGGGCTGGGGCGCCGTGAGCGCCGCGAAGCCGCTCACCAACTTCACCGGCTGCTACGCGATTCCTGCCGCGCAGTACGACCTGACGATCGTCGCGACCAACAAGCTCCCGGGGAGCCCGTACCGCGGCATGGGGCCGCCCCCGCACAACTGGGTGCTCGAGCAGCTCATGGACCTGGCTGCCCGGAAGCTCGCGTTCGACCCGGCCGAGATCCGGCGCCGCAATTTCATTCCGCCCGAGGCGTTCCCGTACACGATCGCGAGCGGCAACGAGTACGACAGCGGCGACTATCGCGCGGCGCTCGAGACCGCCCTCGAGATGGCGGACTATCCCGCGCTCCGCGCCGAGCAGCTGCGCCTCCGCTCCGAAGGGCGCTATGTCGGGATCGGCCTCGTCAACACGATCGAGCCCGGCGTCTTCGACTGGAACGCGTACGCGATCGTCGGCCAGCCGGGGACGGGCGTGCCCGAGGGTGCGACCGTCGCGATCGACCTCTTCGGCAAGCTCACGATCAAGGTCGGCTTCGCGCTCGAGGGGCAGGGACAGTACACCGTCGCGGCGCAGGTGCTCGCCGACTACTTCGCCGTCGACATCGCCGACGTGCGCGTCGTGGCGCTCGATACGCTGTCGGCCCCGCCGCACTTCGGCCCGGGCGGAAGCCGGCTCGGTGTCGCGCTCACGGGTGCCGTGCTCGGCGCGGCGCAGCGCTTGACCGAGAAGCTCATCGCCGTTGCGGCGGTGCTCTTCCAGACGACGCCCGAGCACGTCGAGCTCCGGAACGGCATGATCGGCGTGAAGGGCATGCCCGAGGCGCAGATGCCGTTCCAGCAAGTCGCGCAGACGATGCTCGCGCGGAGCGATCTCTTGCCGCCCGGCATCGACCCGAATCCGGAGTCGACGTTCGTCTGGACGGCCCCGGGGCGGACGCCCGCCGACGACCAGGGCCGTGCCAAGAGCTACCTGACGGCGGCGAACGCGTGTCACATCGTGCTCGTCGAGGTCGACATCGAGACTGCGCAGGTACACATCAAGAAGTACTGGATCGCCGACGACTGCGGCACGCGCTTGAACCCGGCGAACGTCGAAGGTCAGACCCAGGGCGGCGTCGCGCAGGGGGTGGGCGCGGCGCTCCTCGAGGAGGCCGTCTACGACGAGGACGCGCAGCTCCGGACGTCGACGTTCATGGATTACCTCCTGCCGACGATCTACGAGGTGCCGATGACGGAGAAGCGCGCGCTCTGCACGCCGTCGCCGTTCACGCCGCTCGGCGCCAAGGGCTGCGGCGAGGGCGCCATGCACACGACGCCGGCCGCGATCCTGTGCGCGATCAACGACGCGCTGGCACCGCTCGGGGTCGCGCTCTTCGAGGTGCCGGCGAGCCCACAGCGGATCTGGACGCTGCTGCAGGGCGCCGCGCCGCGCTGAGCTGCGAGACGGCCATGACCGCGGCACGCGTGCCGGGCACCGTCGACGGAACGTGTGCGCCGCGCTTCGCCGGCGTGCGCGACGCGTTCGCGGCGAACTTCGCGAGCGGCTTGGACGTCGGCGCGAGCGTCGCCGTCGCCGTCGACGGCGCGCTCGAGGTCGACCTCTGGGGCGGCTACGCCGACGGCGAGCGCACCCGGCCGTGGGAGCGCGATACGATCGTCACCGTCTTCTCGACGACCAAGACGATGATGGCGCTCACCGCGCTCATGCTCGCGGATCGCGGCGCCATCGACCTCGACGCGCCGGTGGCACGGTACTGGCCGGAGTTCGCCGCGAACGGGAAGGGCGACGTCCGGGTGCGCCACGTCCTCGCGCACACCTCGGGCGTGTCGGGGTGGCAGGAGCGGCTCGCGGTCGAGGACCTCTACGATTGGGACAGGGCGACGGGCTGTCTCGCGGCGCAAGCGCCGTGGTGGGCGCCGGGGACAGCGTCGGGGTACCACGCGCTGAACCAGGGCTTCCTCGTCGGCGAGGTCGTGCGGCGCGCGACCGGCGAGGCGATGGGCACGCTCTTCGCGCGCGACATCGCGGCGCCGCTCGGCGCCGATTTCCACATCGGGCTCGCGGCGGAGCACGACGCGCGCGTCAGCCGCGTGATCCCACCGGTGACCGGGCTCCCGCGCCTCGGCGACGGCGACTCGATCGCGATCCGTACGCTCGGCAACCCGCCGCTCCGCGCCGAGGCGACGTGGACGGAGGCGTGGCGGCGCGCCGAGCTCGGCGCCGTCGGCGGGCACGGCAACGCGCGCTCCGTCGCCATGATCCAGTCGGTGCTCGCGTGCGGCGGCGCGGTCGGCGGGAGACGCCTGCTCTCGCAGGAGGGGTGCGCCGCGGTCTTCCAGGAGGAGGCGCGCGGCATGGACCTGGTGCTCGGCGTGCCGGTGCGGCTCGGCATGGGCTACGGCCTCACGTCGCCCGAGACGCCGATGGGCCCGAACCCGCGGACCTGCTTCTGGGGCGGGTGGGGCGGATCGCTCGTGGTGGTCGACTGCGACGCCCGCATGGTCGTGGCGTACGTGATGAATCGGATGGGCGAAGGCACGCTCGGCGACGCCCGCGGAATCTCGCTCGTGCTGGCGGCGTACGCCGGTCTCGCCGGCTGACGCGACCATCGGCCGTCACTCCGCTCGCCGAGCTCGCGTGGTCGCCCGGCGGATCACATGCGCGCCTAGCTCTTTCCGCGCGCGCAGCGCGCGGCCGAGCGCCAGCGAGCCGGGGGTCCACGGTCCGCGCGGCTTGGCCGCGCGGACCGAAGGGGGAGAGATCCCCCTTGATCCAGTCGACCTACTTGATCTCGACCAATTCCATTTCGATCGTCATGATCGCGTTCGGCGGCACGCGGCCCGGGACGCCCTCGACGCCGTAGCCGAGCGAAGGTGGGACGGTGAGCGTTCGCTTCCCGCCGACCTTCATCGTCTGCACGCCCTCGTCCATCGCCTTCAGGGCCTGATCCTTGCCGACCGTGAAGACCATCGGCGTGCCCGCGGGCGAGACCTCGATCTGCTTTCCCCCCTGGGCGATCATGTAGTTGACGCCGACTTTGTCGCCGGGCTTCGGCGACTTCCCCTTGCCGACCACGACGTCGACGTATTGGAGGCCGCTCTTGGTGGTGACGGTCTCGCCGGTTGCGGGGGCGGGGTCGGCGGCGACCGCGGTGGTCACGGCGACCGTCAGGGAGGCGAGCAGGGAAAGGACAACGATGCGTCGACGCGTCATGGGACTCCTCGGCGTGGGGTGGGGAAGCGATCGCACGCTAGCGATGCCATCCGTGAGCGTCAAGATAATCGCCCCGCCGCGCGCGCGGTGCCTCAGCTTGATGCTAAGCGCGGCGGAGCATCGGGATCGTAAGCGGTGGCAGCAGGCGGGCGGGTCGGGGATGGCTTCTACGGTCGCCGGATCGCTGCCACCCGGCGCGTACAGCCCGCCGCAGCCTCTCCGGCTTGCGCACACGCGAGCTGCGGCTCCCCGAAGCCATCCCCGACCCGCCCGCCTGCTGCATCATCACCCACTCTTCTTGAAGCGTCGCGTTCGCCACGGCTCTGCGCGCCGGGCGATCGTCTTTGTTTCAATGCATCGCCGGCGGGGGGGTCTGGGAGTGCTCCGGGGTGCCGCAGCACGCGGGTGCGCCAAACAGGGAGGCACCGGCGGGCAGTACGCGCTTGGGTGCCCGGAACCCGGCGACCGTAGGCGCACTCCCTGACCCACTCGCCGGCGACACCGAACGAAGACTCGCGGCAGCCCGAGGCCGGTGCCCGATCGAACTGAGGCAGGACGCGCGGCGCAGATAGCTCGACGACCGGCCCGGAACCGGGTTAAGAGGCTCGGCTGCAGCCAGCCGCAGATTCCCGCGTCAGGAGGAGACGATCGTGACGACGAAGGCGACGACCGACCATTTCGTGGCGCTCTCCGAGTGTCACTTCATGAACGAGCAATCGATGCACGAGATCAGCTACTACCCGGGGTTCACCCGCTGGTGGCAGAGCGTCGACGGCGTGATCCGGGCCTGGGCGAACCGCGACCTGGCCGGCGGCGACGCGATGCCGCCGCCGCGCGCGCACGCGCTCATCGAGTGGATGGACAAGTCGGGGGTCGACGTCTGCTTCGCGCTCCGCGAGTCGATGATGGACGTGTCGGGCGGCGCGACCTGCATGTCGACCAACGGCTTCATTCTCGAGGAGATCGCGCCGTACCCCGACCGGATGTACCTCGAGTGCAACGTCGGTCCGGTCATGAAGCGCGGGGTCGAGAACGCGATCTGGGAGCTCGAGTACCTCGTGAAGGAGCGCGGCGCGAAGCTCTGCAAAGTCTACGCGCCCGAAGACGGGCCGCTCAACGACCGGAAGATGTGGCCCTTCTACGAGAAGGCGCTCGAGCTCGACATCACCCTCACGATCCACATGGGCATGGCCTACGTCTGCCCGCAGCCGACCAAGTACACGCTGCCCCTCCTGCTCGACGAGGTCTGCCTCGACTTCCCCGAGCTCAAGATCATCGCCTACCACATGGGCTGGCCCTACCATGAGGAGATGATGGGCTACGCCGGGAAGCACAAGAACCTGTATCTCAGCCTCTCCGGCATCATCGGCTGGCTGCAGCGCGCGCCGTACCGCGGCTACCACATGATCGGCCAGGCGCTGCAGTGGGTGAGCCCGGACAAGATCGTCTGCGGCCTCGACCTCGCGTTCGACGACATGCCGCGCGTCGTCGACTGGCTCCGCACCCTCGAGATGCCGGCCGAGCTGCAGGAAAAATGGGGGTACCCCGAGATCACCGAGGAGATGCGCGCCAAGTTCCTCGGGCTGAACCTCGCGCGGCTCACGAAGATCGAGCCGACGAAGCGGGTGAAGAAGGGCTGAGCCGCATGACACTCGCCGAGGGCACGGCGGCAGAGGAGCAGGGACGGCGCGTGGCCGCGCTCCGCACGATGATCGTGGAGCGCGGCCTCGCCGCGTACCTCGTCCCGCGCTCCGACGAGCACCAGAACGAGTACGTCGCGCCGTCGGAGGAGCGGCTCCGGTGGATGACCGGGTTCACTGGCAGCGCCGGCCTCGCGGCGATCGCGCGCGACGCGGCGGCGATCTTCGTCGACGGCCGGTACGTGCTGCAGGTGCGCCAGCAGGCGGACCCGGCGTTCTGGGAGCATCGGCACTTCCTCGAAGCGCCGTTCGTCGAGTGGGCGAAGGCACGGTTCCAGAAGGGCGACCGCATCGGCTTCGACCCGAAGCTGCACACGTCCGGCGAGATCACCCGGTACCGGACGGCGCTCGGCGCGAGCGGCATCGAGCTCGTGCCGGTCGGCGAGAACCTCGTCGACCTCTGCTGGACGAATCGCCCGGCGCCGCCGCTCGGCCCCGTCGAGCTGCAGCCCGTCGAGCTCACCGGCGAGACTTCGGCGTCGAAGCGGGCCCGTATGGCCGAGAGCCTCCGGAAGAGCGGGCTCGCGGCGCTCGTCGTGTCGGCGCCCGACAGCCTCGCCTGGCTCTTCAACGTCCGGGGGTCCGATCTCCCGATGACGCCGTTCCCGCTCGGCTACGCGATCCTGCGCGCCGACGCGTCCGCGGCGATCTTCATCGCCGGTGCGAAGCTTGCCCCGGACGTGCGTGCGGCGATCGCGGAGGCCGGAGTCACGCTCCACGAGCCCGCCGTGTTTGCGGAGGTGCTCGCCGGGTTCCGCGGCGAGAAGGTGCGTGTCGACGCGGGGACCGGCAACCTCGCGATCATCGACCGGCTCGAGGCCGGCGGCGCCACCGTCGACCTCGGGCCCGACCCGTGTCAGCTCGCGAAGGCAAAGAAGACGCCGGCCGAAGTGGAGGGCATGCGGCGCGCCCATCACCGTGACGGCGTGGCGCTCGTGCGCTTCTTCAGCTGGCTCGGCGCAGCGTCGCGCGCCGGCGAGACCGAGTGCACGCTCGCCGACGTGCTCGGCGAGCTCCGCGGGCGCGGGGAGCGCTATCGGGGTCCGAGCTTCGACACCATCTCGGCGCTCGACGGCAACGCCGCCCATCCGCACTACCGCGCCGACCCGGCGACGGCGCGTGTCGTCGGGGGGGA
>JANNPN010000271.1:0-4389 GCA_031400185.1 Polyangiaceae bacterium
CTCGGCGTCAACGGAGGCGTCGCGATGACGTTAGCTCGGCCACAGCGGAGAATTTGGGCGGCGCAGACCCGTGCGTTTGGCACTACGGCACCGGGACGCGCAAGGCATCACGGCTCGGCTCTGGTCGGCATCGCGACCCTGGCAGTCCTCGGACTGCTGGTCGCGGCCTCCCCAGCCGGCGCAATCGTCATCACCGGCGGCCCGACGACCGCGCCGGGCGGTGGGTGGACCTGCACCCTGCCGCTCTCCGGCTCGGAGAAGGGCGCGGGCGGCGGCAACTACACGTGCGGCGGCACGGCGAGTGCGTTCAGCAATCTCTACATCGGCATCAACCACCTCACGGGGCTGCCGTTCGGCAACAAGATGAACAGCAGCGGCGGCTCGGAGCCGAGCGGCAATGAACGGTTCCTCTGGCAGACGAACCCCAGCGGGAACAGCATCCGCTACGTCGGGCAGAGTGCGATGATCGGCTACGGCCCGCTCGTCGACGTCCGCGTGACGCTCACGTTCACCGGCGCAGGCGCGCTGGTGAGCGACGCGACGACGCAGGCGCTCACCGGCGCCCAAATCCGGGGCACGGGAGGCGTCAATACCGCCCCCGGCGTGCACTCGCTCTGGCGCATCGGTTCAGGGGTCACCAGCATGACGGTCAACGTCCTGCTCGAGGCCGTCGATGCTGGAGGCGGCGCGTGGCAGCCGGCGAACACGTATTTCGGCAGTGGCGCGACACACCGGAAGGGTACCGGCCTTGCTGAGGTCACCCGATCGCACGTCGACCTGGCGTTCTACACGTCCACGTGTGGCGACGGCCAGGTGGATACCGTGAGTGGGACTGACGGCAGCGCCGAGACATGCGACCTCGCCGCCCAGAACGGCCTTACGACCTCGTGCTGCACGTCCGCGTGTGTGTTCCGCGCGGGTGGGCAGGTCTGCCGCACGACGGCGGGCGTGTGCGACGTGCAGGAGACCTGCACCGGCTCGGCAGCGGCGTGCCCAGCCGACAGCTTCCTGAACAGCTCGAACGTCTGCCGTCCGACGACGGGTGTCTGCGACCCGGCCGAGAATTGCACCGGCTCGGCGGCGCTGTGCCCGAGCAATACCTTCTCGAACTCGGCCACGATCTGCCGCAGCTCGGCGGGCATCTGTGATCCCGCCGAGAACTGCACCGGTTCATCGGGGCCGTGTCCCGCCGACGTGTTCGCGACCTCTGCGACGGTCTGTCGCAGCTCGGCAGGGGCCTGCGACGTGGCTGAGAATTGCACGGGCTCGGCGGCGGCGTGTCCCACTGACGCCTTCCAGTCGTCGGCGACGGTCTGCCGCGGCTCGGCGGGCGCCTGCGACGTAGCCGAGAATTGCACGGGCTCGGGCGCTGCCTGTCCCTCCGATTCCTTCCTGTCGTCGGCGACGACGTGTCGTGCTTCCGGGGGCGTGTGCGACGTGGCCGAGAACTGCACGGGGTCGGCGGCAGCGTGCCCTGCCGACACGCTCTTGGGCTCTGGCGTCACCTGCCGTCCCTCGGGCGGCATCTGTGACCTCGCCGAGAACTGCACCGGCTCGAACGTGAGCTGCCCCGCCGACAGCAAGAGCACGGCGCAGTGCCGCGCTTCGGGCGGCATCTGCGACGTGGCCGAGATCTGCGACGGCACGAACAACGCGTGTCCTGCCGATGCCTTCGTGTCCTCCGCGACCGTTTGCCGCAGCTCGGCAGGCATCTGTGACGTTGCCGAGAACTGCACGGGATCGACCGCGGCATGTCCCGGCGACGGCTTCCAGTCGAGCGCGACCGTCTGCCGTCCGAACGGCGGCGTCTGCGACGTCGCCGAGAACTGCACCGGCTCTGCCGCGGCATGTCCCGCCGACACGCTCGCCAACTCTTCGGTCACGTGTCGGGCCTCCGGCGGCATCTGCGATCTCACCGAGAACTGCACCGGGTCGAACGTCAACTGCCCGGCGGACGGTAAGAGCACCGCGCAGTGCCGCGCCTCGGGCGGCATCTGCGACGTGGCCGAGATCTGTGACGGCGTGAGCGACGCGTGTCCCGCCGACGCCTTCGCGTCGTCCGCGACTGTCTGCCGGAATTCCGCCGGTATCTGCGACCTCGCGGAGAACTGCACCGGGTCTACTGCTGCCTGTCCCGTCGACAGCAAGAGCACGGCGGTGTGCCGTCCCGTGGCCGGCGTCTGCGACACGGCCGAGACCTGCGACGGCGTCGCCAACACCTGTCCCCCGAACGCCTTCCTCTCGAGCGCCACCACCTGCCGCGCTGGTGCGGGCGTGTGTGACCTCGCCGAGAACTGCACGGGCTCGGCGGCGGCGTGCCCGGCCGACGCGAAGAGCACGGCGGTCTGTCGTCCGACCGCCGGCGTCTGCGACACGGTCGAGACCTGCGACGGCAGCGACGACGATTGTCCGGCCGACGGCTTCCAATCGGCGGCGACCGTCTGCCGTCCGACGGGCGGCGTCTGCGACGTCGTCGAGAATTGCACGGGATCGACGGCGGCGTGTCCGGCGGACGCGAAGAGCTCCGCGGTGTGTCGTCCGACCGGCGGTATCTGCGATACGCAAGAAACCTGCGACGGGACGAACAATGCTTGTCCGACCGACGCGTTCCTCGCGAGCTCGACGGTCTGCCGCCCGGTCGCGGATGTCTGCGACGTCGCGGAGAACTGCACCGGGTCTGCGGCGGCCTGTCCGACGGACGCGTTCGAGCTTCCGGCCACGGTTTGCCGGTCGGCAGCAGGCGTCTGCGACGACGTCGAGAACTGCACGGGCTCCGGCTCCGCGTGTCCGGCGGATACGAAGCTCACCAGCGAGTGTCGTGCCGCCGCCGACGTCTGTGACGTCGCCGAGGATTGCGACGGCATCGCCGACGACTGTCCGACGGACGTTTTCCAGCCGAGCTCGACGGTCTGCCGCCCCGAGGCGGGCGTCTGTGACATCGCCGAGAACTGCACGGGCTCGGGCGCCGCGTGTCCGACCGACGCCGTCGAGCCGACCACGACCGAGTGTCGTGCGGTCGCGGGCATCTGCGACACGGCCGAGAACTGCGACGGAACCAACGTCGCGTGTCCGACCGACAGCTTCCAGTCGGCGGCGACCACGTGCCGCCCGGTGAACGGCGTCTGTGACACGGCCGAGCAATGTACCGGGACCGGCGCGAACTGTCCGGTCGATTCCTTCGAGTCGAACGCGACCGTCTGCCGTCCGTCGGCGGGCGTCTGCGACACCGTCGACAGCTGCACGGGCAGCGGCCCGAGCTGCCCCGGGGACGTGGTCGAGCCGACCTCGACCGTCTGTCGACCGGCGGCCAGCACGGCCGACGCGCCGGAGAGCTGCGACGGGACCAACACCTTCTGTCCCGCCGACGCCTTCCTGCCGCAGGGCACGCCGTGTGACGACGGCAGCTTCTGCACCGAGGAGGACGAGGCCGACGGCCTCGGCACCTGCATCGGCGAGCCGGTCGATTGCGAGGAGTCCCCCATCGCCAACATCTGCACGGACGACTCGTGTGACTCGCAGTCGATGGGCTTCCTCTGCGAGCACGACAACAACGGTCAGTGCATCGGCGTGAACTGCGGCAACTTCGTGATCGATGCGGGCGAGACCTGCGATCCGCCGAATCTTGCGATCGGGCCCAACGGCAACGTCATCTGCCGCCTCGACTGCACGTCCTGCGGCGACGGCGTGGTGCAGGGGAACAACACCGAGACCTGCGACGACGGCAACCTGGTCAGCGGCTGCCGGACCGACAAGCCGCAGAAGCCGCTCGACGACTGTCTCAACACCTGCATCGAGCCGATCTGCGCCGACCCGGCCAAGATCAAGTTCGGCTCGCACGATCTCCCGGACGTGTTCAGCTTCCACGGCCGCCTGATCTCGCCGGTGGACATCGACTTCATCAACCAGCACTTCGTGATCGAGCTCCGCACCTCGACCGGGGAAGTGATCTACCGTGCCTCGCTGGTTCGCGGCTCGATCGAGGTCCAGAACGCCAAGTCGGTGCGCTACAAGAACCGCGGGGCCCGGACGGGCGGCGGTATGTACCAGCTGAAGACCAAGAAGGCGGACGGGTACTACGTCGTCACGCTGAAGACGTACGGCGACCTCTCGGCTGCGGTCTCCGACATGACGACCCGTGTCTACGTCGGTGAGGACGAATGGGCGATCCGGGGCATCTGGACCGCGCAAGGCACCAAGGGCTGGAAGCTCGGGAACAAGTCGGTCTTCCTCCCCGTTCCCTAACGGAACCAGCTGATCGCTCGGCGGGGGGGGGGGGGGCCGCGCCCGCGGGGGGGGGGTGGGGGCGCCCCCGCCGGGGGGGTGGGGGGACCCAAAGCACCCGCCGCCCCACCCCCACGGAGGGGGACCACGCCCCGCGCGGGGGGGGGG
>JANNPN010000297.1:0-13327 GCA_031400185.1 Polyangiaceae bacterium
GAGCCCGGCGACGACGTAGACTCTCGGACCGTGAATCGACGTAGAGATCATCGCGACCCCGGGGCCGACGTTTGACGTCGCCCCGGACCCGGCTTCGACAAATCGCGCGGCGCGCCATGGTCGAGCGCGGGCTCCTGCCCGACTTCTCCCGGGAAGTCCTGGACGAAGCAGCCGCGCTCGTGGAAGCGGCGCGACCCGCGCCTTCGATCCGCGATCTGCGGGCCCTGCCCTGGTGCTCGATCGACAACGACGATTCACGCGATCTGGATCAACTCACGGTGGCCGAGCCTCCGTCCGGCGACGTCGTGAAGATCCTCGTCGCGATCGCGGACGTCGACGCGCTGGTGAAACGCGACTCCGCGATCGACCGCCACGCGCGGACGAACACGACGTCGGTCTACACCGCCGCCGAAATCTTCCCCATGCTTCCGGAGCGGCTCTCGACGGACCTCACGTCGCTGAACGCCGACGCGGACCGTCTCGCGATCGTGTCCGACATCGCGGTCGGCACGGACGGAACCATCCTGCGCTCGGCGGTCGCGCGCGCCCTCGTCCGCAATCACGCGAAGCTCGCGTACGACTCGGTCGCGGCCTGGCTCGACGGGACGGGATCTTTGCCGCCGGCCGCGGCGCGCGTCCCGGGGATCGACGCGCAGCTCCGGATTCACGACACGGTCGCACAGGCATTGAAGCGGGTCCGGCACGAGCACGGTGCGCTCGACCTCGAGACGATCGAGCCGAAAGTGGTCATGCGTGACGGCAACGTCGTCGAGCTCCGCCGCGTCGAGAAGAACCGCGCCCGCGAGATCATCGAGGACGTGATGATCGCCGCGAACGGCGTGACGGCCCGCTTCCTCGCGGAGCGCGGCTTTCCGTCCGTCCGCCGCGTGATCCGGTCGCCGAAGCGCTGGGACCGGATCGTGGACCTCGCGCGCTCGCTCGGCACGGAGCTGCCCGGAACGCCCGACGCGCCCGCGCTCGAAGCGTTCCTGGTGTCGCGCCGGCGCGCCGACCCGCTCCGCTTCCCCGATCTCTCGCTCAGCGTCGTGAAGATGATGGGTGCCGGCGAGTACGTCGCCGAGCCGGCCGCCAGCACCAGCATCGGCCACTTCGGTCTCGCCGTCCGCGACTACGTCCACTCGACCGCGCCGAATCGCCGCTATCCCGACCTCGTGACCCAGCGGCTCTTGAAAGCCGCGATCGCCCGCGGCACCCCGCCCTACGACCTCGCGACCCTCGGCGCGATCGCCACCCACTGCACGACCCAGGAGAACGCCGCCGACAAGGTCGAGCGCCAGGTGCGGAAGTCGGCCGCGGCGCTGCTCCTGTCGTCGCGGCTCGGCGACCGGTTCGACACGATCGTCACCGGCGCCTCGCCCAAGGGCACATGGGCGCGCGCGCTCACGCCCCCGGTCGAGGGCCGCATCGTGCACGGCTTCGAGGGCCTCGACGTCGGCGACCGCGTGACCGTCAAGCTCGTTTCAGTGGACGTCGAGCGCGGCTTCATCGATTTCGTCCGCTGACCGGCGCACCGCGGTCAGCACGGGAGACCCGCGAGCTCGCGCGTGATCGCGGCGGCGGGGATCGGGCGGCACGTGGTGACGTTCTGCCCGGCCCAGAGCGGGGAGAAGTCGCCGCGGCCTTGGGCCTCGGCCTGCGCGCGGAGCGGGGCCAGCGCGGCCGACGCGAGCGGGAACGCGGGCGGCGTCGCGCTCATGGGTCCGAGGTCGCGCATCAAGCGGTTCACGATGCCGCGCGCGGGGCGGCCGCTGAAGAGGTTGGTGAGCGCGGTGTGCTGCGCGTCGGCCGAGGTGAGCGCGGCGCGGTGGGTCGGCGAGGTGGTCGCCTCCGGGCAGAGCAGAAACGCCGTGCCCGCCTGGATGGCGGACGCACCGAGCGCCAGCGCGGCCAGGACGGTCCGCCGGTCGACGATGCCGCCCGCCGCGATCACCGGGACGCGCACGGCGCGGACGATCTCGGGCAGCAAGGCGAACGTCCCCGGTTGGCGCGTCAGGTCGTCCGAGAGGAAGTGGCCGCGATGCCCGCCTGCTTCGAGGCCCTGCGCGACGATCGCGTCGACGCCGCGGGCCTCGAGCCAGCGCGCCTCGTCGACGGTGGTGGCCGACGACAGGATCGCGGCCCCGGTCGCGCGCACCCGCGCGAGCAGGTCCGCGGCCGGGAGCCCGAAGTGGAAGCTCACGACCGCCGGCCGGAGCTCCTCGAGCAGCGCGGCGGCCTCGGCGTCGAACGGTCGGCGCCCCTGCCCTGTCGGGATCGTCGCCGGATCGATGCCGTGCTCCGCGTAGTACGGCGCCAGCACCGACCGCCACGCGGCCTCACGCTCGGCGCTCGGCGTCGGCGGCGTGTGGCAGAAGAAGTTCACGTTGACGCGCCGTCCGAGACGCGCGCGAATCGTTGCGAGCTCGGCGCGAAGCACGTCGGGCGCGAGGAGCGCCGTCGGCAGCGAGCCGAGCCCGCCCGCCTCCCCGACCGCGATCGCGAGGGCGCTCCCCTGCACCCCCGCCATCGGCGCCTGGATGATCGGGAGCTCGGTTCCGAAGAGCGCCGACATGAGTGGCTCGTGCGACGGATGGATCATGCGCCCGGAACGCTACCGATCGCCAGGGATTGTTCGCCGTGACGCTCGTCCCAGGCCCTCAACGGAAGTCGTCGAGGGAATCTGTGGCCCCCCAACGCACAGCGCCCAGTCGGCGCGTGCCTCGGTCGTCGACCTCACACGTACGTGGGCGGTGCACCGGCATCTCGTCCCCGGCCGATCACGACGAGGCGCTACCCGGCACGTCCGCCGGGTCGAGCAGCCCGTGCCGACGCCACCCGACCGCGAGGAGCCACGTCCTCGCCCGCGCAACCGGCCTATCGTCGTCGCTCGCATCGTTCGACGGGCGCACGGAGCTGATCTTCCATCCGTTGAACCAGCGCGCCGAGGACGCCTGGTCGAGTGCGGCGGTCTGCTTGACCGCCGCGCGCACCGCCGCCGCGTGGCGCCGCGCATTCAGCAACACGTAGCGCAGAGCGCTCCGTACCTGGCGCGGCGTCGGCAGGAGCCGCAGGTGGTAGCGGTCGGCGAGAACCCTACCCTTGCGGCCGGTGATCCGATTCACCGCCCGCGCGACGCGTGCGCCGATCGACTTCATGCCGCGCGCGAGCGCGGCGCGATCCCGCGCCTCGACGATGAGATGCGCGTGATTCCCCTGCGATGAGTAGTGCACGAGCCGGAACCCCTTGCGCGCCCGCGCGATGCGAAAGCCCCGCTCGAGCTCCCGAACGATCCGCACGGTGCGAAGCGACGGTACGTCGGCCCGCATCCGCAGCGTGACGTGCGCCGGCAGCGGCGTCCCGAAGTGCTCACGCCGGACATGCGGCATCCCGGCCTTCGGACCCGCGGGCGGACGCCCCGCTCCGGCCCGACGCCCACCCCACGTTCGCCGCGCGGGAAGCTCGAGTATCAGCGGCCCCTCGCTCGAACTGACCCTACCCGCATCCGAACCCCAGTTGCGTGATTGGCCGGCGCCTGACACGAGGCTCGTGCGTGACGCTCCGACGCCGCAGAACCACAACCGCGCTCACCGCGACGACCACCATCCTCCTGCTCGCGACCCTCGCCGCGTGCCAACGCGGGCCGCTCACGGCAACGGCGGTGGGCGTCGTGCTCGACCGGCGGACCGGCCTCGAATGGACGGGCCGCGACCACGAGGACGCGCTCCCATGGGACGCGGCCGACCGGCACTGCCGCGAGCTCGCGGTCGGCGAGCGCCGCGCGTGGCGCCTCCCCGAGGTCGGCGAGCTCGAAGCGCTCTACGATCCGCAGGTCGACGAGCCGTGCGGCGAGCGACGCTGTCATCTCGCCGCAATCCGGCTCGCGAGCCCCTACGTCTGGAGCGCCACCTCGCGGGGGGCGGGCACGCGCTTCTACTTCGACTTCTCGTACGGCAACAGCCTGTCGCCCGGGGTCACGCCGACGCTCGTGCGCCGCGTGCTCTGCGTCCGGGAGACCGGCACGCCCTGACGTCGGCCTGCGCGCACCGCTCGTGCCTCAGGCGCCGGTCGTGTGGACGCCGCCCGTCCGCGCCGTCTCCTCCTCGCAGTCGATGTGGCCGCATTCGCAGGTCGGATGCTGCTCGTGCCGCGCCGCGGCCGCGCGGCACTGCGTACCGCAGTAGTTCTCGTCGCCGCCGGGATCACAGAAGCAGCGGTCGTGTGCGCATGTGTCACCCATGGTCTTGCCTCCACGACGGACCGTGCATCGCGCGTGCCACACTGCACGGGTCGATATCGCCGTGTTCCCGTCACGCGACTGAGTACGGCCGGCGCCGCTGCTACAAATTCCAGGAAGGATCCGCCGCGTCGCCCGCAGGCCACCTCATCCACTACTACGCGCGAAAGCAGACGCAGGATCTCGGCGGCCGGCAGGTGCACGCAACGTCGCCGCAAGGCCGCTTCGCCGAGGGCGCCGCGGCGATCGACGGTCGGTGCTCGCGGGCGTCGAGGCCTACGGCAGCACCTCGCGTATCGCTTCGAGCCGCTCGACGTCCACCTCGGCATGGCCGGCAAATAGTCACGAGCGCGCGCGCGACGATCGGCGGCCGCACTGCGTACGCCTGCCCTACGTGTCAACGCGGATGCAGACGTTTCTGCCCTACGCCGAGCTCACGAGAAGCGCCCGCGGGCTCGGGCGGCGCGCAGTCCACGCGAGCCACCGTTCGGCGCTCGTCCGGAAGCACCCGAGTTGGTATCGCCCGCGGCTCGGCGCCGACGTCCCCGCGGACCTGCCCTACGTGTGGCCGGTCCCACTCGTCGGTCGGACACGCGCCACGTAACGCCGTTGCCTACGACGGAGGGCGCGCGTAACCGATGGCTATCATGTGGGACGTCATCATCGTCGGCGGTGGACCCGCGGGGTTGAGCGCGGCGCTCGTGCTGAGCCGATGCCGGCGAAAGGTGCTCGTGTTCGACGACGGCCGCCCGCGGAATGCACTGAGCCTCCGCGTGCACAACTTCCTCACGCGTGAGGGGACGCCGCCGGATCGGCTCCTGCGGATCGCGCGTCGCGAGGTGGAGCTCCGCGGCGTCGAGCTGCGGTCGCTCCGCGTGACGTCCGCCGTCCGTCGTCCGATCGGGTTCGAGGTCCGCGCCGGCAGTCGGCGCGCGCGGACCCGAAAGCTCCTCATCGCGACCGGCGTGCGCGACAACCAGCCGGCCATCGACGGCCTCGCACGCTTCGTCGGCCGGGGCATCTACTACTGCGCGTACTGCGACGGCGACACGGTCGCCGACCGTCCGCTCGCGGCGCTCGGACACGGCCTGGGCGGCGCCGAGCTGGCGCTCGCGTTGACCACGTGGAGCGACGTCGTCGCGTACTGCACGAACGGCACGCGGAAGCCGCGGGGCGCGGTCTGCGAGCGCCTGGCGCGCCACGGCGTGACGGTCCACGATCGCTGCATCGTCCGCGTCGAGGGGCGGCGGCACCTCGAGACGCTCGTCCTCCGGAACGGAGCGCGGGTGCCGTGCGAAGGCCTGTTCATCCAGGAGGGCGACCGCCCGCAGTCGGATCTGGCCGCCCGGCTGGGATGCTCCTTCACGCGCCGCGGGGCGGTACGAACCCTTCTCGGCGGTCGGACGACGGTCCCGTCGGTCTTCGTCGCGGGCGACGCCGGCGACGAGGCGCGCTCGGTCGTCGTTGCCGCAGCAACCGGCGTCAAAGCGGCCTACGCGATCAACCAGGAGCTCCGCGAGGAACGTTGCGCCCTGCCCTGAGCCGGACGCCGTCAGTCGAGCGCGAGCGCGTCGAGGTGCGCAGCGACCCGGGCGAGGAGGCGCGCGCGCCGGAACGGCGCCACGTGGCTGCCGCTGTACCAATGGATCGGCGGCTCGCCCCAATGACGCCAGAGCGCGTACGCGTGCTCCGGCGGCACGAGGCAGTCGCCGCGCGCGCCGACGATCAGCACCCGCTCCCGCGGGATCGCGAGCGCGTGGCTGAGCGGCGAGTGGACGGCGTACGCGGCGCGGAGATCGGCGAACGGCAACGGGGGCGCGCACGCGTGCGGCGGGCCGTCGAGTGCCAGCAAGCTGCACGCGAGCGCGTCGAACGTCACCGGCGGTACCAGCGGGATCACGAACGGGAGGTCGTCGCAGAGGCCCGCCATGAGCGCGGCGACGTACCCGCCGAGGCTCAAGCCGAGGAGCCCGACCGGCCGCCCGGTCTCGGCGGCGATCCAGCGCCGCACCAGGTCGACGTCGTGGACGGCCTGCCGGACGGCTTCGTTCGTCCGGCCGACGTCCCACGACGCGAAGAGCTCGCCGGAGTAGCGCGCGGTGCGCGGGGAACGCGGGCCGTGGAACGGCAACGCCACGAGCGCCACGTCGAAACCGAGCGCGAACCACTTGGCTGCCATCAGCACGTGCGCGTCGATCCACGAGGTGCCCATCGTGAAGCCGTGCAGCGCCATGACGGTGGCACGCGGTCGCGTGTCCCGGTGCATCCAGTGCTCGACGACGACGCGGTCGTTCTCGACGCACGCCGGCCACGTGCCGCTGCAGTGATAGGGCTCGTAGCGCGTCGCGAGCTCGCGCGTCACGGCCTCGCCGCCGGCGACCGGACGGCGGTGCAGCTCGCGCATCGTCACCGGACGCGCCGGAGCATCGAGGAAGTCGAAGAAGCGCCGCGGCTCGGCCACGAGCGCGGCGGTCGTGTACGGCGCGCCCGATTCGTACGCGGCCTCGCGCTCGGCGTCGGACACCCGGAGCGCCGACGCGAACGCGAGTCGCATGCCGCGAAGCGCGATGCGGTCGAGGGCGCTTCCGATCCACGTCAACGGGAGGTCGAGCCAAGGCTCCTCCGGCAGCACGGCCGCGGGCAGGTCGTCGGAGAACGCCGGCAGCGCAGTGGGCAGCTCGAGCTGCGCGAGGCTGGACGCCGCTCTCACAGGCGCCACCAGAGCTCTTCAATGAAGAGGAGCAGCTGGGCGATGGTGAACACGAACGCCATGATGCTCATGCCCGTCACGAGCTCCGCCGACGTACGGAGCGACCAGGTCGCCGCGCCAACGCGTTCACCGACGCTCACCGCGACCGCGTGAATCGAGGGCAGGCTCATCATGATGGCGATCATCAGCAACGGGCATGCCATGCCCGTTGCCTGGTAGCTCCTAGGCGCGCGCGGACCGCGCCTGCAACTCCTACACGGGGGAGCGGCCAGGCTGGCAGACCGTCGCGGGCTTGGCGCCGCACAGGCGATCTCGCATACTGCGCCCGATGCCGTGGCCGGGGCGAGCAACGCGTGCGACGACCGTGCTCCTCGCGTTGCTCCTTACGGGATGCACCGCCGTCGTACGCCACGACGCGCCGGCCGCCCCGCACGACGGCACACTGGCGCTCCTTTGGACGCGGACGTCGGCCGAGCATCGCGCACTCTTCCTGCAGATCTTCGATCACGCGGCGAGCCGGTTGTCGGAGCTGCGCCCGCGTGCAAAGCGCGCGTCCTGGGGCGTCATCCTGGACGTCGACGAGACGATCTTCGACGACTCGGACTTCCGCCTGTGGCGCCTCGGCCATCCGTACGAGGAGGGGGCGTTCGAGGAATGGTGCACCCACGAGCGCGCACGGGCGCTGCCGGGCGCGCAACGCTTTCTCGATTACGTGCACGCGCTCGGCGGCCGGATCGTCCTCGTCACGAATCGCAGCGAGCGGGTCTGCGAGCACACTCGTGCCAATCTGCGCCGGGAGAACCTTCGCTACGACGCGCTGCTCTGCCGCCGGAGCAGCAAGGACAAGAACGAGCGCTTCCTCGCCGTGCAAAGCGGCCGCGAGCCGTCACCGCTGCCGCCGCTCGAGATCGTCATGTGGCTCGGCGACAACATCGAGGACTTCCCGAACCTGAAACAAGCGCACCTCCACGACCCGAACGACCCCGTCTTCGCGCGCTTCGGCCGGGACTTCTTCGTGCTGCCGAACCCCGTCTACGGCTCCTGGCTGAAGAACCCGATGCGCTGAGCGGGCCGTCAGAGGCCCGGTACGACGGTCCACCTCTCCTGCGACGGCAGGTGCGTGGTGCCTTTTGGGCCGATCCTCTGGCAGATACCGGAATCGGTTCCAGATCGAGGCCGACGGGTGTAAGGGGGCCGCATGGCCCCCCGCCTGCGCACAGCGGTGCTGGTCGTCGCGTTCGTCCTCGCGACCGCCCTCTCCGGCGGCGCGCCTTCCGCATCGGAAGAGGAGCCCGAGTACGGTCCGCAAGCCGAGCCGGACGACGGATCCCCGGCGCCGCAGCAACCGCGCCCCCGTCAGCCGAGCCGCCGCGCGACGCAGCAGAACCCGCAAGGCATGACCGAGGACGAGCTCCGCCTGCACCTGATGCAGAAGAGCATGCGCTTCGGCGGCATCTTCGGTCCGCTCATCGACCCGCTGAACAAGCCCGGCACGCGCGACGAATGCGGCGGCTACACCGACCACGCCGCATGCCAGGCCTACAAGGCCGGTGACGGGTGGGCGGCGGAACGCCTGCAGCGGAAGCAAGCGAACCCGTCGGAACGCGACTGGTACAACCGTTGAACGCGGCTCACTGCTCCAACCGCCACGCGTTGACCCGGTGGGAGCGGCCACGGGCCTGGTAGAAGGTCGTGAACTCGTCCCAGGTGAAGTCGGTGACGCAGGCTTCGGGATTCGGCTTCTGGCGAATCACGAGCGGGTCGACCCCGATGACGACTCCGCTGTGGGAGTTGCGGCAGCTCTGGGTGACGACGGCGGCTGAAAAGACCGCCACGACGTCGCCGGCTTCCAGAGCGTTCGGGTCGACCGTTCCGGCCTGCACCTTGCGGAAGCCATAGGCGTCGAAGTCGGTGTCCTCGAGACACTCCTCCGTGGAACCGACGAACGGGATGTTGCCGGGGAGCTTCTGGAACCGCCGCGGCGGGCGGCCGGCCTGGATCGGCGGCGCCACGTAGTTCATGTAGCTCAGCGTGTAGAAGTGGCAGTTGTACCGACCGATCGGGAGGTTCGCGACCTCGCGATCGGTGCGTCCGCTCACCCCCATCGAGCCCTGGAGCGTGACGCACGGCTTGCAGCATTCCGGGCACGGCGCGTTCGCAGGCCGCTTCTTCATCGGGTTGTAGAGCTCGGGACCGAGCGGCGAGAAATCGGTGTGGGTGCCGTCGGGACACGCGCTGCGCGACGAGCCGCAGAGAAGCGCCAGCGCCTGCGCCACATTCGCCCCCGTCGCGTAACGCCCCGCAAACGCCGCGACGGCCGACGCGCCGCCGGCGGGGCAGATGCCCTCGACCTGCGGCCGGTCGAGGTGGCCGGTCGTCGTCCGCCAGCTGCGTCCCTTCGCCGCGACCGGCGCCACGCTCTTCACCGGCGGACCCGCGATCGGCGCGCACTGGATCGAGATGTCCTCGACGTATTGCAGGTTGAAGAGGCCGAGCACGCGCGCGCGGAAGCCCGCGACGACCTCGTTCTGGCGGCACAGCATGAGGACGGGCGCGTTGCCGCCGTTCGGGTCACCGACCGACGCCGTCGAGAGATACCGGTCCCAACGGCAATCGCCACCGTCGCAGGACACGGCCGCGCAGACGATCTGCAGATAGTCGAGCACGCGCCCGCGCCGGACACGCGCGCCGACGATCGCCTCGTCGTCGCCCCGGCAGCGCAGCGCCCCCTTCCACGTGAAGACGCCGTCGGGACCGCCGGCCCGCGCGGTCGCGGTCTCGCCCTGACGCGGCTTGATCTCGACGACGCCCTTCGGGAGTCCGCCCTGCTGCGCGTCCGTCGGGCTCGGCGCGAGCGATGCCGCGAGCAGCACGGTCAGCAGCAGTCGCGTTCCCGTCGCAGCGCGCACAGCTCCCGACGTTGAGCACATCCGGTCGCGACGGGTCAATTCGCGCCGGCGGGGCAGCCGACGGTGGCGTCACGAATGACGCGTGCGAGTGCGAGGGTCGCATGCGCGTTCGCGTACGTTCACGTACGGCGTGTCGCGGATGCCACCGGCACACGCGCTGTTCCACGCCCTCGCCGGCGCATCGCAACCACGCACGACTCGCTGCCGCTTCCTCCATATGGCTCGCGCCGATCCGCACGCCGCTGGGGCTCGGACGAACAAAAACTCTCGCGCGTGCTTGCGCCGACGCTGACCGGCATGACACACCCTTCGGGATGCGGATCGTCCCCCTCCTCCTCGCAACCCTCACCTTGGTCGGTGCCGTCGAGCCGAGCATAGCGCTCGCGCGGCGCGCCTCCGAGCCGCCGACCTCGACCATCCGCATCCGCTTGAAGGGCGACACGCTCCGCGTCCGTTGCCGCGGCGGCGACTGCATCGTGAGCGTCGTCGGCCAGGGCGCCGGCGTCTACGCCGTCAGCGTCACGCGCACCCGTTACAACGGCGTGCCGTTCACGTTCGCGCGCAACGTGGAGAACCCGAAAAACATCGCGGTCGAAACCGGCATCGGGAACGACCAGATTTCGCTCGCCAACATCGACATCCCGGGCTTCCTCCGCGTCGGCACCGCCACCGGCGACGACACGCTGTCGATCACCGACACGCGCGCCGCGGGCAAGGGCACGATCGACCTGGGCAGCGGCAACGACACCGCCGCGCTCGATACCGTGGGGATCGGCGACAAGTTCCGACTCGCGAGCAAGGGCGGCGACGACGACGTCACCGTGAGCGGCGGCAGCTACGCCGGCAAGTCCGGCTTCGACGGCGGTCCCGGCACCGACGGCATCACGGTCCCGACGGGCGCCTTCAGCAAGCCGCCCGTCATCCGCGCGTTCGAGCAGTAAGCGCGATCGCACCACGCGACAGGGTGGTTGTACGCAAGGGCGCCTCCCGCGCCCTGCGACGGCTCGGCACACGTGCTCGTTCGGCGTCCGCTTCGTTCGTCCCGTTGTAACAACGGTCGCGCGCACGTTCCGGCCGATCGCGTCGCTGCGTCAGCTTCCGGGGCATGTGTCTTGCTCCCTCCTCATCGAGACCTGCGTTTTCCCGACCAACCTCTAACCGTCAACGAGGAGATTCCCAAATGAAAGCCACCGACCTGTTGAAGAAACAGCACCGCGAGGTGAAAGCCCTCTTTCGCCAGGCGAAGAAGGCCGACGCCGACGGACGCCGCGAGATTCTCGACCAGATCGCCGAGAATCTCGAGCACCACATGCACATCGAAGAGGACGTCTTTTATCCAGCGGTCGCCGAGCTCGCCACCAAGAAGACCGAGGAGATGATCCCGGAAGCCTACGAGGAGCACCACGTCGTGCAGCTCGTGCTCGCCGAGTTCCCGAACCTGGATCCCGAGGACGAGCGCTTCGAGGCGAAGATGACCGTGCTCGAGGAGCTCATCCAGCACCACGTCGACGAAGAAGAAGGCGAGATGTTCAAGATCGCCGAGAAGCTCGGGGCCGAGCGGCTCGAGGAGCTCGGGGACGAGATGGAAGCGATGCCGCCAGCCAGTGAAGGCGACGACGACGAAGAGGACGATGACGACGAGGCTGACGACGAAGGCGACGAGGACGAGAGCGTCCTCGAAGCCGGCGCCGAAGGCGACGACGACGAAGGCGACGAGGACGACGAAGAAGAGGAAGAAGCGCCCCGCGCGTCGGTCGGCCCGACCGCGAAGCGGCGGAGCGCGATGCCGCGCGCCTGATGCTCGCGGCTACCGCCCTTGGACTCGCGGCCGCCGCCCCGTGAAGGGGGCGGCGGCCGTCTTTTTTTCAAAGGGGCGCGGCCGTGCTTCCCAAGAGCGGCAGCCGCGTCTTCCGCCTAGTGGCGTTGGTTTTGCGACGTACGCTCGGCGACGCCGATCTTCGCTGCCGTCGTCTTGGCCAGCCGCTCGTGGCTTTGCAGCGTCGGCAGCGTCTTCTCCGCCCACTGCTTCAGCTCGGGATCGTCGCCCCGCTCCGCGTAGCTCTTGAACATCGACACCGCGTGGTCGTGATCGCCGACCATGGCCTGCATGTACGACTTGTCGAACGCGGGGCCGGAGAGATTGCTCAGCTTGTCCGCGGTCGCCCATAACGCCCGCTACGAACGCGCGGCGCCCACGCCGGGCCAGTCGGTGAAGCGCCGTCCGGTGATGCGCTCGTACGCTTCGACGTAGCGGGTACTGGTCGCGTCGACGACCGCCTTCGGGAGCGGCGGCGGTGGCGGCGTCTTGTTCCAGTCGAGCGTCTCGAGGAAGTCCCGTACCGGCTGCTTGTCGAACGACGGCGGGGTCGCGCCGGGCTTCCACTCGGCGACGGGCCAGAAGCGCGACGAGTCGGGCGTCAGCACCTCGTCGCAGAGCACGAGCTCACCCGTGCCGGGGATGCGGCCGAGCTCGAACTTGGTGTCGGCGATGATGATGCCCCGCTCGGCGGCCCACGCGGCACCGCGCGAGTAGAGCGCGAGGCTCACGTCGCGGAGGCGCGTCGCGAGATCCCGACCGATGAGATCGGCGGCGGCCTCGAACGAGATGTTCTCGTCGTGGTCCCCGACCGCGGCCTTGGTCGACGGCGTGAAGACCGGCTCGGGAAGACGCGACGACTCGAGCAAGCCCGCCGGGAGCGCCGCACCGTGCATCGTCCCGCCCTTCTTGTATTCCTTCCACGCCGAGCCCGTGATGTAGCCGCGCACGATGCACTCGACCGGCAGCATCTCGGCGCGCCGGCAGAGCATCACGCGCCCCGCGAGCTCGGGTACGTCGCGCACCGCGGCCGGGAGATCCGCGACGTCCGTCGAGAGCAGGTGGCTCCCGACCATACCGTCGAAGAGCTCGAACCAGAACGCGGTCATGGCGGTCAGCACTCGGCCCTTGTTGGGGATGGGCTCGGCCATGACGACGTCGAACGCCGAGAGTCGGTCGCTCGTCACCATCAAGAGCTCGGCGTCGCCGACGGCGTAGATGTCGCGGACCTTCCCCGAGTGCACGTGCGGCAGCGGTAGCGCTGTCATCGAAAGCCCTCTCCTCGTGTCGGCGCGCGCCGGCTCAGCGCGGCGTCAGCAGCACGACCGGAATGTCGCGCGTAGTCCCGGCCTGGTAGTCGTCGTAGCCGGGCCACTGCTTCGCCATCGCCGGCCACACCCGCTTCTTGTCCTCGGCACTGCCGGTGCGGGCCCGGACCGGGATCACCTGGTCCCACACCTGGATCTCGACGTCGGGGTGCGCGACCAGGTTCTTGTACCAACCCGGATTGTCGGGAAAGCCGCCCTTCGACGCGACCAGGACGTAGTCGTTGCCGTCACGTCCGTAGATGAGCGGGAACTTCCGCGTCTCGCCGGTCTTCCGGCCCTTGGTCCGGAGGATCAGGCAACTCGTGTCGTTCCAGTCGTGACCGACCTTGC
>JANNPN010000321.1:0-3863 GCA_031400185.1 Polyangiaceae bacterium
CCCCCCCCCCCCCCCCCCCCCCCCCCCCCCCCGACACCGCATGCAACGCAGACCGCTCGCGGCAGACCCGACAAAGCGCTGGCCGGAGGTCGTCACTCGGGCTAGAGAAGCGCCCGGGCCACATGCGCCGCATCGTCCTCACGCTGGTCGTCGTGCTCGTCGGCGTTCTCGACGTCGGCTTCGCGGCGCCGCTCGCCGAGGCGGGCAACACGTCGCGGCGGACCGGCAAGCAGGCGATCCAGGACGACAGCGTCTACCGCCAGCAGACGCCCGAGGGCGTCGAGATCCCGAAGCCCTACGGCGGCACGCGGCGGAACATCCCGGTCGGGCCGAACTTCATCCAGCGCGGGGAGCCGCCGCCGCCCGAGCCCGAAGAACCGGAAGAACCGGAAGAACCGGAGGAGCCCGAGGAATCGGAGGAGCCCGAAGAGTTGGAGCTCCCGGGCGACGCCAAGTTCGGCTGCGCGAGCGCGCCCTACGACGTCCGGAACGACGTCCCGAACGCCAACCCGAAGCTCCGCTACACGATCGGCTTCGAGCGCGGCTTCGCGGGCTGCCTCGAAAAGCAGCTCACGATCGAGAACCTCGCGGTCGCGGCGCTCGCGGCAAAGTTCAAGGAGGTCGCCGCGCTGTTGACGGTCGTCGCGGCCCCGGGGGTGATCGACGGCGTCCTCCATCCACCGGGCACGTCGCTGAATCCGAACCCGTTCCTCCGCGGCAAGGAGGAGGGTGAGCGGCTCTGCGAGTGGAGCTTGAAGGTGAGCCCGGCGCTCGTCGCGCGCTGCCCGGCAGGGAAGGGCGGCGTCCTCAAGGGCGGCGGCGTCGCCGGGAAGACCTGCACTGCGGCCGCGGTCACCGACGCGTACGGGAACGCGGTCGCGAACGTCACCGCGAAAGCCGCGAAGCGCTTCGACTGCTTCGAGTGCACGCTGGCGTGGCTGAAGGGCGAGCCGTATACGCCGCCCGCGAACGGCGGCACGCCGGTCACGCTCGACGAGATCACCGCGGTGTTCAAGGGAGCCCACGGCGAAAGCGTGCCGCAGGGTCCGGACCTCCCGTGCTGGCGTCAGACGGCGCAGAGCAAGGGGATTCCGGGGTCGATGTCGCCGCTCGGGATCGAGAAGGAGATGGCGGCGGCCGGCGACGGTGCCAAGGGCGTCGTGCTGATCCTCGATCCGCTGTCAGGCGAGATCGGCCACGTCTTCGGCGTCCGGACCCACGGCGACCCGCCGAACGCGCACGTCGAGTTCTGGGACCCGCAGCAGCTGATGGACGGGAAGCTCTGGTTCAAGCCCGGCCTCTGGATCACGTTCTACCGCATCCAATGACGGCCGCGTGATGCTCGAGGGAGTCCGCGTCATCGAGATGGGGCTCTGGGTCGCGGGGCCGGCGGCGGCCGGCATTCTCGCCGACTGGGGCGCCGACGTCGTGAAGATCGAGCCGCCCGCGGGTGACCCGATGCGCGCGTTCTTCCAGCTCGCGACCGGGAGCAAGGTCGACCGCAATCCGCCCTTCGATCTCGACAACCGCGGCAAGCGGAGCGTCGTGCTCGATCTGCGCGTGCCCGCGGGCCGCGCCGCGCTCGATCGCCTGCTCGCTCCCGCCGACGTCTTCGTCAGCAACTTCCGTCCCGACGCGCTCGCACGCCTCGGCTGCGATCCGGAAACTCTGACCGCGCGTTTTCCGCGCCTCGTGTACGCGAGCATCAGCGGCTACGGGCGCACCGGTCCCGAGCGCGACCGGCCGGGGTACGACGTCGGCGCGTTCTGGGCGCGCTCGGGCGTCGCGCAGACGCTGGCACCCGAGGGCGTGGCGCCGCCGCAGATCCGCGGCGGCTTCGGCGACCACGTGACCGCCATTACGACCGTCGCCGGCATCGTGACCGCGCTCTACGAGCGCGAGCGCTCCGGCCGCGGGCGCGTCGTCGAGACGTCGTTGCTGCGGACCGGCGCGTACTGTCTCGGCTGGGACCTCGGCATCCAGCTCGCGTTCGGGAAGATCCGCCAGCCGGTCGCGCGCACCGAGGTCGAGACCCCGCTCGTCAATTGCTACCGCGCCGGCTGCGGCCGCTGGTTCTGGCTGATCGGGCTCGAGGCCGACCGCCACTTCCCCGGGGTCGCACGCACGATCGCGCGCGAGGACCTGCTCACCGACCCGCGCTTCGCGAGCGCGCGCGAGCGGCGCCGGAACTGCAGCGCGGTGATCGCCGAGCTCGACCGCGCGTTCGCGACCCGGCCGTTGCGCGAGTGGGCGGAGCGCTTCGACCGCGAGGGCGTCTGGTGGGCGCCCGTGCAATCGCTCGACGAGGTCGTCGCGGATCCGCAGGCGGCAGCCGCGGGCGCGTTCGTCGACGTGCCCGCGCGCGACGGCGGCACGCAGCGCATGGTCGCGAGCCCGGTCGGCTTCGGCGACGCCTCGACGGTGCCGCGCGCAACGGCGCCGGCGCTCGGCGCCGACACCGAGGCGGTGCTCCGCGAGCTCGGCTACGACGACGCCGCGCTCGCGGCGCTCCGCGCGGCGCGGGTCATTCCGGGGTGACACGATCGTGCGCAGGCGGCCGGGACCGCGACCGGCGGGCGCGGGCGTCAGTTGCGGCAACGCAAGCTGCGGTCAGGTCGGGTCGGCCGACTCCGGCTCCATCACGTCGAGCTCGTCGCGCCAGATCGGGAAGTAGGTCTCACACTCGGGATCCGTGCTGCTCGCGTCCGCGGGCGCGGCGCGCTCGACGCGCCGGCCCTGGCGGTCGCGGAGCGGGAACGGCCAGAGACGGTAGCCGCTCCCCGGCGGACCGTCGCGGCTGATGATCGGGTACGGGTAGTAGTAGCGATCGAGCTTCGGACCCTCGAGGTGCACGTAGGCGGGGAACGCGACCATGTCGATGTGCTCGTAGCCGAGGAAGTCGTCGATGTCGGCGTAGATCGGCACGACGGACAGGCGGCCGCTCTGGTCGGGGCGGTCCCACTCGTAGAAATAGAGCGGCAGGAGCCACACCCGTTGGTGCTCGAGCGTGCGGCCGTCGGCGCTCGTGCGCGTGCGATAGGTCAAGAGACCGCCGAAGCCCTTCGTCACCTGCTCGGTCTGCCCCCAGTGCGAGGTCAGCACCGGTCCGAGGAAGCTCACGTGGTCGTCGTGGCCGACGCGCGACTGGTCGATCGACATGAACGGTCGGACGAAGAACGCCTGGCGGTCGGCGTCGGAGCGGTACTCGATCAGCGGTCCGAAGATGCTGACGCGACTCTTCCGGGTCGCGGGATCCGACTCGTACGTGAAGAGCGGCCAGAGGTTCACCGAGCGCGGCTTCGCGTCGGCGTCCCGGGGCTCGACGGGCTCCTCGCGTGCGGCGACGCCCGGCTCGAGCGGCGCGTTCGGCACGGCGGGTGGCGGAGCGGGCTCGGGCGTGGCCGCGATCGCCGGGACGGCCGGGGCGGGCGGTCCGCTCGCGCTGCCGCCGCCCGTGAGCGTCGACTTCGCGTCGTCGGCGGCGAGCGTCGCGTCGATCGCGCTCGCGACCAGCACGATCGTCGTGAGCACCGCGAGAAGTCGCTGCACGCGTCAGCGAATAACAATGGGCATCGGGCAGGGCAACTCGCGTGCGTCGCGGATGTGGTGGCAGCAGGCGGGCGGGTCGGGGATGCCTCCTACGGTCGCCGGGTGTCCTGCCACCCAGCGCATACAGCCCGTCGCAGCCTCTCTGGCTTGCGCACACGCGAGGTGCGGCTCCCCGAAGCCAGCCCCGACCCGCCCGCCTGCTGCATCCTCATCCACTCTTCTAGAATCGGAGGAGGCCGAGGCGGCGAGGCGAGGCTGCGCGCCGTCGATCTGTCCTTGCTGCGATGATCGCCGGCGGGTGGGTCAGGGAGGGC
>JANNPN010000351.1:0-13479 GCA_031400185.1 Polyangiaceae bacterium
CCGTGGGCGTCGCGCTCGCTGCGCTCGCGTGGACCAGCGCCACGACCGCGCGCGCCCATCTCGCGGCGATCGCGGCGGGCCTCGCGTGCGGCGCGCTCGCGGCCGCATGGACCGCGCTGCCGCCGGCGCCGGACGACGTTGCCCGTCTGGTCGGGCGCGACCTCACCGCGATCGAAGGCACGATCGTCCAGAGCGATCGGCTCGGGTCCCGCGCGGCGCTCGTCGTCGACGTCGCGCGCGTGCGGACGCGGCGCCGCACCGGCCACGCCCGCGGGCTCGTCGCGATGACGATCGCCCACGCCGCGCGCCCCTGGCCGATCGGCACCGGCGTCCGCGTCGTCGGGAAGCTGCGTCGGCCGCGGAACTTCCTGAACCCGGGGGGCTACGATCACGAAGGGGCGCTCGCCCGCCGCGGGATCCACGCGACGCTGTTCCTCTGGGACGACGCGCACGTCGAATCGGTCGCCCTGGGCTCGCCCGACCGCGACCAGCTGCTCGGCCGCGTGCGCGTGGAGCTCGCCGACCGCATCGCGGCGCGTACGAGCGAGCCGGTCCGCGGCTATCTGACGGCCGTCCTGCTCGGCGCGACCCAGAGTCTCGACCGGGAGACCCGCACGGCACTGACACGCACCGGCCTCGCGCACGTGGTCTCCGTGTCGGGCTTCCATGTGGCGGTCGCCGCCGGCACGTGCTTCGTGCTGCTGCGCTGGCTCTTGCTGCGCGCCGGGTCGCTCGCGCTGCACGTCGACGTCGGTGCGCTCGCGGCGGTCCTCGGCCTCGTCCCCGTCGGCGCGTACGCGGCGATCGCGGGCGGCAGCGTGCCGGCAACGCGCTCGTTCCTGACGTATCCGCTCGTGCTGGCCGCGCTCGCGTGCGGCCGCAGACCCGACGGCCTTCGCACCCTCGCCCTCCTGGCCGTCCTGCTCAGCATCCGGGCGCCGGACATGGCCGCCGACGTCTCCTTCGAGCTATCGTTCGTGTCGGTCGCGGCGCTGTTCATGGTCGCGGAACGCGCGCGGCGGCGGGGGGCCGCCGCCACCTCGCGGACCTGGTGGCGGCGCGCCGTTGCGACGTCGATCCGCACCTCCCTTGCCGCGACGATCGCGACGGCGCCACTCACCGCCTGGCACTTCCAGCAGATCTCGCTGATCGCGCCGATCGCGAACCTCGTCACGCTCCCGCTCCTCGGGCCGGCAACGTTGCTCCCTGGACTCGCGGCCTTGCCGCTGACCGCCCTCGCACCCGCGACGGGCGTCGCGAGCTGGATCGCCGATCGCTTGCTCGACGCGGCGGCGTGGGCCGCCGGGCTCGGCCTCGCAGCCGCGGTTCGCCTCGCCGCGCTCCCCGGCGCGGCGGTCACGACGCCCATGCCGTCGCTTCTCGAGCTCGCGATCGCTTACACGGCGCTCGCGCTCTGGTGGACGCGTGCCCACGCCGGGGAGCCGCGTCGGATCGGCCCCTGGCGGCGCGCCGCCGTCGCGCTCGTGACGATTCTCGGCGTCGCCGGGACATCCTTCTGGATGTGGGAGCGCTGCTGCAACCCGACGCTGCGAGTGACGTTCCTCTCGGTCGGGCAGGGCGACGCCGCGGTCGTGGAGCTCCCGCGTGGCGGCGTGCTCGTCGTGGACGGCGGCGGCTTCCCGGGCGACTTCGACCCGGGCGAGCGCGTCATCGCGCCGTTCCTGCGGAGCCGGAAGATCCTCCACGTCGACGCGCTCGCACTCTCCCACCCACAGCTCGACCACTACGGCGGGCTCGCCCACCTCGCGGAGACCTTCGCGCCGAACGAGATCTGGTGGAACGGCGCCCGCGGCACCGGCGCACGATTCGCGCGCTTACAGGCGGCGCTCACGGCGGCGGGGACGCGGCCGCGCGTGCTCCGGCGGGGCACGACGATTCGTCGCGACGACGACGTGGAGATCGACGTGCTGCATCCCGGCGATCCGCTGCCTGGGAATGTCAACGACGGCTCGCTCGTGCTCCGGCTCCGCTTCGGTACGACGTCCGTCCTCTTCACTGGCGACATCGAGCGGGGCGCCGAGCACGAGCTGCTGACGGGCGCGCGCGACGGTCTCCGGAGCATCGTCCTCAAGGTCCCACATCACGGCAGCGCGACGTCGACGAGCGCCGCGTGGCTCGCCGCGGTGGCGCCGCGCGTGGCGGTCGTCTCGAGCGGAGCCGACAATCGGTTCGGGTTCCCCGCTCCGGCGGTCGTGCGCCGCCTCCGGGCGAGCGGCGCCACGGTGTGGAACACCGCCGAGCACGGGGCCGTGCGTGTCGTCTCCGACGGGCACGCGCTTTCCGTCACTGCGATGCGGCCTTGGCCGGGCAAGCGATTTGAATTCCCACAACTGCTTTGGTAGCTCTGCCCGTTCCGAAAGTGGCTCGATGAATACCATCCATGGCGTCAAAGGCTTCCACGACGTCGTGCCCCCGCACAGCGAACGGTTCACGCACATCGAGGGGCGACTGCGTGCGGTGCTGGCGACGTACAACTACGGCGAGATCCGCACGCCGATCGCGGAACGCACCGAGCTCTTCGCGCGCTCGCTCGGCGAGACCACCGACATCGTCGAAAAGGAGATGTACACCTTCGAGGATCGCGACGGCACGTCGCTGACACTCCGGCCCGAGGGTACCGCCGCCGTCGTCCGCGCCGCGCTCGAGGCGGGCGTCGCGCAGCGCGATCAGGTCGCGAAGCTCTACTATCTGGGCCCGATGTTCCGGCGCGAGCGGCCGCAAAAGGGGCGCCTGCGCCAGTTCCACCAGCTCGGCGCCGAGGTGATCGGCCGCGACGACCCGCTCGCCGACGCCGAGGTCGTGACCTTGCTCGTCGACCTCTTGCGCGCCGCGGGCCTGCCATCGTTCGAGCTGATCCTCAACTCGCTCGGCGACGCGAGCTGCCGTCCCGCGTATCGCGAAGCGCTCACGGCCTATGGACGCGCGCACATCGACGCGCTCTGCGCCGACTGCCGCCAACGTCTCGAGCGGAACCCCATGCGCCTCCTCGACTGCAAGCAGGAGGGCTGTCGGCGCGTCATGGCGGACGCGCCGCTCATGCGCGACCACCTCTGCGACCCCTGCCGCACGCACTTTGCCGAGGTCGAGCGGTTGCTGCTGGCGTCCGAAGTCGCGTTCCGCGTCGAGCCGCGCCTCGTGCGCGGGCTCGACTACTACGTGCGGACGGCGTTCGAGGTCGTGGCCGGCAATCTCGGCGCCCAGAACGCGGTCGGCGGCGGCGGGCGGTACGACGGGCTCGTCGCCGATCTCGGCGGCCCGGCGCTCCCGGCGATCGGGTTCGCGATCGGCCTCGAGCGGCTGCTCATGGCGACCGAGGCGGTGTTCACACCGGCGGCACCCGAGGTGGACGTGATCCCGCTCTCCGCCGACGCGGCGCCCGCGGCGGTCCGCATGACGCGCCGGCTCCGCGGTCTCGGCATGCGTTGCGAGCTCGAGGCGGCCGGCCGCAGCCTGAAGAGCGCGATGCGGCGCGCCGACAAGCTTTCCGCGCGCTTCGCGGTGCTGATCGGCGAGGACGAGCTGCGCGCCGGACGCGCCACGGTGCGGGATCTCCGCGCCCAGGCCGACCATCGACTCGCGCTCGCCGTCGACGGCAGCGGCGACGCTCTCGCCGCGACGCTCCGGACGCTCGGGGCCACAGGAGGCCAAGGTGGCTGAGGCACTCGCAGCGCTCGGCGACTGGGAACGGAGCGACTACGGGGGGACGCTGCGGCCGACCGACGCGGGACGCACCGTCACCGTCATGGGATGGGTGCACGGGCGGCGCGACCACGGCGGTGTCATCTTCGTCGACCTCCGAGACCGCACGGGTCTCGTGCAGATCGTTCTCGATCCCGAGCGCAGCGCCGCGGCGCACGCAGCGGGCGCGGGCATCCGGCTCGAGTACGTGATCGCCGTCCGCGGCACGATCGTGCCGCGCTCGACGGCGACCGTGAACCCGGACCTGCCGACGGGCGGGATCGAGATCGTCGGCAGCGAGCTCCGCGTGCTCAACACCGCGCGGCCGAGCCCGTTTCCCGTCGACGACGCGATCGACACCGCCGAGGCCGTTCGCCTGCGTTACCGCTACCTCGACCTCCGCCGGCCGCGCATGTTCAAGAACCTCTGGCTCCGCCATCGCATGGCGGCGCGCACGCGCGCCTACTTGAACGGGAACGGTTTCGTCGAGGTCGAAACTCCGATGCTGACGCGCAGCACGCCCGAGGGCGCCCGCGACTACCTGGTGCCGAGCCGGGTGAACCAGGGCACGTTCTTCGCGCTCCCGCAGTCGCCCCAACTCTTCAAGCAGATCCTCATGGTCGCCGGTATCGACCGCTACTACCAGATCGCGCGCTGCTTCCGGGACGAGGACCTGCGCGCCGACCGCCAGCCCGAGTTCACGCAGATCGACATCGAGATGTCGTTCCTCGCCCGCCCGGCGATCTTCCGAATGATGGAGGGGCTCGTCGCCGAGCTCTTCGCCGAGGCCGAGATCCCGATGCCGGCACCGCCGCTTCCCGTCCTGACCTACGCGGAGGCGGTGGCGCGCTACGGCTGCGACCGTCCCGACACGCGCTTCGGGCTCGAGCTCGTCGACTGCGCGGGGGTGTTCGCCGGCTCCGGGTTCAAGGTCTTCGCCGACACCCTCGCGAAAGGCGGAACCATCAAGGCGGTGGTCGTTCCCGACGGTTCGCAGCTCTCGCGGAAAGACCTCGACGACTTGACCGAGTTCGTCGCGATCTACGGTGCCAAGGGTCTCGCGTGGATCCGCGTCAACGAGGACGGCTGGCAGTCGCCGATCGTGAAGTTTCTGTCAGACGCCGAGAAGGAGCGCCTCACGGCGGCGGCGCAGCTCACCGCCGGCAACGTCGTCATGTTCGTCGCCGACAAGCCGCGCGTCGTGCACGACGCGCTCGCGAATCTCCGGCTCAAGCTCGGCGCGAAGCTCGGCATGATCGACGCGAATCAGAAGAACCTCGTCTGGGTCACCGACTTCCCGCTCTTCGACTACGACGAAGAAGCGCGCCGACACGTCGCCGTCCACCATCCGTTCACGGCGCCGGTGGACGAGGATCTGGAGCGACTCGAACGCGAGCCGCTCGCGGTGCGCGCGCAGGCCTACGACCTCGTGCTGAACGGCACCGAGATCGGCGGCGGCAGCGTCCGTATCTTCCAGTCGACCGTTCAGGAACGCGTCTTCGCGTTGCTCGGGATCGGCGCGGAGGAGGCGCAAGCGAAATTCGGCTTCCTCTTGGAAGCCCTCGCGTCCGGAGCGCCGCCGCACGCCGGCATCGCCTTCGGCTTCGACCGACTCGTGATGCTCCTGGCCGGCGAGGACTCGATCCGCGAGGTCATCGCATTCCCGAAGACGCAGAAGGCAACGGATCTCATGACGGAGGCGCCGAGCACGGTCGACGCCCGACAACTGCGCGAGCTCGGCATCAAGCTCGACCGCTGAGGAGTCGACGATGGGTGGGAGGCGGCCGATGGCGCGACTCGTGGTCGGAGTGGCGGGAGCGATGCTCCTCGTCGCGGGCTGTTTCCAGAGCCCGGTCACGATCGCCGCGCGTCCGCTCACGCCGGTCGCGGCCGGCGAGCTCCGCAGGATCGCGGTCCTGCCGTTCACCACGGCGGGCCTCGTCGTCGATCGTGAGGAGCTCGGAAGCGAGCCGCTCGTCGAGCCGCCCGGCGACACGGTGACGCGCGCGGTCACGACCGCGATGCGCGAGTACCGCGACTGGGAGCTCGTCGACGAGCTCACGGTCGGCGAGGGATTCCGCCAGCTCTACGGCGAGGTGCGAGCGCCGACCGCTCCGGAAGCGCTGGCGGTCGGCAAGCTCGTGCGCGCCGACGCCGTGGTTCGAGGCGAGGTGAAGGTGTTCGAGGAGCGCATCGGCACGGAGCTCGCGGCCAAGCGGCCCGCGCACGTGATCTTCGCGGTCGAGCTCGTGCGGCTCTCCGACGGCGTGACGGTCTGGCAGGGCGAGTACGCCGAGCAGCAGCAGTCGCTCTCCGAGAATCTGTGGAACCTGCCCGGATTCGTGCGGGCCGGCGGAACCTGGGTGCGAGCGGGCGAGCTCGCGCAGCTCGGCGCGACCCAGCTCGTCACGAAGCTGCATACGGCGCTCTACGGGCCGCCGCCGAAGCAGAATCGGAGCTCGAAGAAGAAGCGGTGAGGGCGGCCGGGCGCGCGCTCAGCAGGCGCACGGCAGGTCGAACGCCGCCGCGACGCCCGGGTGCCAGACCTCACCGTCCGCGACGTTCACCCCACGCCGAAGCGTCGGGTCGGCGGCGACGGCGGCTGCGAAGCCTTGGTCGGCGATCTCCAGCGCGTACGACAGCGTCGTGTTGGTGAGCGCGTACGTCGCGGTGTTCGGCACCGCGCCCGGCATGTTGGTCACGCAGTAGTGCACCACGCCCTCGGCGACGTAGATCGGGTCCCGATGTGACGTCGGCCGTGAGGTCTCCGCGCAGCCGCCCTGGTCGATCGAGACGTCGACGAACGCCGAGCCCGGCCGCATGCTCGCAATCAGCGTTCGCGACAAGAGCTTCGGGGCCTTCGCGCCCGGAATGAGGACGGTGCCGACGACCAGGTCGGCGTTCGTCACCTCCTCTTCGATGTTGGCGCGGTTCGACATCACGGTCGTCACGTGACCGCCGAGGATGTCGTGGACGTAGCGGAGTCGGGTCGGGTTGATGTCGAGGATGCTGACGCGGGCCCCGCCTCCGACGGCGGCCTGACACGCGCTCGAGCCGGCGATCCCGGCCCCCAAGATCACGACCTTGCCGGGCCGCACGCCGGCCACGCCCGAAAGCAGCACGCCGCGACCGCCGTTCGTCGCCTGTAGGCACCACGCGCCGACCTGGATCGCGAGCCGGCCCGCGACCTCGCTCATCGGGGCGAGGAGCGGCAGGGTGCCGTCGTCGAGCTGGATCGTCTCGTAGCCGATCGCTCGCATGCGATGGGCGAGCAGCATGCGCGTGAGCGCCTCATCCGCGGCGAGGTGCAGATACGTGAAGAGGATGAGCCCGGGTCGGAGGTACGCGTATTCAGCGGCGAGCGGCTCCTTCACCTTGAGGACCATCTCTGCCTCGGCCCACACCGTGGCGGCGTCCGCGAGCCGCGCGCCCGCCGCGACGTATGCGCCGTCGCCGATGCTGCTACCGCGCCCCGCACCGTGCTCGACGGTCACCGTGTGCCCGTGCGCGACCAACGCCGCGACGCCGCTCGGTGTGCATGCGACCCGACTCTCCTCCGGCTTGATCTCCCGCGGAACACCGATGCGCATGCCGCGAATTCTACGTGCTGGCTGCAGCTTTACAAACGCGGCTCGGCATATATACACGTCGCGGCGCGCCGGTTGCTTGCCGACAGTGATCGCTCGCGGACACTACGCCGGGTGCGCAGCAGCGGATGGACCGCATTCGCCGGCGAAGCCACGGAGACGATGAGCACGATCCTCGACGGCAAGGTGGTGGCGCAGGCGGTGCGGGCGGAGGCGGCTCGGACCGTCGAGTCGTTGCGTGCACGCGGCATCCAGCCCGGGCTCGCGACGGTGCTGGTCGGCGACGACCCCGCGTCACGCGTGTACGTCGGCTCGAAAGAGCGGGCCTGCACCGAGGTCGGCATGCAGTCGATCGGTCAGCGCCTCCCCGCCGACACGCGCACCGCCGAGCTGATCGCACGCGTCCGCGACCTGAACGCACGGAGCGACGTGCACGGGATCCTCGTCCAGCTGCCGCTCCCCGGCGCGCTCGACAGCAACGCCGTCATCCAGTCGATCACGCCCGAGAAGGACGTCGACGGGCTGACCGCAATGAGCCAGGGGCGGCTCCTCGCCGGGACGCCGGGGCTCCGCCCCTGCACCCCGCTCGGTGTCATGCGGCTCCTCGCCGAGACCGGCCGCGACCTCACCGGGGCGCACGCGGTGGTGATCGGCCGGAGCCTGCTGGTCGGGAAGCCGATGAGCCTCCTGCTCCTCGAAAAGAACGCGACGGTGACGATGTGCCACTCGCGGACGCGCGACCTCGCCGCGATCGTGCGGAGCGCCGACGTCGTCGTCGCCGCGGTCGGGAGTCCCGGGATGGTGCATGGCGACTGGATCAAGGAGGGTGCGATCGTGATCGACGTCGGCATGAATCGGCTCGCGAGCGGCAAGCTCGCCGGGGACGTCGACTTCGCGGATGCTCGCGAACGCGCGTCGTGGATCACGCCGGTTCCCGGTGGGGTCGGTCCCATGACGGTCGCGATGCTCCTCGCCAACACCGTCGCGGCTGCGAGCGACGGCGCGCGGGTGGCCGCATGAGTGACGCCGCGCCGGACGCGCCGCTCGCTCGCACGCCGCTCTTCGACGCGCATCGCGCGCTCGGCGCGAAAATCGTCGAGTTCGGGGGCTGGGAGATGCCGGTCTCGTACCGCGGCATCATCGAGGAGCATCGCGCCGTGCGGACCGCCGCCGGGCTCTTCGACGTGAGCCACATGGGCGAAATCGAGGTGCTCGGCCCGCACGCCGCGGCGACCTGCCAGCGCCTCACGACCAATGACGTCCGGAACCTCGCGAACGGCCACGTCCAATACACGTTGCTCTGTCGTGAGGACGGCGGTGTCGTCGACGACGTCACGCTCTACCGCATCGACGACCAGCGCTACTTCTTCTGCGTGAACGCGAGCAACATCGCCAAGGACCTCGCCTGGATCGAGGAGCACGCCGGAGAGGCCACGATCGTCGATCGGAGCGCCGTGACGGCACTCGTCGCGCTTCAGGGTCCGGCCGCGACGGCCATCCTGCAGACGCTGACGCCGCTCGGGCCCGACGCCTTGCAGCGCTTCCAGTTCGCCCGTGCCGACGTCGCGGGTCTGCCCGCCTTGATCTCGCGCACCGGCTACACCGGCGAGGACGGGTTCGAGATCTACGTCGACGCACAACACGCGGTGACGCTGTGGAACGCGCTCATGGAGGCGGGCCGCCCCGAGGGGCTCGAGCCCATCGGCCTCGGGGCCCGCGACACGCTCCGTCTGGAAGCGGCATTGCCGCTGTATGGCCACGAGCTCGACGACCAGACCTCGCCGCTCGCAGCCGGGCTCGCGCGCTGGGTGAAGCTCGACGGCGAGGACTTCCTCGGCCGCTCGGCGCTCCGTCACGAGACGGAGCAGGGCGCACCGCGCCGGCTCGTCGGTCTTGCGATGCGCGGCTCGGGAATCGCACGCCAGGGCTATCCGGTCCTGTTCGAGGGGGCACCGGTTGGCATCGTCACGAGCGGCACGATGTCGCCAACGACGGGCGGCGCGATTGCGCTCGCGTACGTGTCGTCCGCGCTCGCCGCCGCCGGCACCACGCTCGCCGTCGAGGTGCGCGGCCGTCCGGTGCCCGCCGAGGTAGTGCCGACGCCGTTCTACCGCCGGGTCCGTGCCGCGCAGCCGGTCGGGCCGGCGTCGAGCGCGTCCGAAGTGAGCGAGGCCTCGCCGTCGGAAACCGGGGACGAGCCGACCACCGAGCCGGCCGCGAGCGACGTCGCGCCCGCCGCGGCGCCCGGGTCGACTACCGTCGCGGTTGCGACGCCGACCGAAGACACCGCCGAATCCGTCCACATTCCTGGAGAAGGAGAGCGCTGATGCAGGTCCCCGAAACATTGCGGTACTCGGAGGAGCACGAGTGGGTGCTCGTCGCCGACGGCGTCGCCACGATCGGCATCACCGACCACGCGCAGGAGGAGCTCGGCGACATCGTGTTCGTCGAGTTGCCCGCGATCGGGACCGTGCTCACGAAGGCGGCGACCCTCGGCGTCGTCGAGTCGGTGAAGGCCGTCAGCGACGTCTACGCGCCCGTTGGCGGCACCGTCACGACCATCAACGAGCAGCTCACGGCCAAGCCCGAGACCATCAACGAGGATCCCTACGGCGCCGGGTGGATGGTCAAGGTCACGCTCACGGACGCGAGCGAGGTCGACGGGCTCATGACGGCGACCCAGTATCGCGAGTTCGTGACCCAGGAGAAGGAGTAGCGCCCGCAGGCGGAGCCGATCAGACGATGCGATACACCCCCCACACCCCGGCCGAGATCACGGCCATGCTGGAAGCCATCGGCGTCGAGAGCGTCGCGGCCCTCGTCGCGCACGTGCCTGCGGAGCTCCGCGCGCGTGCCGGCCTCACGACGCTGCCCGCCGGGCTCGACGAACGCGCGATGCGCACGGAGCTCGCCGAGCTCGCCGCCCGAAACCGCACCGACGCCGTCGCCTTCCTCGGCGCCGGAGCCTACCCGCACTTCATCCCGGCCGCGGTCGAGCAGCTGGCGGGCCGCGCAGAGTTCGCGACCGCGTACACGCCGTATCAGCCCGAGGTGAGCCAGGGCACGTTGCAGGCGTCCTTCGAGTTCCAGTCGGCGATCGCCGCGCTCCTCGGCATGGAGGTCGCGAACGCCGGCATGTACGACGGCGCCACCGCGACCGCCGAAGCGGTGCTGATGTCGCAACGCTTGAAGCCCGGGCGTCCGCTCGTGCTCGTCGCGCGCGCGTTGCACCCGCAGTACCGGGAGGTGATCGCGACCTACCTGGAAGGCATCGCCAACGTCGAGCTCGTCGAGGTTCCGTTCGGCACGGACGGCGCGACCGTGTTGCCTGCGCCCGACTTGCTCGCCCGGGCGTCGTGCCTCGTGCTCGGCTATCCGAACTTCTTCGGTGTCGTCGAGGACCTCACGCGCGCCGCCGACGCGGTGCACGCCGAGGACTGTCTCCTCGTGAGCGCGACCGCCGAGACGCTCGCGCTGCCGCTGCTGAAGACGCCGGGCGCGGCGGGCGTCGACATCGCCGTCGCGGAGGGTCAGAGCCTCGGCCTCTCGCTCGCGTACGGCGGTCCGGGGCTCGGCCTCTTCACGAGCCGTGAGCGCTTCGTGCGGAATCTCCCCGGCCGTCTCGTCGGCGAGACCGTCGACGTGAACGGCCGGCGCGGCTACGTGCTGACGCTCGCGACCCGCGAGCAGCACATCCGGCGCGAGCGCGCGACCTCCAACATCTGCACGAACCAGGGCCTCTGTGCAGTGCAGGTCGTCGTGTACTTGTCCCTCCTCGGGCGCCACGGACTCGCGGCCGTCGCCGAGCGCAATCTGCGCGGCGCGCACCTGCTCGCCGAGCGCCTGCGCGGCGTCGGCTCGCTCCGCTTCTCCGGGCCGTACTTCAACGAGTTCGTGCTGACGCTCCCGGACGCGCGCCGGCGCTGGCAGCACGCGCTCGCGAGCGGAATCGTCGCCGGCCTGCCGCTCGGCGATGCATACCCCGACCTCGAGGACGCGCTGCTCGTCTGCGCGACCGAGCTGCACGACGAGGCCGCGATGGACCGGCTGGTCGCGGCCCTCGGTGCGGAGGCGTCAGCGCCGCCCGCACGCGCGGGTGCACGCTGATGACCGCACCGACGGCCGTGCTGCGCGCCGGCACGCTCCCCGAGCCCCTCATCTTCGAGCGCAGCACGCCCGGGCGGACCGGAGCCACCTGCGATCCCACCGAGGTCGGCGGCCCCGCGCCGGCCGACGTGCTGCCCGCGGCGCTCCGCCGCGAGGACGGCCTCGCCGGACTTCCCGAGGTGAGCGAGCTCGACGTCGTCCGGCATTTTACCCGCCTCTCGCAGTGGAATCTCAGCGCCGCGACGACCCTCTATCCGCTCGGCTCGTGCACGATGAAGTACAACCCGATCGTGAACGAGGCGGTCGCCCGCATGCCCGGCTTCGCCAGCCTGCACCCACTCGTCCCCGACGCATGGGCCCAGGGCACGCTCGAGCTGATGGCACGGCTCGCCGACTTCCTCCGCGCCGTGAGCGGCCTCCCGGGCATCAGCCTGCAACCCGCCGCCGGTGCCCATGGCGAGCTCACCGGCATGAAGATGGTCCGCGCATACCACACCGACCGGGGCAATCCGCGCAACCGCGTGCTCATCCCGGCAAGCGCCCACGGTACCAATCCGGCGAGCGCCGCGCTCTGTGGCTACAGCGTCACCGAGATCCCGGCGAACGACGCCGGCATCCTCGAGGTCGAGACCGTGAAGAAGCATCTCGGCGACGACGTCGCTGCGATGATGATCACCAACCCGAACACGATCGGCGTCTTCGAGCGCAACATTCAGGTGATTGCGGGCGCGATCCATGAGGCGGGCGCGCTCCTCTATTGCGACGGCGCCAACATGAACGCGCTCATGGGGGTCGCGAAGCCCGGCGACATGGGCGCGGACGTCCTGCAGTTCAACCTCCACAAGACGTTTTCGACGCCGCACGGCGGCGGTGGTCCCGGCGCCGGTCCGGTCGCGGTGTCCGAGCTGCTCGAGCCGTACCTCCCGACGCCGCGGCTCGTCCGCGACGGCGACGGCTGGGGCTGGAGCGAGGACTTCCCGAAGGCGATCGGTCGCGTGCGCTCGTTCCACGGGAACGTCGGCATGCTGGTGCGCGCGTACTGCTACATGCGGACGCTCGGCGCCGAAGGGCTCACCGACGTAACCGCCATGGCCATCCTGAACGCAAGCTACATCCGGGCGCGGCTTGGCGGCGTCCTGCCGCTCGCGTTCGAGACCGAGTCGCTCCACGAGTGCGTCTTCACCGACCGCGAGCTCGAGAAGACCGGCGTCCACACGCTGGACCTGGCCAAACGCCTCCTCGACTACGGTTTCTTCGCACCGACGATCTATTTCCCGCTGGTCGTCCCTGGGGCGATCATGATCGAGCCGACCGAGACCGAGAGCAAGCAAACGCTCGACGAGTTCATCGCCGCGGTGACCGCCATCGTCGCCGAGGCCCGCGAGACGCCCGACGTCGTGAAGGAGGCGCCCCACGCGACGTTCGTCGGCCGGCTCGACGAAACCCGCGCCGCTCGGCGCCCCGTCTTGCGCTGGAAGCCGCCAGCCCCCGCGAACGACTAGCAGGTTGCTGAAAAAGGGCCATCTGCGTCGTTGCTCGGTCACTCACTTGTGCGGCGTAGCTCTCGCTACGCCTCCGCGCTCGCTCCTTCGCGCCTAGCAGCTGACCCTTTTTGAGCAACCTGCGTGCTGCTGGTCGCGCGTGGTGAGCCCGCTCGCTGCGCTCGCGAGCTTCATCTCAAGCAAGACACCGCACAAGAGTAATCGATGGCGTGAGCGCAGCGAACGTTCAACCTCGCGGGCGCCGCCTCGTGCGCGGTGGGGCTCGTTCCGCTCCCACCCGCCCATTTCACTTCTGCGCCTTGCCTTGCGTGAGATGAAGACCCGGAGCGAAGCGACGGGCCTCACCATGCGCGACCAGCAAGCAGGTTACTCAAAAAGGGTCAGCTGCTAAGCGAGCGCGGAGGCGTAGCGGGAGCCACGCCGCACAAGTGAGCGACCGAGCAACGACGCGCAGATCAGCCTTTTTGAACAACTGCGGGGGGTGCCTCGTGCGCGCGGTCGGGCGTTCGCGCGCTCACGCCCATCAAGTTCTCTTCTGCGCATTGCCTTGTCTGAGATGAAGGCCCGGAGCGAAGCGACGGGCC
>JANNPN010000359.1:0-9913 GCA_031400185.1 Polyangiaceae bacterium
CCCCCCCCAAGCGCCCGCGATATCGCTTGGTCAGCCCCTCGCTGCCTCGGGGTCGCGGCGGCGGTCCGCCCCCGCCCCCCGCCCCCCCCCGCCTCGTCGATCATTCAATCCTCAGGGCACACAGGCCTGACAGAGCAGACAGCCCTGCAGCAGTCCGCAGCCGATCTGCGGGAGCTCGCACGCCTCGCCAGGCTCGATGTTGCGATTGCCGCAGATCGCGATCGGCAGATCGATGCAACCGGTGCAGAGCCCGCAGATCTGCTGCGGCCCGCAACCGAGCGCGGGAAGCTCGCAGGCTTCGCCCGGCTCGATGTTCAGGTTGCCGCAGAACGGAATCGCCGGGACGCACGATGTGCATTGGTTGCAGAGATTCCCGGCAGGGCAACCCTGCGCCGGCAGCTCGCACACCTCGCCGGGCGTGATGTTGAGGTCACCGCAGATGCCGGAGATCGGCGGCAGCACGTCGGGCGGCGGCAGACACGCGAGGCATGCGCCGCACACCTGCAGCGGCCCGCATCCGATCGCCGGAACGTCGCACACCTCGCCGGCATCGAGCTGATTGTTCAGGCACGTCGGCAACTCCACCGGACACGTGCAGCTCGTGCAGAGCCCCGGACAGAGGTCATCGTCGGCCGGCGGTGTTCCGCCAACGCCGCCGGGATCGCATTGCTCGCCTTCGCCGATGAACCCGTCGCCGCACACCGGCGGACAGAGGCAAGCATTCTCGGACGACGACGGCTCACATTGGCCCGGGCAGGCCGCGTCGGCGGTGCCGTCGCACTGCTCGCCAAACTCGATCGTATTGTTCCCGCACGTGCGCTGGCAGAGGCAGTTCGGGAGACACGTGCCGGGACAGTTGCTGTCGTCGCTGCGGTCGCACTCTTCCTGGAACCGATTGACGACGCCGTCGCCGCAGAGCCGCGCGTCGACGGTGTTCGGGATCGCGATCGAGCCCGGGCCCGGCAGGCCCGCGACGGTATTGATCGTCGACGAGCCGGTCGCGGCGACGCAGAAGGTCGCGACCAGCGAGTTGTCGGTCGTGCCGGCCTCGCCTTCGCGCACGATCGGATCGAGGAAGCAGCGGCGGTTGTTGGCGGCGCAGGGCCCCTTCCCGCTCGGGCACCCACCGTCGTTGGTGCACGAGATCTCGGGCGCGCCCGCGCAGGTGCGATCGACCGGACCTCCGAGACACTCGGCCTCGCCGGTCGGCGCGCCGGGGATCTGCCGACAAAGCGGCCTGCAGGCGCCCGCGCCGGCGCCCGGGCAATCGCCGTCGGAGTCGCACGGAGCCGCATCGTTGCTGCCGCCGTCGCACGCGTTCAGACACGAGGTCGGCTGCGGCTGACCGTCGCAGAAGCAGCCTTCGTCGGTGTGGCCGTTGCCGTCGCACGGCTGGCTCGACGGCGTCGTCACGAGGCCGGTCGTGAGCGGCTGGACGGGCAGGACGAGGCCGTCGCCCGACACGTTCAGCGACGAGCTCGGAGGACACTGCAGCGAGGTCGGACCGCCGGGACCGTTGCCCTGCACGGTGCACGGCGGGCTGCCGATGACGCCCGAGCCGGTGCAGGTACCCGCGTCGCCGATCTGGCACTGCGCGAGGTCGGCATCGCCGCAATCGCAGATCGGACAGGGATGGCTCACGTCGACGCCGAGGAACGCAAGCGCGTTGAACGTGAGGTTCATCGCCGCGGACCCCGTCGAGAGGTCGTAGGTGCCGACCGCGTCGGTCGCGAAGCGGATCAGCACGCACGCCGGCACGCCGCCCGCCGACGCCGGGAGCGGCGGACCGTAGTAGCTGATGGTGCACGTGCCACCGCTGCAGTCGGCGTCCTTGGTGCAGGATCGACTCGGATCGTTCGCGCAGAACGAGCCGATGTTGCCGAAGAGGTCGCAGCTCATGTCGGTCTGGCCGTCGCAGCCGGAGAGCTCGGCGCGGATCACGGCGCCGGTCTGCAGCTGGAAGTTGTTGGCGACGCCGCTCCAGCCGGCGTCGAGATCGGCGCCGGGCTTGGTGCTCATGACCACCTCGCCGAGACCCGGGCACGTGCACGAGGAGCTGCACTTCCCGGGGCAGAGGCTGTCGTCGGTGCCGTCGCAGAGCTCGCCGGCCTCGCGCTGGTCGTCGCCGCAGACCGGGGCACAGGTGCAGTCGGAGGTGCACGACCCGGCGCACGACCCGGTGCCGGTGCCGTCGCAATCTTCACTCGGATCGATCTGATTGTTGCCGCAGTACGGACCGCAGGTGCAGTTCGCTTGGCATGCGGCCGCCGGACACGCGACGGACCCTGCGCCGTCGCACTGCTCGCCGGGGTCGACGGCATCGTCGCCGCAGAACGGGCCGCAGGAGCAATCGTTCTGACACGCCCCGGGGCACCCCGCGTCCGCGGCGCCGTCACACTCCTCGCCCGGCTCGAGGATCGCGTTGCCGCAGTCGGTCACTCCGCAAGTGCAATCGGGATGGCACTGGCCGGGACAGAGCTCGTCGTCGATACCGTCGCATTGCTCGCTCGGCTGATTCACCTGCCCGTCGCCGCAGGTCGGCGCAGCCGGACATTGGCAATCGGGCTGACACGCGTTCGGGCACGGAGCGTCGTGGCCCTGATCACACTCCTCGTTCGCGTCGAGGATCCCGTTGCCGCAACTCGCCGGACCGAAGTAGCGGCGGAGCGGAATGCGGACCGCACCAGGTCCGGGCCACCCGCTCACCACGTTGATCGAGGCGGCGCCGACGGGCGTCATGCAGTAGGTGCCGCCGATGATCGCTCTCTCCACGCCCGGGGTCCCGGTCCGCACGATCGGATCCAGGAAACACTGCCGAGCCTCCGTCTCGCAGACCTGACCGGAGACACAGTTGTCGCACGTTCCAAGCGGGGGAGGATTGCAATCGTTGTTGGAGAGACACGAGCGAAACCTGTCGATGCTGCAGAGCTGGTCGAACGGCCCCGCTTCACAGACGCCCTCGTCGGACCCGTTCGGGTCGTTCGGATTCGCCGTGCAGATGCCATCCTCGCACGAGTTGGGCTTCGAAGGCTGACCCGGGCGGCTGCAGGAACTACTCGGGCACTGCGAAGCGACCGTGCAGCCCGCCCCGATGTTGGGGCCACCGAGGCAGCGTCGCCCGCCGCAGATCGCGCCGCCGGGGCAGTCGGCGTTCGCGTTACAGGGCTCCGAGGCCGCGGTCGCGCAGGTGTCACACGCGCAATTGCCGGTCGTTCCCGTACAGCGGACGCCGCGCGGCAGCGTCGTCGTCGCGGTCGTCTCGTGCGGCGCGCGGATGTCGATGGCGCCGATGCTGCCGGCGACGAACGGCGGGCAATCGAAGGTCACGGTGCTGAAGAGATCGTGGGTGCCGCCGACATCGCACGCCAGTCCGGCACGCGCACCGACGTCGCACGTCCCCCCTTTGACGCCGTCCATGTACACCGGATCGCCGACGCACTGCGGACAGGGCTTCGCGAGGTCGAGACCGTTGTGGAGCAGGGATTCGGCACGGACCGCGAAATCGCTCTCGCCCGCATGCGGACCGGTCAGCGACACGTTCACCGTCCCGGTGAGCGGCTGCGTGAATCGGTTGACGATGCACGCCGGCGCGCCACCGGAGGACGCGGGAAGAATGGCGCCCTGGAAGCACTGGCAGGTCTCGCCGCCGCCGCAACTCGAGGCTTCGGGATCGCACGCCGTGCGCGAGCTCGTGTCGCGGCTGGCGAGGTTGGTGCAGAGGCAATTCTTCACCCTTCCGCGATACTGCGCCGAACCGACAATGTCGCATTGTCCGCACGTCGGCGAATTGAGGTTCCAGTCGCAATTCGCGAGTCGCCCTGCGCCGAACGGCGCGTAGTTACCGTAGGGCACGTCATCGGCAATGCCGGTCCAGCCGGAGTCGGAATCGAGACCCGGCAGGAACTCCAGGTTCATGATCTCGGGGATCTGCGCCGGCAGCGTGCAGGGCACGACGCACTGGCAGAACGGCGTGCACCCGAGCGTGCAACTTCCGACGCTCGCGCCGTCGCACGCCTCGCTGCCATCGATCACGCCGTTGCCGCAACCCGACGGTGGCGTCGGGGTCGGCGTCGGGTTCCCCGGGCCAGGGGTCGGGGTCGCACCAGGGATGGCGTTACATGCCGATGGGTACGCGCCGAGACCCGGCGCCGCGATCGCATCCGTGCAGAACGCCTTGAACGACGTGACGCAGCTCACACAACCGACGATTCCCTGGAGGTCGTTCACCGCGCCGCCGCACGCCGCTCCGCCCGGGACCGTCACCGCGGGACAGCTATCCGGGAAGCCGATCGCCGCCGGCGTCAGATCCCCGCTGCCGCCGCAGACGCCATCGCCGCCGCCGCACGCCTGGCAGATCTTCGCGACAGCCTTCGCGCGCGCCCGCGCGACCGCGTCGGTGGTCTTGGGATCGGGACACGAGCCACCGCCGCCCTTCAGGTGCGAGTCGGCGCATTTCTGTCGCGCCTTGTTCTCGGCGCGGAACGCCTTCACGGCGCTGCGGCCGATCTCGCGCTGACAGCGCTGCACGGACGAGTCCGCGCTCGGCGCGAGGTCGTCGTAATAGAGGCCGACCGCCTGATCGACGGCCGCGTTGCCGACGCACGCCAGGCAGTCGGCGATTCCGCCGCAATGCGTGATCACATTGCTGCATCCGCCGCTTTCGAAGTTCGGGCACGCGCCCATGTCCCACGAGATCGACGCCAGCGTCTCGTCACCGGCAGTGCCGCAGACCTTGTCGGCGCCGCCGCACTTCTTGGCGACGCTGCTCCGGAGCTTGGCTTCCGCCTTCGCGACCGCCGTCGTGGTCTTCGCGTCGGGGCATGGGCCCGCGAACTTGCCCGCAAGCACGGCGTCACGGCACCGGCTGAGCGCTTTGATTTTGGCCTGGGTGAACTTCGAGAGCCCTTTCGAGATCTCGCGCTCACACGCGAGAGGACTCGCGAAGCTCGGTAGTGCGCCACCGAGGATCGTGACGCCGACGATGATTCCGATCAGGCCGTGGGTCGCCGTTCGCATGGGGGAACTCCTTCTCGCTCGGGTTTGCGGCGCCCATGTCGAAGACGGCACGCCTGGGGGCCCATTGAACCGCCGCAACGCTACGGTCGGTGGCGCGAAACGGAAATCCCGTATCGGGGGGGGACGGTGTGCGAAAAAGGGTGAAGGTCGCGGCGGCTTCGTGGGTTATCTACACCGCGACGCCGAACCACCGCCCAAAGAGCGACCGCACCTGTTCGCGATGGCAACCGTAGTCGGCCAGGAGCTGGCGCGCGACCGCCTCATTCGGTCCCGCATAGCCGAGGCGACGTGCGAGCGCGGGTAACCGCTCGCCCTCACGCTCGATCGACTCGACGGGCTGGTCGCGCTCGATGCGGAGACGATTGGTGAGGGCGCGGAGAAAAGCGTAGCTGCGCTCGAGGGCCGCGGCCTCGTCCGATGCCACGACCCCCGCGGACGCGAGCGCCGCGAGCGCGTGACGCGTGGCGCGACGGCGAACGGCCGGGACCTCGGTCCCGTGCCGCAGCTGCTTCATCTGCACCATGAACTCGATGTCGAGGAGACCACCCCGGCCCGTCTTGACGTTGAACTCGGCGCGCTCGTCGCCCGCGAGCTCGCGCTCGAGACGCATGCGGAGGCGGTGGATCTCGGCGATCTCCTCGTCACGGAGCGAGCGCGCGTACACGAAGCGCTCGATGATCGCCTCGACCTCGTCGCGCAGCGCGGGCTCTCCGGCGACCCCGCGCGCCTTGATCATCGCCTGGCGCTCCCAGAGTTGCGCGCTCTCGGCGTGGTAGCGCGCGAACGACTCGAGCGACGAGACGAGTGGCCCTTGGTTTCCCGACGGGCGGAGCCGGGTGTCGATGCTGTAGACCCGGCCCTCGCGCGTCCGCACCTGCAACGTCGTGATGAGCGTCTGCGCGATCTTGGTGAAGAACTCGTGGACCGAGACCGGGCCGGCGGCGGTCGCCGTCGGGACGTAGACGAAGATCAAGTCGAGATCCGAGTTGTAGGTGAGCTCGCGCGCGCCGAGCTTCCCGAGCCCCAGGACCGCGAACCGTCCCGGGACGTCGGCGACCCCGTAGCGCCGGCAGGTCTCCTCCTCCGCGATCTTCCACGCGGCGTCGAGGCACACGTCGGCGAGATCGCTCAGCTGGCTCGACGCCACGTGGAACGGCAGCAGGTTGTCGAGGTCGTTGATGCCGATCCGCAGGAAGTGCTCGTTCCGGAACCGGCGGAGCGCCTCGAGCGCGCCCTCGTAGTCGTCGGTCGCGCCGACGACGCCGGTGAGCTCGGCGGTGAGCGAGGCCTTCGACGTCTCGAGCCGCACGAGGTCGGCGCGCACGAGGTTGTCGAGCATCTCCGGGTGGCGGATCAGTGTCTGCGAGAGGAACTCGCTCGACCCGAAGAGCCGCACCAACACGCGGAGCGTCGCCGGGTTCTCCGCGAGGAGCGACAAGAAGCTCGACCGCGCGCCGATCGCGGCCATGAACCCCGCAAGGTGGCGGAGCGCGAGATCGGGATCGGGCGCGCGCGTCACCTCCCCGAGCAGCGCGGGGGCCACGGCGAGCAGCAGTTGCTTCCGGCGCGGGTGCGCGCGCGAGGTCGGCGCGCCGTCGCGCAGCAGCACGAGGTACTCGCGGGCACCCCGCGCGTCGCGAAACCCGAGGGCCGCGAGCGCGCGTTCCGCGCCGCGCGGATCGGCATCGAGCTCGGCGAGGAGCCGCGCAGTCTCCCCGTCGTCGCGCTCGGCGCGGTTCGCGTCCGCGCCGTAGAAGAGCGCGGCGAACGACGTCGCGACGGCGTCCATGTGGCGCGCGAGGTCGTCGCGAAACTTCGTGAGGGCCACGGCCGGATCGCCGTCGCGGTAGCCGAGCCGGCGCGCGAGGCGGCCCTCGCCGGCGCCGGACGGCAGCACCTGGGTCTGCCGCTCGTCGACGAGCTGGATCTTGTGCTCGACGTCGCGGAGGAACCGATACGCCTCGCCGAGCCGCTGGCTCTCGTCGGCGGCGAGGTAGCGCGTCTCGACGAGACGCGCGAGCGCGGCGAGCGAGTTGCGTTCACGGATGCGCTCGTCCTTCCCCGCATGGATCAGCTGCAGGCTCTGGATCACGAACTCGACCTCACGGATGCCGCCGCGCCCGAGCTTCACGTTCAGCCCCTTGGAAGCGGCCGCGAGCGCGCGCGCGACCTTCGCCTTCATCTCCTTCAGGTCCTCGAGCGTCGCGTAGTCGAGGTAGCGGCGGAAGACGAACGGCTCGAGCTCGTGGAGCAGCACCTCGCCGAGCCCGCGATCGCCCGCGACCGGCCGCGCCTTCAAGTACGCGGCGCGCTCCCAGGTCTGGCCCCACGACTCGTAGTACAGGAGCGCGTTGGCAACCGAGTTGACGATCGGACCGTTGGTGCCCTCCGGACGAAGACGGAGGTCGACGCGGAAGACGAAGCCGTCGTCGGTCGCTTGATGGATCGCCTTCGTGACGCCCTCGGCGAGCCGGCTCATGAACTCGCGCGCCGAGATTGCGCCGCGCGGTCCGCCGGCGCTCTCGCCGCGGCCGCCATCGCCGTAGACGTACACGAGGTCGATGTCCGAGCTGAAGTTGAGCTCGCCGCCGCCGAGCTTGCCCATGCCGAGCACGCAGAACCCGAGCGGGCCGCCGTCGGCGGCGTGCACGTCGCCATGCGCCGCGACGAGGCGCGCGCGCACCGCGGCGACGGCCACCTCGAGCGCGTCCTCGGCGAGGCGCGAGAGCTCGGCCATGGTCTCGACGAGCGTGCTCTGCGCGAGCAGGTCGCGCGCCGCGATCAGCAGGACGCGGCGGCGCTTGAAGGCACGGAGCAGCCGCGCGAGCTCGTCGGCGCCGTCCTCCGCCGGGGCGGCGGGCCGCGGCTCGAGGGTGGCGATCGGTGTCCGCGCCTTCGACGCGTCGAGCACGAGCGGCCACCGGGTCGGCTCGGCGATCAGCCAGCGTGCGATCGAGCTGCTGCCGCCGAGCAGCGTGACGAGCGCGGCGCTTTGCGCGGGATCGGCCGCGACCGCCGCGAGCGCCTCGGGAACGGCGTCGCGCATGCGGCCGAGGCTCGCGGCCGCAAGCTCCGGGTCGGGCGCCGCCGCGAGCGCCTGCTCGGGCATCTCGGTGGAAGGCCACGCGGACGCGAGACGCGCGGCCAGCGCATCGGGCTTCGCGATACCGGCGGCGCGGAGCGTCTCGACGAGCGACGACATGCGGGAGCCGAGACTACCCTCGCATCGCCGCGCGAACCAGCCGAGGACGACGATGGCGTGCGGACGGCGGGCGCGGCCAGCCCGGCGTCAGGCGGGTGCCGCGTGCTGCGTCGGGACCGGCGACGGTGCCGTCATCAGCGCTTCACCGAGCGCCCAGCGCTCGAAATCACCGAGCGCGCGCTCGGCGAGCTTGAGCTTCTTCTCGCGTCCGCGCCAGCGGCCGCCGAGCGGTGGGAACAAGCCGTAGTTCGCGTTCATCGGCTGGAAGTCCTTCCGCCCGCGCTGAGTCACGTAGACGAGCAGCGAGCCGAGCGCCGTCGTCGCCGGCGGCGTCACGAGCGGCGCACCCGCGACGAGGCGCGCGGCGTTGATCCCGGCGAGGAGACCCGCCGCCGCCGACTCGACGTAGCCCTCGACCCCGATGATCTGCCCCGCGAGCAACGTCGTGCGGGCCATCTGGAGCTGCAGCGTCGGCAGCAGCACGTTCGGCGCGTCGACGAACGTGTTCCGGTGGAGGCTGCCGAGCCGCACGAACTCCACGCGCGCGAGGCCCGGGATCATACGAAAGACGCGGCGCTGCTCGGGATACGTCATCTTGGTCTGAAAGCCGACCATGTTGAAGAGCCGGGCCTCGGCGTCGTCCTGGCGGAGCTGGACGACCGCGAACGCGCGCGCGCCGGTGCGTGGATCGATGAGCCCGACCGGGCGCATCGGCCCGAACGCGAGCGTGTCGGGCCCGCGCCGCGCCATCTCCTCGATCGGCATACAGCCTTCGAAGTAGACCGTGCGCTCGAACTGCTTCGCCGGCACCTTCTCGGCGGCGAGCACGGCGTCGACGAACGCGTAGTACTCCGCGCTCGTCATGGGGCAGTTGATGTAATCGTCGCCGCCCTTGCCGTAGCGCGAAGCCTTGTAGGCGACGTTCATGTCGATCGAATCGCTGGTCACGATCGGCGCGATCGCATCGTAGAAATAGAGATGGGCCGCCCCGAAGAGCTGCTCGATCGCCCTCGAGAGCCCAGGCGACGTGAGCGGGCCGGTCGCGACGATCGTGACGCCGTCGGGGATCTCCGTGAGCTCCGCGCGATGGATTCGAATGAGGGGATGTGCAGCGATCGCCTCGGTGACGCCGGCCGCGAACTGGTTGCGATCGACCGCGAGACACGCGCCGGCCGGGACGGTCGTCCGATCGGCGACCGTCAGAATCAGCGACCCGAGACGGCGCATCTCGTCCTTCAGGCATCCGACCGCGGTCTCGAGCGAGGCGTTCCGGAACGAGTTCGAGCACACGAGCTCGGCGAGCTGCTCGGTCTGATGCGCCTCGGTGCCGCGTACGGGCCGCATCTCGTAGAGGTCGACGCTGACGCCGCGGCGCGCAAGCTGCCACGCCGCTTCCGAGCCCGCGAGACCGCCGCCGATGATGGTGACACGCTCCGCCATGGGGCGCCCTGTCTACTCAGCATCCCGCCTGAGCGCCAGCCTAGGAAACCGTAGTGTCTCAGTTTGATGACGCACCGGAGCCGCGCCGCGAGCGGTCTGCGCGCGGTGTCGCCGGCGGGTGGGTCAGGGAGGGTCCTACGGTCGCCCGGTTCCAGCAACCCAGCGCATACTGCCCGCCAGTGCCTCTCCGTCTTGCGCACACGCGAGCTGTGGCTCCCCGGAGCCCTCCCTGACCCACCCGCGGCGATCATCGCA
>JANNPN010000380.1:0-13441 GCA_031400185.1 Polyangiaceae bacterium
CCCCCCCAACCCACCCCCCCCCCCCCCGCCTGCTGCATCATCTTCCACCTGCTCGAAGCCGTCGGGTGCCGCACGGGCTTCGACGCATCGGCCGGCGGGTGGGTCAGGGAGGGCTCCGGGGAGCCGCACCTCGCGTGTGCGAAAGACAGCGCGGCTGCGGCGGGCTTTCTGCGGTGGTGGCAGCGATCCGGCGACCGTAGGAGCGCTCCCTGACCCGCCCGCCGCCGACACTGCACATCGGCGTCATGCGACACTGGATCGTGGAGCTCGCGGCGTTTCGAGGCTCGCTCGATCGCGTGCGCAAGCGCCTGCGACGATCGTGAAGCGCACGCGCCACGACGTGGCTCTCGTCGAGCGCGAGCTCGAAGAGCTCGCCGAGGAATGCGCGCGTGTCCGGCGGCTCCTCCAGCGCCTGGCGGCGGCACGCCGAGCGGGGCGCGATTCTCGGTGAGCTCGGCGTCTCCGTTTTCCATCTCCACGTGCACACCAAGGGGCTCGACGGGTTGCTCGACGTGCTCGAGTAGGCCCGCGCACCGCAGGGCCCGCCTGATGGTCGCCGTCGTCGGTTGACGCATGCCATCGCGCGGCTATGCTCGGCACCCGTGATCCGAGGCTCCGCCCGATGAGGGATGTCGTACTCCATCTCACCGACGTGGCCGGGCCGCTCCGCTTCGCCCCCTACGAGCTCGTCGCGACGGTCGTGATGCTGCTCTTCGGCGCCGTCGTCGTGTTCGGCTTCGTGCTCCCGGTCGCCGGCATCACGAGCTGGCTCGAGCGCCGGGTGTGGGCGCGCATCCAGTCGCGGGTCGGCCCGAACCGCGTCGGCCCGCAGGGCTTCCTGCAGTGGCTCGCGGACGGGCTCAAGAACCTCCTGAAAGAGGACATCATTCCGAGCGCCGCCGATCGCTGGCTGTTCTCGATCGCCCCCTACCTCGTCGTGATCGGCTTCATCGCGACCTTCGCGGTGATCCCGTTCGGCGACGCGCTCGTGATCGCCGACTTGAACATCGGCATTCTCTACGTCACCGCCGTCACCGGGTTCGTCGTCGTCGGCGTGCTGATGGCCGGGTGGTCGTCGAACAACAAGTGGTCGCTCCTCGGTGGGATCAGGTCGGCGGCGCAGATCGTGAGCTACGAGATCCCGGCGGGTCTCTCGATCTTCCCGGTCGTGCTGTTGACCGGCACGCTCAGCATGCAGGACATCATCCGTGCCCAGGGCTGGGCGCCGTGGGAGTGGTTTCTCTTCCACGACCCGTTCACGTGCGCGGCCTTCTTCGTGTTCTTCACGGCCGCGCTTGCCGAGGGCAACCGCACGCCGTTCGACCTCCCCGAGGCCGAGTCCGAGCTCGTCGCCGGCTTCTGCACCGAATACAGCGGCATGCGCTACCTGCTCTTCTTCCTCGCCGAGTGGGGCAACCTCTACGTGATCGGCGCGATCGTCACGACGCTCTTTCTCGGCGGCTGGCAGGTGCCGCCGGTCACGACTCACCCCGTGCTGCTCGCGGTGCTGCAGCTCGGCTGTTTCTTTCTCAAGGCGTACTTCTTCGTGTTTCTCGCGATGTGGATTCGCGCGACGTTGCCGCGCGTTCGCGTCGACCAGCTGATGACGCTGTGCTGGAAGTACATGGTGCCGATCGCGCTCGTGAACGTGATCGGCACGGCGCTCTGGATGGTGGTGGTGCCGCCGGGCGTCGAGCGCGCCGTCGCGGCCGCGCTGACGGTCGGCGCGGCCGTGACGATCGTCGTGTTCTTCCGGCGCGTTCGCTTCCACCTCCGGCGCGCGCGGCTGCGTCCGGCGGACTACTACTATAGTCCGATCATCTAGGTTGGTACGTTCGTCGCCCAATGGCGGCGGGCACGGTGGGAGACCTGCACGGGGGCGCCCCCGATCAAGGGCCCGTGGCGCTCCTCCTGATCGACGTCGTGAACGACCTCGACTTCCCCGAGGGCGACCGCTTGCTCCGGCGCGCGATCCCGATGGCGAAGCGGCTGGTCCGGCTGGTCGCGCGGGCACGGCGGGCGAAGGTTCCGGTCCTCTGGGTCAACGACAACTTCGGACGGTGGCGGTCGGACTTCCGGAGCCTGATCGCATACTGCTCGCGGCCGGAGGTGCGCGGCCGGCCGATCGTCGAGCTCCTCGCGCCTCCCCAGGATCGCGACTACTTCGTCGTCAAGCCGAAGCACTCGGGATTCTTCAATACCTCGCTCGAGCTGCTCCTGCATCACCTCGGAACGCACACGGTCGTGCTGACCGGCATGGCGACCGAGGTGTGCGTGCTCTTCACGGCGAACGACGCGTACATGCGCGAGCTGAAGATCGTCGTAGCGTCAGACTGCGTCGCGTCGAGCAACGCCGCCGGCCACGCGCGCGCCCTCGCGCTCATGGAGTCGGCGCTCAAGGCGAGAGTCCTGCGCTCCGACCGCATCGACTTCCGCAGGCTCAGCCGTCGCGACCGGCGTGAGCCGCGAGCTGGCGAAGAAGCAATCGACGGTGAAGCGAAATGAAGTGCGATCGACAAGTGCAGGCTCACTCACGAATCGAGCGCACTGCCCGTACGCGAAACGCATTGAACTTGTAGTGGTCGTCCATGGTGCCATTGGAGAAGATCGCACCCCACTGAAGAATCGGGGACGCCGGATTGGTGGTCCCCGACCAGTAGTACTCGGCGAACGTCGGTCCGAATACCGGAGCGATGCAGGCGCCGCCGCTGCCGCATCCCGGCGCGTTGGGATCGATGAGCGTCTCCAACTCCGCTGCGCCGCCGTCCTGGATCACTGTTGGTAGCCGCCAGTCGCAATGGCCTGCAAAGCATGGCGGTGCATTGAGCGCTTCGAGAAAGGTCGTGAACAGCGGTCCGTCTCTCGGCCCATCCACGCTCTGGGGGTTGTCGCAGGCGAAGTCCGAATTGGCGTCGAGGCACGACGTGTAGCGATTGTCTACGTCGTGAGGATCAGCGGTGTTGGGGCCACTGCCGACCGCCGTCGTCTTTTTCTCCCATTCGAGACCCAGCTGGGTGTCGATGATCGTCGCGCCGTTGTCGACGAAGCGACTGCCGGGAATCGGCGTCGGCTGAGGATTGCCACGAATCGAGCGCACGGCCCGGACGCGGAAGGCGTTGAACTTGAAGTAGTCGTCCACGGTGCCGTTCAGGAAGATCGCACCCCACTGAAGGAGCGGGGTCGCCCGGTTGGTGGCGCCGGACCAATAGTATTCGGCGATCGTCGGCCCGAACACCGAATCGATGCACGGGCCTCCGCTACCGCATCCTGCCGCGTTGGGATCGATCAGCGTTTCCAACTCGGCCCAGCCGCCATCCTGAATCACCGTCGGTAGTCGCCAGTCGCAATGGCCCGCAAAGCATGGAGGGGTATTGAGCGCCTCGAGAAACGTCGTAAACAACGGACCGTCTTTCGGTCCATTCGCGCTCTGGGCGCTGTCGCATGCGAAGTCGACATTGGCGTCGAGGCACCACGTGTAGACGTTGTCGACGTCGTGAGGATCGGCAGGGTTCGCGCCACTGCCGACCGCTGTCGTCTTCTTCTCCCACTCGAGACTCAATTGGTTGTCGGTGACCGTCGTGCCGTTGTCGACGAAGCGACGCCCCGGGATCGGCGTCGGGGTCGGCTCCGGATTCAGCGGCTCGCAGACGCAGTCGGGGTCGCAGAACCCCGAGAGGCCCACGTTGGTGCATCGTGACCCCGGTGGATCGCACGTCTCGTTTCCGTCCAGCGCACGGTTCCCGCACTCTGGCGGTATGTCGCGAATGAGCACGACGGTGATCTTTTCGATCTGGCCGAAGGGTAGCTGGCCGCTGACTCCGTTGGCGATGCGCAACTGGAATTGCGTTACCGGAATGTCGTCGCGCAGGTTCAGAGCCACGTCCAGCGTGTTCTTTGCGGACGCGACCGGGAGCTCGAAGACGGTGGGGCTGGGTGTGCCGTCGTCGAAAGACGATGCAACGATCAGACTCAGGTCATCACCGCCCGCGGCCTGCGCATCGGCGACTCCAATGTCGTACTCGATCGTCACGGTGTTGACGCGGCCCGGGACGATGCTGTTGTTGGAGGCGAAGGTCACCTTTTGAACGGTCTTAGGTGCGTCGGGCCGTTCGACCAACCCTCCGACGACCTTCGTAAGAGTTCCAAACACGTTGCCGTCAACGACCGCATTGATGGCCGGGTCGCGCCCACAGGTGATGCTCGCCCCCAATCCTGCGGCCGTGCGAAGGACGTTCACTCCGTCTGTGACCGTTATCGACTCGTTGCCGTCGACGTCACAACTCGTGAGCCGGCAGGTGTCCGACAATCCCGTCGCCGCCCGCAAGACGTTGACTCCGTCCGTCACCGTCACCTGGCCATTCCCGTCGGCATCGCCACACACTTGCGCCTCTCCACGCGTCGCCGTTCCGATCACGAGACAAAAGAAAAAGAAGAGGATTGCTGAGCGCGATAGGCGCAGCCGCTCGAGGACTTGATCCGATGACCGCCGCAAGGCGGAGAGTATGGACCTGATTAAGCATGAGGCGTCAATCTCCGCGCCCTCTTCGAATCGCGCGCGGTCAGCAAACGGCTTCCTTCGGCGATCCACTTTCAGGTCCCCGCCCCACAATGGGGCAGTTTTCGATGCGTTGCCGGGCCGCCGGCCGATACCGCTCGCGCAGCTTCACGGGCCGGTGCTGCGCGCGTGATCAGCGGACGATCGCGCGCCGAAGCGTCCGGCTCGTTTCGGGCGGACGTCGTCGCGGCACCTGCCCGGCATACGCCGTCGCCGATGCGGAGTCTTGGCGGTGCCGGAACGGTACGGTCGACGCACGCTCGCCCCCGCTACCCGACCGTCCGTGCGTCGAAAACCGCGAACGCCTAGTAGGGCTCGTGCAGCTTCACTGGCGGCGCATGCCCCCCACGCATCTTGAGATTCAGCATCTCGACGAACACCGAGAACGCCATCGCGAAGTAGATGTATCCCTTCGAGATGTGCTGATCGAAGCCCTCTGCGATCAACGTCACGCCGATCAACAAGAGGAAGCTCAACGCCAGCATCTTGATCGTCGGGTGGCGCTCGACGAACGCGCTGATCGAGCCGGCGAAGACCATCATGAAACCGACCGCGCAGACGACCGCCGCGATCATGATCTCGACCTCGTCGACCATCCCGACGGCGGTGATCACCGAGTCGAGCGAGAAGACGATGTCGAGCAGCATGATCTGGATGAGCACGCTGGTGAACGACGGGTGGGTCGCTGCGGACGCGTGGCCGATGTCGCCTTCGAGCTTCTGATGGATCTCGTGCGTGCTCTTGGCGAGCAGGAAGAGGCCGCCGACCAGCAGGATCAGGTCGCGCCCGGAGATCTCGTTCTGCCACACGACGAAGAGGGGCGCCGTCAGACGGATGATCCACGACAGCGACAGCAGCAGCAGGATGCGCGTGAGCATCGCGAGCCCGAGGCCGATGAGGCGCGCCTGCCGCTGCTGCGCCGCCGGCAGCTTCGCAGCGAGGATCGAGATGAAGATGATGTTGTCGACGCCGAGGACGATCTCGAGCGACAACAGGGTCAGGAAGGCGACCCAGTTCTCGGGGTTCGCGAGGAGTTCGAGGTTCATGGCGAGTGGCTAGATACGCGCCGCAGCTCCGCCTGGCAACGAGGGGAGATCCGAATCACTCCCGGCGGGCGAGCGCGGTGGGTCCGACGGGCATTGCGAGGTGGCCGAGGAATCCCGACGGGACCGCGCGTCCGGTCCTCCGAAGATGAGAAGATGATGCAGCAGGCGGGGCGGGGATGGTTGCGGGGAGCCGCACCTCGCGTGTGCCAAAGCCAGAGAGCTGCCGCGGGCTCTGCGCGCTGGGTGGCAGCGATCCGCCGACCGTAGAAACCATCCCCGTCCCGCCCGCCTGCTGCCACCCCTTCCGAGTGCTCCGCCGCGTGGGATGAGGATCGCGACTAGTTCTTGTATTTGACGCCGCAGCCGTACGGCGCGGTCGACGCGGTCGTCACCGGCTTTCCCGCCGCCGCCTCGTCGTACGCCGCGCGCACGTAGTTCTTCGCGGTTGCGGCGTCGGCGGCATCCGACGACGGGTTGTCGTCGATTGCGCCGGCGTAGACCAGCACGCCCTTGTCGTCGATGACGAACATGTGCGGCGTCGTCTTGGCGCCGTAGGCGTGGCCGACGGTGCCGTCGGGATCGAGGAGAACGGTGGTCGGCACGGCTTGCTGCGCAGCGAGGAACGCCTTTTCCTGCTCGGGCGTGACGTACCCCTGCGCGCCCGGCGCCGACGAGATGACGCTCAACCAGACGGCGCCCTTGGCGGTCAGCTCCTTCTGCAGCTTCTGCATGTTGCCGCTCTCGTAGTGCTTCTTCACGAACGGACAGCTCTGGTTGTGCCATTCGAGCACGACGTACTTGCCCTTGAACTCCGAGAGCGAGCGCGACTTGCCGTCCACGTCGGTCGCGGTGAAGCTCGGGGCGGGTTGGCCGACCTTGGGTGCGTCGGCGGCATCGACGGGCATCGTCGCGAGCCAGGTGGTCGCGGCGAGGGCGGTGACGATCAGGGTGCGGTTCCACGTCCGGACACGTTTCATGTGCTGCTCCTCCTCAGTTCGACGGACTCGAGCTTTTCGAGCGCGCTGATGACGATCGTGGGTGTGAGAATCTGGGGCAGGATGCTCGGCGGGTCGTCGGCTTTCCCGCTGTACAAAACGTAGAGCGGGACGCCGTCGCGGCCGAACTCCTGCAGGGCGCGGGTGATCTCGACGTCGGGACGCGTCCAGTCCGCGCGGATCGCGACGACCCCGAGCTGTTTCATCTTGGCGATGACCTCGGCGGTCTCGAGCGCGACCTTCTTGTTGACCTGACAGGTGACGCACCACGCAGCCGTGAAGTCGACGAAGACCGGCCGGCCGGCGGCGCGAAGCGCGGCGATGCGCGCGGTCGAGAACGACTCCCACTCGAACGCGGCGTCGGCGATTCCGCCCTCCGCCGTCCGCGCCCCTGCCGCGGACGGGCCGTCGATCGGACGGATGCCGAACGCGAGGAGCGCCGCGATCGCGACCGCCGTCGCCGCCGCTGCGCGCGCGCCGATGCCGCGGAAGCGCCCGGCCACCCAGGCCGCGAACCCGATCAACACGAGACCCGTCAGGATCGCCCCGACGGCCTGCGGTCCCGCCTGGACGCTCGCGATCCACACGAGCCAGACGACCGTGCCGAGGAGCGGGAACGCGAGCAGCTGCTTCAACGTTTCCATCCACGCTCCCGGTCGGGGGACCTTCGACGCGAGGGCGGGGATCCACGTCACCGCGACATAGGGAAAAGCGAGCCCGAGCCCGAGGCTGGTGAAGACGGCGAGCGCCATCGGCGCGGGTTGGCCGAGCGCATAGCCGATCGCGGTCCCCATGAACGGCGCCGTGCACGGGGTCGCGACGACCGTCGCGAGCACGCCGGTGAAGAACGCGGCGCGATCGTCGTCGCCGGTCGTGAGATGTTGGCCGACGCCCATGATCGACCCGCCGATCTGCGAGACGTCGAGCAGCACGAGCGCCATCCAGAAGAAGAGGCCTGCGAGCGCGGCGATCACCGTCGGGCTCTGCAGCTGGAATCCCCAGCCGAGCTCCGCGCCGGCGGCACGCGCCGCGAGGAGCCCGCCCGCGAGCAGCCAGAACGACGCGACGATGCCGGCCGCGTAGACCAGGCCGTGGCGGCGAACGCGGCGTCGCGCCGCGCCCGAGAGCCCGACGAGCGACAGGGCCTTCAACGCGAGGACCGGGAACACGCACGGCATGAGGTTCAAGAGGAGCCCGCCCGCGAACGCGAGCGCGATTGCGGAGACCGACGCATCCGACGATCCCGACGTCATCGCGACCGGCGTGGCCACCGTGTAGGCGCGGTCGCCGACGCGGAGCACTCCCGCGAGCGTCCTCGGCGCAGCCGTTCGCGGGGTGAGCGTGAGAAGAAAGCCGTCGCCCTCACGGGCGACCGGTTGCTCGGCGGAGGGATCGAGCGCCTCGCGATCGGCGGCGAAGAAGAACGGCGGGGCGCCGCCGGTGAGCGCCACGCCGCGTACGGCGAGCTGCACGTGGTCGCCCTCGGCGGTCGCATCGACGCGTACCGTCGGCGGCGACGCGACCGGGAGGCGCTTGTGCGTCGCGCTGAAAAGCTCGGCGATTGCGGGAGCAGCGGGCGCGGCGACCGTACCGACCGGAAGCGACAACGCGAGGGTCGCGCCGCCCGGGATGCACTCGTCCTGGTTGCAGACGAGCCACTTCGCCTGGGCGCGGAGGTCGAGCGCCGCGTGCGCGGCGACGTCGTGCGCGACCGCGACGGGGGCCGCGAGCAGCGTCTCGCCCTCGAAGCCGAAGTTGACGAGCGGCCCGACCGGAATACGCTCGGGCGTCGGCCATTCGATCTCACCCGGCGTGAGGCCCGCGGGGAGCGTCCACGCAATGCGCGGGGCTTCGCCCGAGTCGCCTGGGTTCTTCCAGTAGACGTGCCAATGCTTCTCGGGGACGAAGCGCACGCCCAGGCGAAAGCTCGCGCCGGGAACCGCGGCCGCGGTGTCGGCGACGAGCTCGACGTCGACGTGCTTCGCCGACACGGGGATCGCCTCCGCCGGACGGCCGGTGACGAGACCCGCGACGAGCGCGGCCGCAACGGCCAGCCGAACGATGGCTCTCGAGCCACCCATGGCCTTCAGTCCTAGCGTAACCCAGCGCCTCGTCTAGTCCCCTTGACGGTCCGCCACGTCGGCGCCGCTCGCGCGGCGGCGCACTCGGAAGCGGTGGCAGCAGGTGGGCGGGTCGGGGATGGCTTCTACGGTCGCCGGGTGTCCGGCCACCCAGCGTGTACAGCCCGCCGGTGCCTCCCTGGCTTGCGCACACGCGAGGTGCGGCTCCCCGAAGCCATCCCCGACCCGCCCACCTGCGGCCACCGCTTTCCGAGTGCTCCGCCGCCGCGAGAATCAAACTGCGGCACGACCCGCGCGTCCGCTCGGTTGCTCTCCCACTGTGTCTATAGTTACCTACTCCGGATGGCGGGCTACTTCGCGAACATCAGAGAGACCGTGAGCACCATCTTCGAGGGGATGACGATCACGTTCTCGCACTTCGTGCGGAGGCCCTACACCGTGCAGTACCCCGACCGGGTCCCGATCCGGATCCAGGACACGCTGCCGTTCCGGTACCGCGGCATCCTCGCCGTCGACATGGAGATCTGCACGGGTTGCCTCGCGTGCGAGCGCGCGTGTCCGATCGATTGCATCGTCATCGACGCCGTCAAGGACAAAGAGACGCGCCAGATGATGCTCAGTCGCTTCGACATCGACATCGCGAAGTGCATGTACTGCGGGCTCTGCAGCGAGGTCTGCCCGACCGGGTCGATCCATCACACGTCCGAGTTCGAGGGCGCCGACTATACGCTGCAGAGCATGCTCCGGCGTCACATCACGAGCCCGGTTGCGGCGTACAAGCCGAAGAAGGGACCCGAGACCGATCCGGTGCTGGCGCCCATCCTCGAACGCGGCATGACGTACCTCGAGGACTTCGCGCCCGCGGTCGCCGCGCCGGCGGCGCCGAAGCCCCAAGCGGCGGGGGCCGCGATACTCACAGCCGCCGCGGCCGCGAAGCCCGCCGCGTCCGCGGACGCCGACTAGGCGCTCCCAGCGCGCCGCGTCCGCGCCGACCCGCATGGCTCTGCACGCGCTGCTCGTCGCCAACCGAGCCGAGATCGCGATCCGCGTGCTGCGCGCCGCGGCCGACGTCGGCCTCCGCACCGTCGCCGTGCATTCGGCCGACGACGCCACGAGCGCGCACCTCCGCGCCGCCGACGCGGTGCGCGCGCTTCCCGGCACCGGCCCGGCCGCCTACCTCGACGTCGCGGCGGTGATCGCCGCCGCGGAGCAGGCGGGCTGCGACGCGATCCATCCCGGCTACGGCTTTCTCGCCGAGCGCGCCGACTTCGCGGAGCGCTGCGCGGCGGCGGGCCTCGTGTTCGTCGGCCCGCGTCCCGAGGTGCTCGCGACGTTCGGCGACAAGAGCCGGGCGCGCGCGCTCGCCGCGCGGCTCGACGTCCCGCTGCTCCCGGGAACGAACGGTGCGACGTCGCTGGAGGAAGCGCGTGCGTTTCTCGCCGGCGCGCCCGCGGGATCGGCGATCGTCGTGAAGGCGATCGCGGGCGGCGGCGGACGGGGCATGCGCGTCGTCCGCGATGCCGGCGCGCTCGCGGAGGCGTGGGAGCGCTGCCGGTCGGAGGCGGCTGCCGCGTTCGGCACCGGCGACGTCTACGTCGAGCGCCATCTGCCGCGCGCGCGCCATGTCGAGGTGCAGATCGTGGGCGACGGCACCGGTGCGGTCGCGGCGCTCGGGGAGCGCGAGTGCTCGCTCCAGCGCCGGCATCAGAAGCTCGTCGAGATCGCACCGAGCCCGAGCATCGGCGCTGCGCTGCGTGCCCGGCTCACGGCAGCGGCGTGCCGCATGGCCGCAGCCGTCGACTACGAGAGCCTCGGCACGTTCGAGTTCCTCGTCGACGCCGACGGCACTTTTTATTTTCTCGAGGTCAACCCACGCCTCCAGGTCGAGCACACGGTGACCGAGGCGGTCACCGGCGTCGACCTGGTCGCCACCCAGCTTCGCCTCGCCGGCGGTGCGACGCTCGCGGACGTCGGCCTCGGCGCCGCCGACGCGTTCGTTCCGCGCGGTCACGCGATCCAGCTCCGCGTCAACATGGAGACGATGCGCGCGGACGGCGACGCCAAGGCCGGCGGGGGCACGCTCACCGTCTACGAGCCGCCGAGCGGGCCGGGCGTCCGCGTCGACGGCTTCGGCTACGCGGGCTACACGACGAACCCGCGCTTCGACTCCTTGCTCGCGAAGATCGTCGTGCACGCGCCGGGGCCCGACTTCGCGGCCGTGGTGGCGAAGGCGTCACGCGCGCTCGACGAGTGCCGCATCGACGGCGTGCCGACCAACCTCGGCTTCCTGCGCGCGCTGCTTCGCCATCCGAGCGTCGCGGCGAACGACGTCGACACCGGCTTCGTCGAGCGCCACGCGGCGGAGCTCGTGGCGGCCGCGGATGCCGGTTCGCGACCGCCGAGCGCGCCACCGCACGGCGGACGTCTCGCGGGCGCGCGCGTCGACCCGAACGATCCGCTCGCCGTGCTCGCGCACGGGAAATCGCGCGCGGTGCCTGCGGTCGTGCGCGGCGACGTCGCGCCCGCTGACGCCCGCGATGCGCTCGCGGTCCGCGCCCAGATGCAGGGCACGATCGTCAGCGTCGACGTCAACGATGCAATCGCGGTCCGTGCGCACATGCAAGGCACGATCGTGAGCGTCGACGTCGCCGAAGGCGACACCGTGCGCGCCGGGCAGACGATCCTCGTGATGGAAGCGATGAAAATGGAGCACGTGGTGCCCGCCGAGCGTGCCGGCGTCGTGCGGCGCGTCGCAGTGGAGCAGGGTGACACGGTATTCGAGGGTCACGTGTTGGCGCTGCTCGATCCTGCCGACGTCGGCGAGCACGCCACTGCGGCGGCCGACGACGTCGACCTCGACCACGTGCGCGCCGACCTCGCCGAGACGCTCGAACGCCACGTCATCGGGCACGACCCGGCGCGCCCCGAGGCGGTCGCGCGCCGGCGGGCCACCGGCCAGCGCACCGCGCGCGAGAACGTCGACGACCTCTGCGATCCGGGAAGCTTCGTCGAATACGGCGCGCTCGTGCTCGCGGCGCAGCGTCAGCGTCGCTCGGTCGAGGACCTGATCGCCAAGACGCCGGCCGACGGGCTCGTCGCCGGGATCGGCACGGTGAACGCGGCGACCGCGCCAAAGGACCGCGCGTCGTGCGTCGTGCTCGCGTACGACTATACGGTGCTCGCCGGCACGCAGGGTGCGCAGAACCACCGCAAGAAGGACCGCCTGCTCGAAATCGCCGAGCGCGAGCGGTTGCCCGTCGTGCTCTTCAGCGAAGGCGGCGGGGGCCGGCCAGGCGACACCGACGCGCTCGGGATTGCGGGGCTCGACGTGCCGACGTTCCAGGCGTTCGCACGGCTCTCGGGACTGGTGCCGCTCGTCGGCGTCAACTCGGGGTTCTGCTTCGCGGGGAACGCGGCGCTCCTCGGCTGTTGCGACGTCGTGATCGCGACGGCCAATTCCAACATCGGCATGGGCGGGCCGGCGATGGTCGAGGGCGGCGGTCTCGGGGTCTTCCGCCCCGAGGAGATCGGGCCGATGGCGGTGCAGTCCGCGAACGGCGTCGTCGACGTCGCGGTCGCCGACGAGGCCGAGGCGGTGCGGGTCGCGCAGCAATATCTCGGCTACTTCCAGGGCGCGGTCGCGGAGTGGTCGTGCGCCGACCAGCGGCGCCTCCGCACGCTGGTGCCGGAGAACCGGCTCCGCATCTACGACGTGCGGCGGGTCGTGACGACGCTCGCCGACACCGGTTCGGTGCTGGAGCTCCGCCGGCCGTTCGGGCTCGGCATGGTGACCGCGTTCGCGCGCATCGCGGGCCGGCCGGTCGGCATCGTCGCCAACAACCCGACGCACCTGGCCGGCGCGATCGACGCCGACGGTGCCGACAAGGCGGCACGCTTCCTCCAGCTCTGCGACGCGTTCGACGTGCCCGTCGTGTTCCTCTGCGACACGCCGGGCATCATGGTCGGACCCGAGATCGAGAAGCACGCGCTCGTGCGCCACGCGGCGCGGCTCTTCGTGGTCGGCGCCAGCCTGACGGTGCCGTTCTGTACGATCGTGCTCCGCAAAGGCTACGGGCTCGGCGCGATGGCGATGGCGGGCGGGAGCTTCAAGGCCGGGCTCTTCACGATGGCGTGGCCGACCGGCGAGTTCGGCGGCATGGGGCTCGAAGGCGCCGTGAAGCTCGGGTTCCGGAAGGAGATCGCCGCGCTCGCCGACCCGGTGGAACGCCGCAAGCTCTACGAGAGCATGGTCGAGCGCCTCTACCGCCACGGCAAGGCCGTCAGCGCGGCGTCGCATTTCGAGATCGACGACGTCATCGACCCCGCGGACACCCGCCGCGTGATCGCGAGCGCGCTCGCTGCCGTGCCCTATCCGCCGCGCCGCGGCGGCAAGAAGCGGCCCTGTGTCGACTCCTGGTGACGCGGCGGCAATGGTGACGCCGATGCGGATCGCGATCGCGAGCCTGATCGCCGATGCCGCGAGCGTACGTGCGGCCGAGCGCCTCGTGCGGTCGCTCCGCTGGTTCGGCGGGGCGGCGGCGGTCGCCCCCATGGCCTTCGTCGCGATGCCGACCGTGGAAGGCGAGGCGCGTGCAGCGCTGGCGGGGGACGGGGTTGCGGTGCACGTGGCCGGCATCGACTGGCGGCCGCGCATGGCCGAGGTCGTCGCCGGCGTCGCCGCCGATCTCGTCCTGCTGCTCGCATCCGACTGCCTCGTGCTGCAGGAGCCGACCCCAGTGCTCGCGCCGGGCGAGTTGCAGGTCC
>JANNPN010000388.1:0-6369 GCA_031400185.1 Polyangiaceae bacterium
GGACCGCCTCGTCGCGACGGGCCACCGGCGGGTAGGCCCGGGCCGCGAAGAAGTAGTTCGGCATGAACTTCACGATCAACGCGATGTTCACGTGCACCGTGCCCTCGAGCTTGGGCAGGGCCCGGATGTCGCGCGCCGCCATCTCGAAGTACATGTCCTTCTCGAAGCCCTTGGCGGCGATCACGTCCCAGAGGAGGTTGATGACCTCCTCGCCCTGGGTCGTCACCTTCATCTTCACCATCGGGTTGTAGAGGAGGTAGCGGCGGTCCTCGTTCGACGCGACCCGCATGTAGTCGGCGGCGCGGAGCGCGAAGAGCTTCATCGCGACGAGGCGACAGTACGCGTCGACGAAGTTCTGGCGCACGTGCGGGAAGTCGGTCACGTGCATCTTGTAGAGGACGCGGTTCGAGGCGTGGGTGATCGCCTCGTAGAACGCGTGGGTGCAGATGCCGATCGACGCCCAACCGAGGTTGTACTTGCCGATGTTGACGGTGTTGAGCGCGGCGTCCCAGGCGTCGCGGCCGCGGTGCAGGATGTCGCCCGGTCCTACCGGGTACTCCTTCAGCTCGAACTCGGAGACGTAGTTCTGGCTCGCGACGACGTTCTTGATGAGGTGGTAGTTCGGGTGCTGCGGGTCGGCGGCGAAGAACACGTACTCGTCGGGAGCGCCGTCGGTGCCGCGTACGCGGCCGAACGTCGACACGATCGCCGCCGCGTTGCCGTTCCCGATGTAGTACTTGCGGCCGTTGGCCTTCCAGCCGTCGCCGGACGGGGTCAGCACCATGTCGGTCGAGTAGATGTCGGCCCCGTGGGCTTTCTCGGAGAGACCGAAGGCGAAGATGCCGCCGTCCTCGAGCGCCGCCGCGGTGCGCTGCCGGACCGCGGCGTTTTTGCTCATCCAGATGGGGCCGAGCCCGAGCACCGACACCTGCCAGACGTACCAGTACTGGAGCCCGTAGAACCCGAGGATCTCGGCGAACTCGCAGATCCGCCACGTGTCCCAGCGTCCGTCCGGGGCGCCCTCGCCCGCCGGCGTGCACATGGTCGCGAAGATCCGGTTCGCCTTCACGAACTCGACGAAGTCCGAATACCAACCGCGCGCGTAGAAGTCCTCGAGGAGCTTGTCCTTCCCCTTGGTCTCGAAGAACGCGATCGTCTTCCGCATCACCTCGGTCGAGCGCGGGTCGGCGTACGGGCGCGCGTGCTTCTTCGGGTTCAACAGAATCATGGGGAGCCCTCCTCGTGGCGCGGCGGGTCGTATCGCACGCACGCGCGACGGCTGTCGAGGAGGCCGCCGCTTCCGCGCCGATGGGTTGACCTTTCGACGACGCGCCTTACTCTGGTCGAGCGTCGGAATCGCCACAGCTGCGGGTCCCGCACGCTCCTCCTTTTCGCGACGCCGAACCCCAACGATTGCAGAGACACCACCCCGGCGTCCGTCCAGCGGACGGGCGGCCGGCCGTGCATGGCCATGAACGATACGGACAATCGAATCTTCGAACCGGACGTCACGTTGAGCGGCGAGCTCTTGCCCCCGAACCTCGGACTTCCAGAGCCCGAGCGGATGCTGATGATCGCGGTGCTCGAGGACGCGGCCCACTGCCTGCTGAAGAGCTGCACGGCGACCGTCGACCGGAAGCTGCGGGCGCTCTACGCGGAGACCGACGAGTGGTTTCGCTCGCCAGAGCACACGGAGCTCTACGCCTACGAGAACGTCTGCGCCGTGCTGGGCATCGATGCCGATTGGCTGCGCAGGCGGTTGTTCCGCCTGGTCGACGAGCGCCGCGCCACGGCCGGGGTCACGCCGGTGCCTGACGACGCCGCCGGAGACCCGCCTCTGGATCCCCTCACCCGCGCGGCAGAAGACGAGCTCGCGACCGGGTAGATTGGTTGCCGAAACGCGCGCGGTCCGTGTAAGGCTCAGCCTCCCATCAGCCCTGCTCATGGACCCTTCCGCCCCCCGAGCCTCCGACCCGGATACGCGACGGCGACCGCCCCGAGGGCTCTGGAGCGCCGCCGTGCTCGCGGCGCTGCTCGCGTGGGCGATCGTCGTGCAGCCGCAGCTCGCCGGCCGCGCCCTCGGCGGAAACCCCACCAACACGACGACCACGACCTCCTACGAGACGTCATCGGAGACCGTCACGACGACCGCCACCGACCGCGTCGACGTGTTCGCGTCCCGGCTCGTCGTGACCGACCCCGTCGGCGCGCTCGTGTCGGACGACACGCTCCCGGCCGCATTCGCCGACACCAGCGTGCAGCAGGCGATCGATGCCGCCGCGACCGCGCTTCTTGCGGGACCGCCGGCGAGCCTCTTCGTGAAGGGTCCGGCGCTCGTCGCAACCGAAACGCTCCTCGTCGACACCAGCACGACGACGAGCGAGACCGGCCGCGAGACGACGCTCGACATCACGGCCGAGGAGACGATCGGACCGAACTGCACCGGGATCGAGAATCGCGACGTCCCGAACACGATGCCGTGCAGCCCGTGTGCGTTGACGAGCACGATCCCTCCGCGCGGCACGCCGTATTGCGTCCCTGCGGGAACCAACAACTTCAACATCAACACCGACCAGCACACCGTCATCCAGGAGCTGCAGACGACGACGGAGACCTACCGCACGACCGAGACCTACGCGCTCCGCGGCTCGTTCCTCGATCACTTCGTGCTCTACAAGGTGAAGGGTGCGAAGACCGCGCCGAAGCTCGCCGCCTTCGGTCCGGTGACGCTGACGAACGCGCTCGGCAGCGCCGATTACGACGTGAAGAAGCTCCCTGCCCTCGGCCTTCCTGCGGACAAGAACGGTGAAGGCCGTGCCGACGCGGCGACTTCGCTCGCGCAATACGCGCTCAAGCCCAGGAAGAGCGCACCGAAATTCCTGAAGATCGCGAACGTCGGCACGACGAACCAGTGCGGGAGCCTGACGCTCACGCTCGTGAAGCCCGAGAGCTTGCTCGTCCCGATCGCGCGGCAGACGGCGCCGTTCGATCCCCTGAGCGCCGAGGTCGATCACCTCCTCTGCTACAAGGCGAAGGCGCAAGCGAAGTTCGCGAAGGGCACGCAGGTCGACGTCGTCGACGACTTCCAGACCCGGCGCTACGACCTGAAGAAGCCGACCCGCCTCTGCGTGCCCGTCACGACCTCGGGCACGCCCGCCACGCTGAAAGGCGCCGCGCCGGTCCCGTTCACGGCGACCGCCCTCCGTCACCCCGCCGGCCACCTCGTCTGCTACCAAGCGAAGGCCGCGTCGAAGACGATCACGCAGAACGGCTGCGGCGCCGCCGACCCGAAGAGCAAGGGCACCAAGATCATCCCGAAGCAGCCGAAGCACCAGAAGCGCCTCGGCGTCGCGATCAACGGCCCGCTCGGCCCGGCGACGCTCGATACCAACAAAGAGGTCGAGCTCTGCATCCCCTCGACCGCGAGCTTGCCGTGAGCACGCGCGGCGTCGGTGGAGGATTCGCGCTGACAGTGCTGCTCGCGTGGGGCCTGATCGCTCACCCGCTCCTCGAACGGGAGGCCGTGAGCGGTGGCTCCACCAACACGACGTTCTCGACCTCCACCACGACGTCATCGGAGACGGTGACCACGACCGCGACGGCGCGCGTCGATACGTTCGCGACCCGGCTCGTCGTCACGAACCCGATCGGCATCGTGGTCTCCGATCAGGCGCTGCCCGCCCCGTTCGCGGATGCGAGCGTTCAGCAAGCGATCGACGCTGCCGAAACGGCACTGCGCGCCGGCCCGCCCGCCAGCCTCTTCGTGAAGGGGCCGGCTCTCGTCGACTCGGCGACCGCCCTCGTCGATTCGAGTGTGACCACGACGGAGACGGGTCGCCAGACGACACAGACGCCGACGCAGGACATCAAGATCGGGCCGGGGTGCATCGGCATCAACGATCGTGACGTGCCCAACACCGACCCATGCCAGAGCTGCCCCAACGCCGCCGGCGAGATCCCACCCTTCGGGGAGCCCTTCTGCGTGGTCTCGGGCACGACCAACTTCAACATCAATGTACACGATCACACCGTGATCCAGGAGCGGCAGACGACGACGGACACCTACCGCACGACCGAGACCTACGCGCTCCACGGCTCGTTCCTCGACCACTTCGTCCTCTACAAAGTGAAGGGCAGCGCCATAGCACCGAAGCTCGCGGCCTTCGGTCCCGTCACGCTCACCGACGCGATCGGCAGCGCCGACTACGACGTGAAGAAGCTCCCGGCGCTCGGTATTCCCGCCGACAAGAACGCCGAGGGCCGCGCCGACGCGACGACGAGCCTCGCGCAGTACGCGGTGAAGCGCCGCAAAGGCGCCGCGAAGTTCCTGAAGATCCCGAACGTCGCGACGACGAACCAGTGCGGGAGCCTGACGCTCACGCTCGTGAAGCCCGACACCGTGCTCGCGCCAGTCGCGCGGCAGACGGCGCCGTTCGACCCGCTCTCCGCCGAGGTCGACCACCTCCTCTGCTACAAGGCCAAGTCGCAAACGAAGCTCGTGAAGGGCACCCAGGTCGACGTCGTCGACGACTTCCAGACCCGGCGCTACGACCTGAAGAAGCCGACTCGCCTCTGCATCCCCGCCGCGACCGCCGGCACGCCCGCGGCGCTGAAAGGCGGCGCGCAGGTGCCGTTCACCGCGACCACCCTCCGCCACGCCGCAGGCCACCTCGTCTGCTACCAGGCGAAGGCCGCGTCGAAGACGATCGCGCAGAACGGCTGCGGCGCGGCCGACCCCAAGAGCAAAGGCACGAAGATCGTTCCGAAGCAGCCGAAGCACCAGAAGCGTGTCGGCGTCGCGCTGAACGGCCCGCTCGGTCCCGCGACCGTCGACACCAACAAAGAGGTTGAGCTCTGCATCCCGTCGACGGCGGTGCTGCCATGACCCGCCGGACGAGGGACAGGCCAGCGCCCCACGCAACGAAGGAGATGCTCATGACACGATACCTGCGCCCTCTCGCCATCGCCGCCGTCCTGTTCCTCCTATCCCCGTCCGTCGCCGTCGCGTGGCTGACGCGCATTGGAGGCAATGGCCCAGGCTCGAATAGCGCCGGCGGGATCGTTGCCGAGCCTGCGGGCGACGTCATCATCGGGGGACGCCTCACGAACCTCGTGAACGGGGTGGCAGCATCGCAGGCGACGGTCGCGCGCTTCGCGGCGGCCGACGGAGCCGAGGTCTGGCGCACGACGCTCGCCGGCGCATCCGTGTCATCGCTCCTCCTCGGCGAGCCCGGCACGGTCATCGCGGTCAGCAAAGTGTTCGTGTCGGCGCTCGCGCAGTACGAGCTGCGCGTCGCGAAACTGTCGATCGCGAACGGAGGGGTGCTGTGGTCGAAGACGTTCGCCAACGCCAACGTCTTCGGCGCCGCGACCGACAGCCGCCACGACGTGGTCCTCGTCGGATCGACCAAGGGCCCCACGATGCAGCTCGCCTTCATCCTCAAGATCGCCGGCAGCTCCGGCGCCGAGCTCTGGCGCAACACGCTGGACGACGGCCTCGACGGGAAAAACGAAGCCACCCGTGTGGCGTTTCACGTGCGCAACGATGGGCCACCGGACGACGTCTACGTCGCGGGGACGGTCGCCTCGCTCGCCGGTTTCGACATCTTCGCCGCCCGCCTCGCGGGCGCGGACGGCGATCTCGTGTGGGGTGAGGCCGACGCGACGATCAAGGAGGCGAATCATGCGCTCGGTCTCGCCGTCGACGGCGCGGGCAACCCGATCATCGTCGGTCGGTCGTCCCAGGGCTTGGAGCTACCCGAGATCTACGCCGTCAAGCTCGATCGGGACGGCAACAAGCTCTGGAACTACAACCCCAACTACAAGAATCCCGGCACCATGACCGAGGTCGCCGTCGACAGTCAGGGCGACGTCGTCATGGCGGGCCTCTTTCGCACCCAGTCCGTGGAGGTGGGTCGACTTTCCCCGGAGCATTTCGGGGTCGTGAAGGTGGCGGGTGCCGACGGCGCGGAACGGTGGCGTTACAAGCATCCCGGGACGGTACTCGCCGGCGCATTTGGTCTCACCGTCGACGCGCACGGCGACGCCATCGTCGTCGGGGAGTCGTCGGGCAAGAAGCTCATCTTCACCGCCATCCTCGCGAAGTTCTCGGGCGGCACCGGGATTCCGGTGTGGGTGCAATCGATCCCCGCTGCGTCGCTCTTCGGTGTGACGACCGACGCGAACGGTGTCGTGGCGGCCGTCGGCGGCGACGACAAAGGCGACGCGTCGCAGTTGCTGGTCACGAAGCTCGTCCCCTCGATGCTGGGGAAGCAGATCACCGTGAGCGACAATCTGCTCAAGCCCGCCAAGCGTAAAATCCAAGTGTCGGTCAAGGACACCACGTTTCTGGTGCCGACGCCCGGAAGC
>JANNPN010000398.1:0-11800 GCA_031400185.1 Polyangiaceae bacterium
GGCTGCGGTGAGATGCCCGCGCTCATCCGGGCACTCGATCGCCATCAGGTAGACACCAAGAAAGCCGTCGCGTAGACGACCGTCACCGGAGTCGCCGCTCGCTGCTCAGGCGATCAATTCAACAACGAGCGGGACATCCCCCGCATCACGACGTGCGGATCGTTCCAATCATTGGTGAGGTGACGCACAACCACCGTGAGTTCATGCGCGCTACGCCGAGGTTGACCACCCCATACTCGCCGGGCCCCCGGTGATCGAGCGGCACCCAAGGTGCGCAGGATAGGACTCGTCGGCGGTGATGCCGGCACCATAGGTGTGCGAGTCGCCGACCCGAGACTCCGATGCGGCACAGTCGGTCGATCCGTCGCACGTGAGCTACCATGACATGCGGAAGCCGGGTGCGCCGTGCGCCCAACCAGCGGTGAAGCTGCGCCATTGTGGCGCAGGCGTAGCATCTGCGTCCTCCTGTGTGGACACGTCGCTAGCGATCATGAGAAGGTTCGGCCGCCCGATCTCTTGACCGTCCCTCCCTGAGGGAAATCGCCGTGAGAACCCGCCGCTTCGCGTTGCTCGCCTCGTTCCCTTCGTTCGCCGCTTCGGCGGCCGATCTACCGCGTCTTGATTTTGACCACCTCGCCGTGCGCGATCGGCCCACTACACGCCGAATCCGTGTAGGGCTCGAACGTCACGCTATGTCCGTCGTGGCAGCCTTACTCTTTGCGACGCCTTCTCTTGGGCGCTGTAGCTCACTGAGGCGGTGTCTCACCATCCTTTCAACGCATTCACTTGCCAGGAGATCTTTCAATGCTTGATTTGGCTATCCGGTTTCGAATGGTACTTGGTGTGGTCCTCCTGCTGATTTCTCCGTCGGTCTTGTATGCAGCGGCTGGCGATCTTGATCCCACCTTTGGCGTGAACGGCGTCGTGGACACCGATTTGAGTGTCAGCTCGCTTTATACTGCGGCCATCGCGATTCAGCCTGACGGCAAGATCCTCGTCGCCGGCTCGACCTCCGATACGACGTTGGTCCTCGCCCGGTACGAGGCGGACGGAACACTGGACGTCACGTTCGGCACTGCCGGTTTCGTGACGATGAATTCCGTTGGAGATGCGTCCGTCGGAGACGTCACGACAGATGGCAGCGGCAACATCTTCGTACTCACGGCAGAAACGACCGGGATGGTCACGGCCGACATACGAACCATCAAGCTAGACGGCACTGGCGCGTACGATGCGACCTTCGGGATTGGCGGGATCGCAACCGAGAACACCTCAATCCTAGAGATACCCATCCGCGTGATCGCGCTCGAGTCGGGAGCAGTGCTGGTGTATCTCGGTGCTCGGCTGATCCAATATAATTCACTGGGCGCACGAGACGCGTCTTTTGGTGCCGGTGGCGAGGTGGTGCCGGCAACCGAGATCAACGGGAATGGTAGTCAGTCGGGGGGGGCGGTCGCCCTTCAGCCGGACGGAAAGATCCTTGTCGGGGGCCTCGGATACGACGACCAGCCCGTGATGATGCGGTACGGGGCGAGCGGTACGCCCGATGGCACGTTCGGTGTCGGCGGCGTCGTGCATTTCTCGCTCCCTGCCGACATCGCGTTGTTCTCGATGGTCGGTGTTTTGGAGGATGGCGACATCACCGCTGCGGGCGTCTACGCGACGCCCGCGCTCAACACCTTCGGTGTTCGGTTGAACAGTGACGGGACACTCGGCCCCGACGGCATCACCTATCTGACAGACGTGCCCAACCTTTACAGCTGGGGCGCAACGGAGCCCAATGGAAATCTCGTCATGCTCACACCGTCTTCGGTCCTGCGGATGACCTCCGACGGGGAACTTGACTCTGGATTTGCGCAGGGTGGTCAACGGCCCCTGACCACCGATGTGTTCGCCGGCGGCCTCCCATTGCGACTGAGGGAGCAATCCGATGGCAAGATCGTGGTCGTCGGCCCTGGCCCGGCCCCCGTCTATCGCATCGTGCGCATGTTCGGCGCGGCCACGACGTGTGCCGCAGCGAAAGAGGCCTGCGTGTCCAAGACCGTCGCCGCGCGGCTCAAGTGCATCCAGAAGGCGCAAGCGGGAGGCGCATTGGTATCAGCGACGTGCCTAACCAGCAGCGAAGCAAAGTTCCTGGCCTGCATACAATCGGCGGATGTCAAACACGTCGATTGCCAGGTAGCTGGCAACGGCGGCGCGGCGCTCGCGGCTGTCGACGCCTTCGTCGGCGACGTCGTGACGGACCTAGATCCGGGGAACGGCACACCGTTCAGTGTTGCGACGGTGAACACTTGCCTCGCAAAGAAGAATGGGTGTGTCAGTAAATTCGCTAAAGCGCTCATCGCGTGCCTGCGAAAGGCACATCAAAAACTGTTGCCTCTCGACCAGACCTGCACGGCCAAGGCGGCCGCGAAATTCGACGGCGGCAGCGAGCCCGCCAAGGGCTGCTTCGAGAGGGTCGAACCGTCTGGTTCGTGTCTCACAACCGACGACACGGTACTGAGCAAGGCGAAGGTCGAAGCTTTCGTGCACGAACTCGGGGGCTCGATGACGGGGCAATAGTCTCACCGGCGGCGGGGTCGCGATCTTGCGGGAGCAACCTGCGGATCGTCGACCCCGCGTCACACCGTGACCGGCGGTGTCCACCATCCGAGGGACGATTACTGCCTCTCCCTTCATCAGCCTGGCCACCCCCTCAACCTTCCACGCGAGTTTTGGGAGTTGGGCGCACTCGTGCCGCTGTTCTCCGTGGCGATCCATGAGCTCGCGGCTCCGACGAAAGGTTCGCGCACCCTCGTCGTCCTGTGCGTATGCGGGTACGCCTCGCGCTCGCGTGCATCGCGCTCATCGGCTGCGGTGACGGAGGCGGCGGCGACGAGCCGCCCGACACCGCTCGTGACGACCACGCGGCGCCCGACCGCGACGCGAACGCCTCGCCAACCGCGACCCCCGACGTCGACGGCCGCCGGCATGACCTCGACCGTCTGGCCGGCGGACAGCACGTGCTTCGTAGTGGACGGCGGCGTCACCGGGTCGGCCGCCCTGCGCGCACAGCTCGATGCGCTCGACTTCGTCGACCGTGACGTCGGGTGGGTCGTCGGCGCGACGACGGCTCGTGGCCACATCCTCCATACGACCGACGGCGGGAAGAAGTGGTCGACGAGGTCGTGGATGAAACCAGCCGCGCGGATCGTCCGTGACCCGCGCCGTGACGGAATCCTACTCGATACAGCTGCCGTTGCAGTCGGCCAGATCTTCGGCGCATGCCGCCTTGTCGGCGGCGTACTGGGTCGCGACCGCGTTGCCGCAGCCGGCGAGCTCGATCTTCACCGACTCCTTGCACTGCTTGAGCGCGGCCTTGGCGCCGCCGCCGCATGCTTTCAAGTCGACGCCGCAGAGGCCGACGCAGTCGGCGCGCGCGTCGATCGCGTCGCTGTCACACCCGACGAGGGCGTCGTCGGCTTCGGCGTCGCACTGCTGGCGGCCGACGCGATTCTCGAGGTTCGCGGCGCTGTTGCAAATCGCCGCCTCCTGCTTGCACTCGGCGTTGCAGCCGAGCTCGCAGTCGGCGAGCGCCGGGGTGGCGGCAACGAGGCCGATCGCGGCAAGTCCAAACAGCGTCATGAGGGCTTTCATCATTTCTCCTTCGGGAAGCAGCGTTCGAGGACGACAGTCTGCAACGCGGGTGCCATGACCTGACGCACGCCCGTTTGCGCGGCGCGCGCAGGGATCATGCGAGATTCGACGCGCGGCGCGTGTCGGCACGCGACTTGTCACGAGGGACGCCGACGCAGGCGCTCGTATGTCCCGCGGCGACCGCCACGCCGCCGGCCACCGGACGCAGAGGCACATGCGTGGGCAGCCCGCAGGCGGCGGCGCCGGCCGCCCTCAGTCGACGGCGAGCAGATGCGAGACGGCGGGCGGCTCGCTTCCGCGGTGCAAGGTCCGGATGCGGTCGCGGAGAGCGATGTCGCTCCGAGTGCCGCGCTCGTGTTGTCGGAGGTGCTCCACCCACGAGTCGACCATGAAGACCTCGAGCATGAGGTTCGGTTGGCTCGGATCCTCGTACACGGCCCAGCCGACCGCACCGCTCCGCCGACGCACGAGCTCCATCCGCCGCATCAAGCGCAGGAACGCCTCGCGATCGGCGTCGGCGATCTCGTAGCGGACGGTCACCATAACCGGGCCGCGGTCGTGCGAGAGATCGAACCGGGGGGCCGGCGAGAACTTCGTCGGGGACAGGTCGTGGCCCTCGAGGAGCGGCAAGCGGAAACGCCCCAGCAACGGCGCGGTCAGCACCAAGCCGACTGCCGCCGACGTGAGCGACCACGGCGTCCCGACGCGGACTGCGAGCACGCCCCACACCGCGCTGCCGATCGCCATGCTGCCGGAAAACGCGAGCAGGTAGATCGAGAGCGCGCGCGCCAGCACCCAGCCGGCGACGCTTCCCTGTGCGGCCACGTGGAAGCTCGAGAGCAGCATCAGCCAGCAGTTGCCGGCGATCCACATCAGCACACAGACGGCCGGAAACAGGCGCACGTGGGCGACGCCGATGCAGGCGAGCGCGAAGACCACGCCGCCGACTTGGACGAGCCGCTCGGCGCCGACCCGCGTTCGCACCCGCGCGAGCACGGCAGCGCCCGTCACCGCGCCGAAACCGAGACAGCCGAGCATCACCCCGTAACCGGTCGGGCCGCGTCCGAGCTCGCCGCGGGCGAGCAGCGGCAGGAGCGCCATGAGCGCGATCGCGAAGAACATGAACCCACCCGCGCGCACCATGACCGCGCGGAGCTCCGGCTGGTAGCGCACGTAGCGGAGGCCGCCGCGCATGGCACCGGCGAGCCGCTCCGCCGCGAGCGGTGTGCTGGTGGGCCGGCGGTCCCAGCCGTAGAGTACGAACACCGTCCCAAGGAAGGACGCGGCGTTCAGGAGGAACGTCGCGCCCGGCCCCGCCGCCGCGACGACGAGCCCGCCGAGCGCGGGACCGACGGCGCGCGCGAGGTTGAAACCGACCGAGTTGAGCGCGACCGCTGCCGGCAGCTCGTCACGCGGCACGAGCTCGTTGATCACGGCCTGCCATGCGGGGCCGTTCAAGGCCACGCCGAAGCCCATCGCGAAGGTGACGAGGAGGAGTGCCGTGGGCGTCACCTGGCCGGTGAGCGTCACGACGCCGAGCGTCGCCGCCGCGAGCAGCATCCACGTCTGGGTCACGAGCAACATGCGGCGGCGGTCGACGATGTCCGCGAGCGCGCCCGACGGGATCGCGAGCAGGAACATCGGCAGGCCCGAGCCCGCCTGGATGAGCGTCACGAACAGCGGCGACGAGGTGAGCGACGTCATGAGCCACGCCGCGCCGACCTCCTGCATCCACGTGCCGACGTTCGACGCGACCGACGCGACCCAGAGCGCGCGAAACACGGCCCGCCGAAGCGGCGCGGTCATGGCGGAGGACTCGGCCATTCACTGGGAGAGCGGAGAGAGAGGGATTCGAACCCTCGGTAGAGTGTTACCCCTACACACGCTTAGCAGGCGTGCGCCTTCGACCACTCGGCCATCTCTCCATCCCGATCGACCCGAGCCGTTTACCGCACGGCGACGCGCCTGGAAAGCGATCGCACGCCGCCCGTACAAACTTGACATCCCTGGGTGTCGGCTCTAAGCCGTCGCGAGATCGCGCAGGAGGTGGGGAACATGGAAGTGATGCCAATCGTCGAGTCGCTCTTCCGCTGGATCCATGTGGTCGCGGGCGTGCTCTGGATCGGGCTTCTCTACTTCTTCAATTGGGTGAACGCGAACGTGATGCCGAAGCTCGACGCCGAGACCAAGAAGAAGGTGGTCCCGGAGTTGATGCCGCGCGCGCTGTTCTGGTTCCGCCATGGCGCCCTCTTCACCTGGGTGACCGGCATCGTTCTCCTGCTGTACCTCTTCTACCACCAGAAGCTGGCACTCGCGGATCCCGACACGGGGATCGGACTCTTCGCCGGCCTCATGTTGATCCTCGTGCTGGTGGCGCCGTTCATCTACGACCCGCTCGCGAAGGGACCGCTGAAGGACCCACAGACCGCGTTCGGGGCCGGCGTCGTGCTCGCGACCGTGCTGCTCTTCGTCTTCCAGTGGGTCGGGGGCTTCGGCTTCCGCGGCTACTCGATCCACCTCGGCGCGACGATGGGCACGATCATGGCCTTCAACGTATGGTTCCGGATCTGGCCCGCGCAGCAGGAGATCATCACCGCCACCAAGAACGGCACGCCGCCGAACCCCGACGTCGTGGCGCTCGCGGGCCTGCGCTCGAAGCACAACACCTACATGTCCGTGCCGCTGATCTTCATGATGATCGGGCAGCACGCGACGTGGGCGTCGGGGCCGATGGGCCCGATCACGCTCGGCGTGATCGTCCTCATCGGCTGGGCTCTCGTGTACCACATCTACGACCGTGCGACGAAAGTGCAGGGCTTCTAGTCGCGCTTCGTTCCCGGCTGTTTTTTGTAGCCGCGCTCGCACTCGTGATCGGGTGCGAGCGCGCGCCGACCGCGCCCGAGGTGGCGCGTAGCCCGACCCGGCTCGACCCCGCCACGACCGGCGTCATCGCAGGAGAGGTGCTCTTCGCGGGCGTGCCGCCGCCGCCGCGCACCATCGCGGTCACGAGCGACCCGACGTGCGCCGCGGCGCACCCGCAGGGCCTCCGCGTCGACGACGTGCACGCGACCGCCGGGACGCTCGCTGACACCTTCGTCTACGTCGCGTCCGGCCTCGAGGACCGCGTCTTCGCGGTGCCGGACACGCCGGTCGTGATCGACCAGCGCGGCTGTTGGTACGCGCCGCGGGTCGCGGGCGTCCGCGCCGGCCAGCCGATCGTCTTCCGGAGCAGCGACGACACGCTGCACAACGTCCACGGCGAGCCGCGCGCGTCGCCGCGGTGGAACTTCGGTCTTCCGCGCCGCGACGCCGAGCGCACGCTCACGCTCCCAGGCCCCGAGGTGATGGTGCCCGTCCGCTGCGACGTGCACCCGTGGATGCGGCTCGATCTCGGGGTCGTCGCGCACCCGTTCTTCGCGGTCACCCCTGCGGACGGGAGCTTTCGCTTCGAGGGCGTACCGGCCGGCACGTACACGCTCGCCGCCTGGCACCCCACGCTCGAGCGCCGCGAGCAGCGCGTGACCGTACGGGCGCAGGAGACCACGACCGTCACCTTCCGATTCCCCGGGTCCTGACGCTCGTAACGGGCCGCGCTCCTTGACAGGTCTTCGGCAGCTTCCTACACTTCGCCGCTTTTCCCAGTTAGCCGCGGCTCACATTCGTCAGCAGGAAGGACCCAGCTACATGCGCCATCAGGATCTCGAGACCAACGCTCAGCATCTCCTCCGGAAGATCGTCCGCACCGTCGACAAGCGCCTGCAGATGCAGGTGAACGACGGTCCGACGCCCCAGGACCCTCTCCTGTCGCTCGGGTTCACGCGCGGGCAGCAGCACGCGACCATGGAGCTCTCCGTCGAGGAAATCCGCCGCGCCGGCGAAAGCACGCGCGACTCCGCGATCCTCCGCGAGCGCATCAAGCGCACCCACGAGCGGCTGCGCTTCCCGAAGAGGCCGGAGCAGTTCTTCGATACCAAGGCGATCCGCCCCGGCAGCGAGGCGTTCGCGAACTTCCGCCCGTCGGGCGGCCGGTCCGGCGGCCGGCGGTAAACCGACGGCGCCGAGCGCTAGGCGCTCGGCAGCTCGGCGGGCCGCTGGCTCGCGGCGAGCACCTGGAGCGCCTCGGCGAAACGCTTGTCGGTTGCTGGCTTCGGCAAGAAGCTGTTGGCGCCGTTTGCGTAGCACTCCAGAATCAACGCCTCGTCCTCACCCGCCGCCGTGAGCACGATAATCGGCGTGGCGTCGTAGTCCGGTCGGCCGCGAACCCAGCGCAGGACGTCGAGCCCGTTCAACAGCGGCAGATGCAGGTCGAGCAGGATCAGGTCCGGACGTCGCCCTGCGGGCGCGGCATCGAGCCGCTCCACCGCTTTCGCCCCATCGTTCACGACCTCCACCTCGCACGGCAGGATGGACGTCACGGCCTGTCGCGTGATCACGACGTGGTCGAGGTTGTCCTCGACCAGCAGGATCCTGAGGGGCCGGCCGGCATCCGGACTCGGTCCCCGGGGCATGCGCGCTCCGACTCAGCCTTCGGACGCGACATTCAGCTGCGGGCCCGGGCCACCCTTCTCGGTCGCGAGGTCGTACAGCGCCTTGCGCGCGAGCCGCGTCGGACTGTTGTGACCGTTCTCCCAGCGGTTGACGGTCGCGACGGTGATCCCGAGGCGATGGGCGAACTCCTCCTGGGTCAGGCCCAGGTTGTGGCGCAACGAACGAATGTTCTCTGCTTCCATGTGGTCGATCCTCCCGATCGGCAAAAGTAGTGACAAAGCTCTGCCTGGTTCGGGAGCAACTGATATGCCACCCGGCATGACCGGATTTCCCTTGGAATTCTTGCCATTGGGAGTCAGACATCCGTCACGAATGCGGCACTTCATTGTCTCCGTGACGCCCCGCCGCCCGCCGGCCGACCCCGAGAACCCGCTTGCCCGGCTACGGACGACGTACGATAGTGGCGGCTCCCAATTCCCGCCGGAGGACCCACAATGATCAAGATCTTGGCCGTCGTCTTCGCAACCGCCCTTTCGCTGTCCGTGTGGGCGCCCCCGGCGTCGGCCCGTCCCACGGGTCCCGATTGCGAGGCCGCCCAGAAGGCGGCGCAAGCCGAGATCGACGCGGCCTGCCCGTGCGACGGCGCTGCCGCCCACTCGGATCACGTTCGTTGCGTGACCAAGAAGCTCCGCGAGCTGAGCGCCTGCACCCCCGATACCTCCGGCAAGCGCTCGTGCGGCTCGATTCCCCGTCAGTGCGTCGCGCCCATCCGTCGGGTGGCATCGCGGTCGGCCTGCGGGAAGCCGGCGGACACCGTCACCTGCTGCGTGGCGAAGCAGCGCGACTGTGCCGGCGATTCGAACCCCGGCGACGGGCGGAAGGACGGCACCTGCACCGGTACCAAGCGGAAGTGCGACAGCGTCACCGAGTGCATGGTGCCGCGCTGTCAGCTCGCCGGATCGGCCGACCGCTGTGCCGCGCTCGGCGGGACGCTCGGCACCGGACGCGACTGCAGCACCGCCTGCGACGAACAATAACCGGTCCCCGCGCGATCGCGTTCGACGTTCGGCTGATCCGAGACATCCGCTGTGTGGTGTGTCGCGACGCAGAGCGGAACGTCGCCACACGTCGTCGCGCATGGCGTACGCGCATGCGCGATCGTGCAACGTCACGGATTGCGGCGTGAAACTCGCGCGGCGACGACGAATCACAGGCGGCAGCTCGCGTGCCGCATGCTACGGTCGTGAGGCAGCGCTCGATGGCGATGGCTCCGACAGCTCTCAGCCGGATCGTCCGTGATCTGGCCCCCGACAACGCGTATCCCGAGACAGCGACAGTCGCGCTCGAAGGCAGCGCGTTCGCCGCGATCGTGCGCATCATCGAGCTGCAGCTGCGACAAGTTCCGCTGGACACACTGACGGCGGAGGTGCTGCCCGCGATGCTCGCGATCTTCGACGCGCCTGCCGGCGCGTTGTTGCTCTATCGGCGTGAGGACGCGACGCTCACGCTCGCCGCCGCGCGCGGGCTCGAGGTCGCCGGCGCCGAAGCGCTCGACGTGCTGCGCTGGGGCGACGAGCACGGCTCCGAGATGCCGCTCCGTGCCCTCGTCGACCGTAAGGTCTACGTCGTCGAGCGTCCCGCGGACGACCCGTTCACGCGTCGTCTCGTCGGGAGCGACGCGCGCCGTCCCGTCGCGTCGGTCGCGGCGGTGCCGCTCTATCGCTGGCACCTGCCCGTCGGCGTCATCCTGGTCCTCGGCGGCGAGGCACCGCTGGCGCCGGATGCGCTCCTCGCGCCGTCGTTCACGTACTCCGTGCTGGCGCTCGCACTCTCGACGTTGCTCTGGACGCGCGACGAGCGCGGCGCGATCCCGCTGCCAGCATCGGATACGGCGCCGCCGCCGCTCATATGCGTCCCGTGGGTCGATCGCCGCGAGATCTCAGGCAACGAGATGGAGCGGCTGAAGGCCGAACGCGATGCCGGCATTGCCGCGGCGCGTGCCGAGAGCCAGCAGGCGATCGACGTGGTCCGCGCGGAGGGACAGGCAGCGCTCGCAGAAAGTCGCGCGGCCCTCGACCAGATGCTGTCCGAGCTGCGTGCCGCCGTGTCGAGCATGGAGGCAGAGCGTCAGGCCGTCGCGCAAGAGCGCAGCTTGCTCGGCGAGCGCCTCACTAGCTTCGAGCAAGACCAGCAGCGGCTCGCGCAGCAGGTCGCGACGACCGCGCAGGACCGTAGTCACCTCGCGTCGCGTCTCGACTCGCTCGAGACGACCATCACCGGCCGGGTCGAAAGCGCGGCGGCGCCGCAGGCGCCTGTCCAGGTCGCGTCCCGACCCCCGGAGCCGCCGCCGGCGCCCGCCGTCGCAGTGCCTCCTCTACCGCCCGCTCCGTCCCCGAGCGCACCGCCGGCGACGCCGAGCGCGCCGGCAACGGCGCCCGCCGCCGCGCTTCTCGTGCTCGAAAGCGACGCGACCCTCCGCGACCACATCCAGACCTCGCTCACGACGGCCATTCCCGCCGGACGCGGCAGCGTCGCGGCCGTGAACCTCGTCGGCTGCGACGACGCGTGCATCGCCGCGATGGCAGCGGCGGGCAACGCCGGTACCCTCATCGTCGGGTACGCGCAGCATCCCGCGCGCGGCAGCCGGATCCTCGGACCACTGCGGTGCTTCGTCGAGCCGCCGAGCGCCGCCGAGATCGGTGTCGCGGTCGAAGGCTCGGCGCGCGGCAACCGGCGCACGATCCTCCTCACCGAGGACATCGACGCATTCATGGTCGCAAAGACGGCGCTCGCCAAGGCCGGGCACTCGGTCTCGATGGCATGCGACGAAAAGCAGGCGCTCGACCTCCTGGCGATCCTCCGTCCCGACACCGTGCTCGTCGACGTGCGGAACGCGGGACAATCGGTCGTCGAGTTCCTGGACGCCCTCGGGCCGGAGAACGGCCGCATCCTCACCCTGCTCGTGCACGGCGATCCGACCGGTGCGGCGCTCGGTCGGCTCGCCGAGCGGATGCTGCGCCCCACGGCCCTCGACGTGCCCGAGCTCGTGAAGGTTTGCCGGAACGCGCTGCCCGACACGAAGAAGACCGGCGCGCCGGCGCGCCGCTAGGCTCTACGAATGCCCCGGTCGGCGCTAGGGATGCGCCGGCACGAGCCGCAGCTCGACGCGGCGATTGCGGGCGCGGCCTTCGGCGTCGTCGTTCGACGCCACGGGGCGCGCCGCCCCGTAGCCGGCCGCGAAGATACGACCAGTCAGGTCGTCGTCCGCGGCCGCGAGCTCGTGCGCGACCCGCGCGGCCCGAGAGAGGGAGAGATCGAGATTCGAGCGGAACGCGCCGGCATGGAGCGGACGGTCGTCGGTGTGGCCCGACACCTCGACGACGAGCTCCGGACGCGCCGTGACGAGCCCGCGCACCTCCGCAAGCACCGGTCCGGCGTCGGGTAGGAGATCGGCGCTTCCCGACGCGAACCCGATCGTGTCGCTGATCGAGAGCGTGACGCCCCCCCCCGCGACGGCGACCTGTACGACGTCCTTCAGCCCCTCGGCGGCGATGAACGATTCGAGCTCACGCGCGAGCGAGCGCTCGAGCGCCGGCGGTGGGTCGAGGACGGATGAGGGCTCCGCTGCCGGCGGCGCCTCGGCCGGAGCAGCGCGCGGCGCCTCGGCCGGAGTAGC